>NZ_JBXGSI010000024.1:0-83742 GCF_056790315.1 Sphingobium sp. VMM
GCTGATAAAGCCTACGATGCCGACCGCATTCGCGCACTGATCGAAGAGCAAGGAGCTACGCCTAATATTCCGGCCAAATCCAATCGAAAATGGAAACCCTGCTTCAGCAAGCGCCTCTACCGCGAGCGCAACCTGATCGAACGGTTCTTCTCGAAGCTGAAGCACTTCCGTCGCGTCGCAACCCGCTATGATAAACTCGCCGACAACTTCCTCGCCATGGTGCAACTCGCTTCAATGCGCCTCTGGCTCCGTGCTTATGAGTCATCGTGTAATTGCGGCTGCTTCCTCGGACCCCGGTGGAGGCGCACACTTCTGGTTGTCGAATCCTGAAGGAAGGAAGCAGCCATGAAGCACTATGCCGGATTGGACCTGTCGATGGAAACCACGCAGGTCTGCATCGTTGATGAAAATGGTCGGAAGCTCGTGTCGGAGAAGGTCGAGAGTTCGCCAGAGGCCCTGGCTGAGATGCTCGAACGCAATGGCCCGATCGAACGCGCGGTGATCGAGACCGGCCGCATGTCGCCGGCGATCTGCCTTGGACTGCGCGAACTCGGCGTCCTGGTGGTGTGCATCGACGCCCGGCAGGCGCACCAGAGCCTGAAGGCAATGAAGGCGAACAAGACCGACCCGCACGATGCCGCCGGGCTCGCGCAACTGGCTCGAACGGGGTTCTACAAGGAGGTGCACGTCAAATCTCCTGCAGCGCATGGCGTCCGCAGTGTGATTTCCGCGCGTGGCCACCTGGTCGAGGCCCGTGTCCGTCTCGATAACATGATCCGCGGTCTTTGCGCCACGTTCGGCTATCGCCCCGGCGCTGGCCAGGGAAAGGCATTCCTCCAACGGATCAAGCAGGCCGCGCATATCCCCGGCCTTGGCGATGCCATCGCCTCTTTGCTGTCGGTGCGCGCCGAACTGGTCGAGCAGATCAAGGAAATGGACCGTCGCCTGCGTGTTATCGCCAGCCAGTCACAGGCCTGCGAGATCCTCATGACTATCCCCGGCGTCGGCGTGCAGACATCCGCCGCATTCGCGGCCGCGGTGGATGAAGCGGGTCGCTTCCGACAATCGCGCAATGCCGGCGCCTACTTCGGCCTGGTGCCCAGACGCCACCAATCGGGAGAACTCGACTGGACAGGCCGGATCACCAAGCAAGGCGACGGGACCGTCCGCAAGCTGCTCTACGAGGCGGCCAACTCGATCCTCACCCGCAGCCGCGAGACCTTTGCCTTGAAAACATGGGCTCTGAATATCGCCAAGCGCCGCGGCCTGAAGAAGGCCCGTGTCGCGCTTGCTCGCCGGCTCGCGGTAATCATGCATGCCATGCTGCGTGATGGCACTTTGTTCCAAGCATGAGGTAGAGTAGAACCTGTTTGCCAGCGGTGTGAAGCGCCCTGGGTTTTCAGGAGGCTCCAACTTGTGAGAAGGAGCATCCGTGATGAGCAAGACGACGAACAAATTTTCTCCTGAAGTCCGCGAGCGCGCGGTCCGTATGGTCGCAGAGCAGCGGGCTGAATATGGCTCGGAATGGGAAGTGATGAAGTCGATCGCGGCGAAGATCGGCTGCTCGCTGGAGACGCTGCGCCGCTGGTGCCGCGAGGAGGCGAGCCGACGAGCGGGACCAGCGGCGCTGGCTGCCGATGACCGTGAGCGGCTGAGGTTGCTTGAGCGCGAGGTGAAGGAGTTGCGTCGGGCTAACGAGATTTTGCGCAAGGCATCAGCGTATTTTGCGATGGCGGAGCTCGACCGCCCCGGCAGATGATGATGGCGTTCATCGACGCCCATCGCGAGGATTTGGGGATCGAGCCGATCTGCCGCGAACTGGCGATCGCCCCTTCCTCCTACCATGAACATGCTGCACGCCGTGCCGATCCCGGGAGGCGTCCGGCACGTGCCCGGCGCGATGAGGAGATCAGGGAGCAGATCAAGCGAGTCCATGAAGCCAGCTTCGGCCTCTATGGCGCACGCAAGGTCTGGCACCAGATGCGGCGTGACGGCATCATGGTGGCGAAATGCACGGTGGAACGATTGATGCGCGCCATGGGACTGGCGGGCGTCCGGCGTGGAAAGAAGACAGTCACCACTGTCAGCAACCCGAAGGCGCCGTGTCCGCTGGATAAGGTCAATCGGGAGTTTCGCGTCAGCCGGCCCAACGCTCTGTGGGTCGTCGATTTCACCTACGTGCACACTTGGGCCGGCTTCGTCTACGTCGCCTTCGTGATTGACGCTTTTGCTCGGCGGATCGTGGGGTGGAAGGTCAGCACGTCAGCCACTGCAGGCTTCGTTCTGGATGCCCTGGAGCAGGCGATCCATGCCCGCAGGCCTGGCCCCGATGACGGGCTGATCCACCATAGCGACCGGGGCGTTCAATACCTTGCCATGAACTACACCCAGCGCTTGGCCGAGGCCAAGCTCGTACCATCGGTCGGCAGCGTCGGCGACAGCTACGACAACGCCTTGGCGGAGACGATCAACGGCCTTTACAAGGCCGAGGTCATCTGGCGGCAGCGGTCATGGACAAGCGTTTCGGCCGTGGAAATGGCAACGCTGCGCTGGGTCGATTGGTACAACAATCACCGCCTCTTCGGCCCTATCGGGCACATCCCGCCCGCTGAAGCCGAAGACAATTACTATGCAGCCCTCGAGAACCTCGATATGGCTGCATAGCCCAATGAAAACTGCCTCCTGAAAACCCGGGGCGCTTCAAAGCGCCACGCGTGATCCGCGATGGCGCTACTTACCATGTCCCAATGATGTGTCGCAACCAGACAGCTAGTGCAGATGCTCCTTTTGCTGCTGCGGGTTAATTAGACTGGTTGTTTGAGGCTAGTCGCTATGGCCCATACGAAGGCGGCCAGTTCGCGGGCGATGGCGACGTTGACGACGTTTGCCGATTTGCCGGCGCGGGTCATACGGCGATGACGAGCACAGAGCCTGACCTGCGCCTTCCAGGCGATATCGCGGATCGACTGGTCGAGCCCCTGATTGCGTTTGAGTATGGTCTCTCCGATCCGCGCCGGGAGTCTGTAAGTCCAGGCACTCTCGACCAGCATGCGTCGCGCACGAGTATTCCCGGCCTTGGTGATGTTTCCACGCGCGGTTTTGGCGCCGGAAGAATGCTCGCAAGGCACCAGGCCGAGGTAGGCCATCAACTGGCGGGGGTTGGCGAAACGGTGGAAATCGCCAATCTCGGCCACGATGGTGATCGCCGCGATCAGGGCAATCCCACGCAAGGCCTGGATAACAGTCACGACCGGCGCCAATGACCACGACGGCACCAATGCCTCCATCTGCCGGGCAAGCCGATCCCGGCGGGCCTCGGCTTCATCAACGACCTGGACCATCTCCTCGAAAGCAATCTGGCGGGCAGGATGTTCGAAGCCTTGGGCTGCCAGCCATCGGCGATGCTTTCCGGTCCAGTGATTGCCGGCGCTGTATATCCGGCTTTGGCGCAGCAAAAAGCCCAGCACCTGCTGGCGGGTCCGGCGCAATCCCTGCATCGCCATCTGGCGGGCCCGGCACAAGTCCCGCATGGCCTCATGAGCTTCGTCCAGCACCTACACTGCGGTCAGTTCGGCGGAACGAAACAGCGCGGCAATAGCGGTGGCGTCGCGACGATCGGTCTTTACCCGATCGCCGGGACGTGTCGGAATGAGTGAAGGAGCAACGACAACGCACTCGTGGCCGAGCTGCGTGATCTGGCGATGAAGGCCGTAGCCGCACGGCCCCGCCTCGTAGCAGAATGACAAACGGGCATGACGTGCCGCCAGCTTGGCAACCATCTTCGCCACTGCTGTAGGATCACTGGATATCTCACCGATGTAGCGGACCTCCCCGCGCCGACCTGCCTCCGCGACCGATACCGCTATCGTCTTTTTGTGCGTGTCCATCGCTACATATGTCGTAGAATATTCCATGGCTCGTCTCCCATGCATGAGGATAGGACCTGATCTTTGGTCAACCCTCGATACTGCATGCCGGGGACGAGCTACCAACCGCGAACATAGCGTCTCAAATACTTATGGGTAATCGCAAGCCTCACCGGATGGCTACGATCATAACAAAACCCGATCGTACACCATTACGAGAGCGTTCTGACGCTGCCTCTAATCGGTCAAAACGCTCATGATGCGGATCAATCACTTACCCGCTTCAGCGAATGAGGGTCGTTAAGTCCCGCTTCTTCCGCAAAAACCGCCGCAAGCTTGGCTGGCGTTTCCGGCTCGTCAATTGTCGCGGGGATATCGAAGGGTTCGCGGTTCACGATCTCACGGAGCAGGCTACGCAAGATCTTGCCAGAACGGGTCTTGGGCAATTGCTCAACGACCAGAACTGCCTTCAGCGCCGCGATAGCCCCCAGTTCGCTGCGCACGGAAAGGACTGAGCGCTCGACAAGGCTCTTGTCCGTCGCATAGCCGGCTTGCGGGGTGACGAAAGCAATCGGTACCATACCTTTGAGGTTATCGTCCGCACCGACGACGGCGCATTCAGCGACACCTGGTTGCCGCGACACGATCTCTTCCATCTGTCCGGTCGACAGCCGATGACCGGCGATGTTGATGATGTCGTCGGTTCGTCCCATGATGTGCATGAAGCCCTCACTGTCGCGAAAGCCTGCATCACCGGTTTCGTAGTACCCAGGGAACGTCTCGAAATTTCGGACAAACGTGGCGTTGTTGTTCCACAGCGAACGGAAGGTGCCGGGCGGCAGCGGGGTTTCGATAACGACATTGCCGCTTGCCCCGTCGGGCAGAGCAAGTCCATCGTCATCGAGGATGGCGAACTGGTAACCGGGCACCGGAAAGCCAGCGCTGCCAGGCTTGCGGCGCAGGTCCCCCATCGCGAAGCATGAAGCGATGGCCGGCCAGCCAAGCTCGGTCTGCCACCAGTGATCGATCACCGGCAAACCGCTTAACCGCTCCAGCCACGCGATCGTTTCCGGGTCCGCGCGTTCTCCGGCCAGAAACACCGCGCGGCACGCTCCGGTGCCAATCTCCTTCAGGAACCGGGCATCGGGATCTTCCTTGCGGATCGCCCGGATGGCGGTCGGCGCAGTGAAGAAACTCTTGACATTATGGCGCGCTATGGTCCGCCAGAACGTGCCGGGATCGGGTGTGCCGACAGGCTTGCCTTCGAACAGGACGGTCGTGGCCCCAACCAGCAGCGGGGCATAGACGATGTAGCTATGCCCCACCACCCAACCGACGTCCGAGGCAGCCCAGAACGTGTCCCCTGCCCCGATGCCATAGATGTTGGCCATCGACCACGACAGGGCCACGGCATGTCCGCCATTGTCGCGCACCACACCCTTGGGAGTTCCTGTGGTGCCCGAAGTGTAGAGGATGTAGAGCGGATCGCCGGAGGCGAGAGGAACGCATGGAGGCACCGGCATATCGGCGGTCCTCCGCCGCAGATCGTGCCAGTCAATGTCTCGGACGGGCATCAAGTCCGCGGTTAGCTGTTCGCGCTGGACCAGGACGACATGCTCGACCGAGTGGGCGGCAAGGACCAGCGCTTCGTCGACCAACGGCTTGTAGGCAATGGTGCGGCTGCCCTCGATTCCGCACGAAGCGGTGAGCACCAGTTTGGGGGTGGCATCGTCGATCCGCTTGGCCAGTTCGGGTGGGGCGAACCCGCCGAACACAACGGAATGGATCACACCGAGCCGCGCGCAAGCCAGCATCGCGAAAACCGTCTCGGGGATCATCGGCATGTAGAGGATTACCCGATCCCCTTTTTTCGCGCCGAGGCTCGCCAGCATCGCCGCCGTACGTTCGGTTTCATGCAGCAGTTCGCGGTAGGTGTAATGGCGGATGGTTCCGGTTACCGGGCTGTCATAGGCAAGCGCCAGCGCATCGCCGCGTCCGGCCTGGACATGCCGGTCGAGGCAATTGTGGCATGTGTTCAGGATGCCTTCGGGAAACCAGCCCATGCTTTGGTCGTGGGCGCGCGGCGGATTTTCGACCCAGTCGATCGCCTTTGCGGCCTCGAGCCAGAATTGGTCAGGGCGGTTTGCAGCCCACCGCACTGCGCCATCGTAGGCCATCGCCCCGGTCTCATCACTCATGGTTTCCGCTCTCCCCTGTTTTCCGTCTGGCCTGCTGCTGCTCGGCGCGATACGAATATCGCGGCCAAGACAATGGCCGCTCCGACCATGTGATAGGTTTCAAGTCTCTCTCCCAACAGCAGCACCGCCAAGAAAACACCGAACACCGTGGGGAGATTCATGTAGACGCCGACTCTTACTGAACCGATCAGGATTACCGCACGGTTGAAGAAGGCATAGGCAATCAGCGAAGGAAAGATGCCTACATAGAGCACCGCGCCAATCACTTCAATTTGTGGCTTGGCGACCCCGCCATCGGCCAGGCTCACCAGGTAAGGTACAGCCAGCGTTCCCATGCCGACCGCGAACAGCACAGCGAGCAGAGTGATGTGGTGTATGGCGGGCACCTTGCGCAAGAACGTCGCGTAGGCCGAGTACAGGAAGACCCCGGTCAGGGCGAGCAAGTCGCCATGGTTGAGTCCGCCAAGATGCAACGCGAAAGGCTGCCCTCTGGTCACGATCCAGACGACTCCGGTAAGAGACAGCGCCGCACTGGAAACCAGCAGCGGTCTGATCCGCTCCCCGAACAGAATGCTCGGCATGACCAAGGTCATGATCGGCATGGTCGATTGCAGCAGCAGGCTGTTGGTGGCTGTGGTGAGTTGCAGGCTCCAGTAAACGATGAAGGCGAACACCCCCACGCCGAACACGCCCAGCACCGCCAGCAGGCGCCAGGAATCGCGCAGGACCCGACGATCGGCCACGACGTGCCGCCAGGCAAAGGGCAGAACGAATAGCAACGCGACCACCCAACGCCAAAAGGCCAGCGCCAGAGGAGAAAGCAAGTCGCGCGCCGCCCGGCCCACGATGGGGTTCAGCGCCCAGAATAGCGAAGCGAGAGAAAGCAACAAGACTGGTGAGCTCCATACGTAACGAAGGGCCTGCCGCCATCCAGAAGAACCATTGCCAGTACCCATCAGAACGAACGGTCCGTCACTCTCAATCCCACTTGCGTGGCATCGGCTTTTTGCATATCGTACATCGCATTGCCCTTAGTGTACGAATCTGCAGACGACAACCGCAGTTCGTGAAAACCGGAGAGAGCCATGAGCAGCGACGCCACACTCGTAGACACCGTGAATGCCAGCCAATCCCGTCAGGTGTTTTGGGATGAAGATGTTTACGCTCTTGAAATAGAGAGGATTTTTTCACGCGCTTGGCTGATGCTCGGTCACGAATCGCTTGTGCCCAAGCCGGGCGATTTCATCACCACCTATATGGCCGAAGACAAGGTCATCCTCTCGCACCAAAGCGACGGGACATTCCGCGCCTTCATCAACTCCTGCAGCCATCGCGGCAACCAGATCTGCCACGCCGACAGCGGAAATGCCAAGGCGTTCGTCTGCAATTACCATGGCTGGGTGTTCGGCCAGGATGGATCGCTGGTCGATGTCCCGCTCGAGTCGCGCTGCTATCATAACAGCCTCGACAAGCAGAAATTGGCGGCTAAGTCCGTTCGGGTTGAAACCTACAAGGGTTTCATTTTCGGTTGCCACGATCCCGAAGCGCCCAGCCTGGAGGACTATCTGGGTGAGTTCCGCTATTACCTCGATACCATCTGGGAGGGTGCCGGCGGCGGAATGGAATTGCTTGGCCCCCCGATGAAGAGCCTGCTCCAGTGCAACTGGAAGGTACCGGCCGAGAATTTCATCGGCGATGGTTATCACGTCGGCTGGACCCATGCCGCCGCGCTCAGCCAGATCGGCGGCGAGTTGGCTGGCCTGGCGGGCAATCGCGCCGACATTCCCTTCGACGATCTCGGCCTGCAGTTCACGACCCGGCACGGTCACGGCTTCGGGGTGATCGACAATGCCGCGGCCGGACTCCACATCAAGCGGGAGGGCTGGACCAAATTTCTCGAGGACACGAGGGGTGAGGTGCGCCGCAAGTTCGGCCCGGAGCGCGAACGGCTCTATCTGGGGCACTGGAACTGCTCGATCTTCCCAAACTGCTCGTTCCTCTACGGGACCAACACCTTCAAGATCTGGCATCCACGCGGACCGCATGAAATCGAGGTGTGGACCTATACCATAGTTCCGCGCGATGCCGATCCAGCTACCAAGAGCATGATCCAGCGCGAAGCGATCCGCACCTTCGGCACCGCCGGGACGCTGGAAAGCGACGATGGCGAAAACATGTCTTCGGCAACCTACATCAACCGAGGCGTGATCACGCGCAATGGCAGAATGAACTCCACGATGGGGGTCGGCTACGAAGGGCCGCATCCAGTCTATCCAGGCATCGTCGGGATCAGCTTCATCGGCGAAACCTCTTACCGGGGCTTTTACCGGTTCTGGAAGGAAATGATCGATGCACCCGATTGGGCTAGCGTGAAAGCAAATGACGACACTTGGGATTCGGTTTTCCCGAACCGCAATTTCTGGAACGAGAAGCTTAACGCGGCCGAATGAGCGCCCCAAGCGGTGGTTCGAAAATCATAGAATAAGGAGAGAATATGTCGACTGAACAAGTTCCGGTGACGCCGGACGTTCACTATGATATCGAAGCGCACTATCGCGCTGAGGTCAGAATGTTTCAAACCGGGCAGTACCGGGAATGGCTCCAGGGAATGGTCGCCGAAGACATCCATTACTGGATGCCAATCTATGAACAACGGCTCACCAGGGACCGGCGCCCCGACCCGACGCCTGACGATGCGGCAATCTACAACGACGATTTCGGAGAGCTCAAGCAGCGCGTCGAGCGGCTTTATTCAGGCCAGGTATGGATGGAGGATCCGCCGTCTAAGATACGGTACTTCGTTTCGAATGTTGAAGCATTCGAGGCCGGTAACGGCGAATTGGACGTTCTGTCGAACATCCTTGTGTACCGCAACCGCCGCCAGACGGAAGTGACGGTGCATACGTTGGGGCGCGAGGACAAGCTGCGTCGGGATGGTAACGGCTTCAAGGTCTTCCGGCGTAAGCTCATCCTCGATGCGAGAGTCACGCAAGACAAGAACCTGTATTTCTTTTGCTAATAACGCGCGATTGCCAAAAACCCGGGAGAATATGCATGGAAGCCTACGCCGCGATCATTGAACGCCAAGGCGGAGAATTCGTCCTCGATAACGTATCGATCGAAGACCCCCGCGATGGTGAGGTGCTCGTCAAGGTTGCGGCGGCGGGCATATGCCACACCGACCTGACCGTCCGCGACCAGTATTACCCGACCCCGCTGCCGGCCGTGCTCGGCCATGAAGGTTCCGGCGTCGTCGAAAAGGTCGGCCGTGGGGTTTCCACTGTCAAGCCGGGCGATAAGGTGGTTCTGTCGTTCAGCTATTGCGGCACCTGTCCGGCTTGCCTCAAGGGGCATCAGGCCTATTGCCCCAGCCTTTTCCCGCTCAATTTCATGGGCCGCCGGCTCGACGGATCGACCCCGATCACCCGCAACGGCGAGGACGTGAACGCCTGCTTCTTCGGTCAGTCCTCATTCGCGACCTATTCGATTGCGAGCGAGAACAATTGCGTCAAGGTTGCTGACGATGCCGAGATCGAATTGCTCGGCCCGCTGGGCTGCGGTATCCAGACAGGCGCGGGCGCAATCCTCAATTCGCTGCGGCCGGCTCCAGGTGCCTCGATTGCGATCTTCGGCGTCGGCTCGGTCGGTCTCAGCGCAGTGATGGCCGCCAAGTCATCGGGCTGTCTCAAGATCATTGCGGTCGATCGCAACCCGGCTCGGCTCGAAGTCGCGCGCGAACTTGGTGCAACCGATGTGATCGACGCGTCGACCACCAATGCCCAGGAAGCGATTGTCGCGATGACCGGCGGCGGTACCGATTTTGCGATGGACACGACCGCGATCCCGCAGGTGCTGCGTTCAGCGGTCGAAAGCACCCACAACATGGGGGAAACCGCAGTCGTGGGCGGCGCCAAGCTGGGCACCGAATTTTCGCTTGATATGAACAACATCCTGTTCGGTCGCAAGCTGCGCGGGGTAGTGGAAGGCTCCAGCACGCCGCAGGTGTTCATCCCGCAGCTGATCGCGATGCAGAAGGCCGGCCTGTTCCCATTCGAGAAGCTCTGCTCGTTCTACGATTTCGATCAGATCAACCAGGCTGTCGAAGACACCGAAAAAACTGGCAGCGCGATCAAGGCCATCCTCCGGATGTAAGGACCGTGTTCGCCAGCCGCCTTGCCGCCCGTGTGGCGGCAAGGCGCGGCATGCCCGGGGACATGTTTGGCAAGAGCGGCACATTCCCCGGGGAAACTAGCAGCAAATGAAAACCGTCTACACGTTCGGCCCCGGCATTGCCCATGATGACTCGCGCGCCCGCGACAAGGCGGTAGTGGGCGGCAAAGGCGCCAATCTCGGCGAGATGGCGCGGATCGGGTTGCCTGTCCCACCCGGCTTCACCATCACAACCGAAGAATGCCTTCATTTCCTGCGCGATCGCCACAGCCAGTCCGCGCGCCTCGATGGCGAAGTCAGGTCGGCGCTGACCCATATCGAGCGCACGGTGGGCAAGAGGTTCGGCGATCGGCACGATCCCTTGCTGGTATCGGTTCGTTCCGGCGCCCGGGTCTCGATGCCGGGCATGATGGACACGATCCTCAACCTGGGCCTCAACGACCAAACGGTGCGTGGCTTGGCTGCTTCGTCTGGCGACGAGCGGTTTGCCTGGGACAGCTATCGCCGCTTCGTCCAGATGTACGCAAGCGTTGTGCTCGGGATCGATCACGCGCGGTTCGAGGACGCGCTGGAAAAGGCCAAGGAAGATCGCGGCGTCTCGCAGGACGTGGACCTGAGCGCCACCGATCTTCGTGACTTGATCGGCGAGTTCTTCGGCATCGTCGAGGCCGAACGCGGCGCTCCCTTTCCGCAGGACGTCGACGAGCAGCTTGCTTCCGCAATCGCTGCTGTATTCGAATCCTGGGAATCCGATCGCGCCAAGGTCTATCGCCGCCTCAACGGCATCCCTGGCGAATGGGGAACGGCGGTCAACGTCCAGGCGATGGTATTCGGCAATCTCGGCGAAACCAGCGCGACGGGCGTCGCCTTCACCCGCAATCCGGCAACCGGGGACAAGGCCTATTACGGAGAATGGCTGGTCAACGCCCAGGGCGAGGATGTGGTCGCCGGGATCCGGACGCCGCAATATCTGACGCTCGCAGCCCGCACGGCCGCCGGCGCCAAGCTGCCGTCGATGGAAGAGGCGCTGCCCGCGGTCTTCACGGAGCTCGCCCGCCTGTTCGAGCTGCTCGAGCTGCACTATCAGGACATGCAGGACATGCAGGACATCGAATTCACGGTCGAGCGCGGCAAGCTCTATATCCTGCAGACCCGCTCCGGAAAGCGCACGGCCAAAGCCGCGCTGAAGATCGCCGTCGATATGGTCGAGGAAGGCCTGATCGCCGAGGAAGCGGCGATCAGGCGGATCGATCCGGCCTCGCTCGATCAGCTTCTGCATCCCACGCTCGATCCCGACGCGCCACGGACCCTGCTGGGATCGGGGCTTCCGGCTTCGCCGGGGGCTGCATCGGGCGCGGTCGTGTTCGACGCCGATACGGCTGCGGTGCGCGCCGAACTGGGGGAAAACGTCATCCTGGTCCGGCAGGAAACTTCGCCGGACGACATCCATGGCATGCATGTCGCTCGCGGAATTCTGACTGCCAAGGGCGGCATGACCAGCCATGCGGCGGTCGTCGCGCGGGGCATGGGGCGCCCTTGCGTCTCGGGGGCGTCCAGCCTGTCGATCGATTACCAGGCGCGATCAGCGGAGATTGGTGGCGTGCACATCGCCGAAGGTGACCTGATCACTATCGATGGCAGCACCGGCGAGATTTTCCAGGGCGCCCTGCCAACCGTGATGCCTGAGCTTGACCGCGAATTTGCGACGGTGATGGCCTGGGCCGATCGGCATCGCCGCATGAATGTGCGCACCAATGCCGAAACCCCGGCCGATTGCGAAGTCGCCCGCCAGTTCGGAGCGGAAGGCATCGGTCTGTGCCGCACCGAACACATGTTTTTCGACGGCGAACGCATCAACTTCATGCGCCAGATGATCCTGGCCGCGAATGTGGCTGAGCGGCTCGTCGCGCTCGATCGGTTGTTGCCCGAACAGCGTAGCGATTTCGCCCGGATTTTCGAGATCATGCAGGGGCTTCCCGTCACGGTGCGGCTGCTCGATCCCCCACTCCATGAGTTTCTTCCCCATTCCGAATCGGAATTCACCGAGCTGTCCGCCGCCGTCGGCATCGGCGTGGATCAGCTCAGACGCCGGGCCGAGGAATTAGCCGAGTCCAATCCGATGCTCGGCCACCGCGGCTGCCGCCTGGGCGTGGTCTATCCGGAAATCTACGAGATGCAGGCCCGCGCAATCTTCGAAGCGGCCTGCGCGGTGAGCCGGGAGACCGGCCAACCGGTCGTGCCGGAAATCATGATCCCCCTCGTCGGCACGGCCCGCGAACTCGACATGCTCAAGCGGATTGTGATCGGGGTGTCGGAAGCGGTCTTCGCGGAGCAGGGATTGACGGTTGAATTCACCGTCGGGACCATGATCGAATTGCCCCGCGCCGCGCTGGTGGCGGACGAGATCGCCAAGGTTGGCGAGTTCTTCTCGTTCGGCACCAACGATCTTACCCAGACCACGCTGGGCATCAGCCGGGACGATGCCGGACGGTTTCTTGGCAGCTACATAGACAAGGGCATCTTTGCCACCGACCCATTCGTCAGCATCGATGTAGAAGGGGTCGGCAAGCTGATTGCGATGGCCGCCCGTCTGGGCCGCGAGGCCCGCCCCGACATCAAGCTGGGGATCTGCGGCGAACACGGCGGCGATCCGGCCTCGATCGCGTTCTGCGACAGGGTCGGCCTCGATTATGTCAGCGCTTCCCCGTTCCGAGTTCCCATAGCGCGCCTCGCCGCTGCCCAATCGGCACTGGCCGCTACCTAGCGCGGAACCCGGCCAAGAGCTTAACAAGTCAAAGGGTGGAGGAGAAGAACCATGGACTATGATCGCAAGGACGCCAAGAAATGGGCCACCGAGACAGTCCGGGGGTTTTACCAGTGTCCGATCACCCCGATGACCGCGGACCACAAGTTCGACATCGACGGGATCCGCTACAACATCGACAAATATGTCGAAATGGGCCTTGATGGCCTGGTTGTCGGCGGCTTCATTGCCGAATGCTGGAACGTCACTCCGTCCGAATGGATGCGCTATCACGAGATCGTCGCCGAGGCCAACGCCGGGCGGCTCGATCTTTGGACGATCATCCTCGACCCGTCGGTCCACCTCGCGCTCGAAAAGATGCAGTTCGTCGAGGAGCTGGGTTTCAACGGCGCCGAGGTCATCAATCCCGTCGTCCAGCTTCGCACCGACGACGAGATTTTCGCCTGGTTCAAGTATCTGACCGATCGCAGCAACATGGCGGTCTGCCTCTACCGCACGCCGGTTTCGGGCACGGTGCTGAGCTGGAACCTGATGCGCCGCCTGGCCGATCTCGAGACCGTGATCGGGGTCAAGCAGGGTGCGCTCAATCGCGCCGAGACGATCAAGATCCGCAGCCTGATGCCCGAAGGCTTCAACACCATGGAGCCGTTTGAGTATTTCTTCCTCGAAGACCTCCGGCTGGGCGGGACGGTGTGCTGGGGCGAACTGTCGTTCATGCTCTATGGCAAGAAGCGCCACCTCGCGCGCGACTACATCAACCTCGCCCACCAGGGCAAATGGGAAGAGGCCCGCACCAAGTGGGAAGGCCTGCACGACGTCCGCGAATATTACCATGACCAGTTTGTCTGGGATATCGCGCGCACCGCGACCTATGCTTCGGCGCTGGCGAACATCAAGGCGTGGTATGAGGCGATCGGCCTCAAGGCCGGCCCGATCCTGCCGCCGGTCGCGGACGTGACCCCGCAGAAGAAGGAAGAGATCAGGGCCAAGCTCATCGAGCTCGGCATCGCCTGATCGGACGCGGGACATCGGCAATGACCAGGCAACTGCACTTCTGCATCCACGGCGCAGGCGGACTTGGTTCCGTTATCGGCGGCTTCCTGGCCCGCGGCGGACACAAGGTAACGCTGATTGCGCGCAAACCCCATGTCGAGGCCATCCGCCAGGGTGGTCTGCAAATCGAAGGGGTGCGGGCGCAGTTCGTGCAGCGCGCCAACCTGTTCGCGGTCGAGACCCCGGCCGAGGTCGAGGGCGCGATCGACTATTACATCCTGCTGACCAAGGCGAAGGGCACCGATCAGGCGCTGGCCGATGCGGCGGTGCTGGTTGACCGGACAGCCTGCGCCCTCACCTTGCAGAACGGGGTTGGCAAGGAAGGCCGGCTGCAGGCCGCGTTCGGCAAGGACGAGGTGATTGGCGGGTCGATCATGGACGGCGCAACCCTGCTCGAACCCGGCCGGGCGCTCAACCACATGGCCGTCCCGGTAACCGCCTATTTCGGCGAACTAGGAGGCGGAGAAAGCGATCGCACCCGGACCATGGCCGAGGCGCTGGACTCAGCCGGGATGGGGTCCCGCTCGACTGCCGACATCACCCATGTCCATTGGGAAAAACTGGTCCAGGTCGGAAGTGCTTCATCGTGGAGCGCCAGCACCCTGGGCGGCATCAAAGAGCTCGATTTCATCGACGGTGTGGCGGTACGCGAAGGCGCGGCCCAGTATATCCTGATCGTCAAGGACCTGCTGGCGATCTACAAGGCGCTGGGGTACGAACCGCAAAATTTCTTCGCGCCCGTCTCACGGCTCGTCGAGATCAACGGAGAAAGCTTCGCGCTCGCCGGGGTGATGGCCATGGTCGGCCGGTTCAAGCCGGAGAATCGCCCGGTCCGGACCTCGATGCACGATGACCTGGTGGCAGGACGGCGCATGGAGGTTGACGAAATACTGGGACCGCTCGCCGAGGCCGCCGAACGCCTCGGCGTCGATGCACCGACATTCCTGGGGGCTTACCGGATCCTCAAGACCCTGAACACCTACCTTTGACCTTTCGGCACGGGAAACCCTTTTGAACCGCTATACCATAGCCAATATTCCCGGCGACGGCACCGGCCGCGAGGTTCTGCCCGCCGGGGTGCAGGTCTTGTCGGCGGTAGCGCAGCGATGTGGCTTTGCGCTCGAGTTTCGCGACTTCGACTGGAGCTGCGAAACCTATCTCGCCACCGGGAAAATGATGCCCGATGACGGGCTCACCCGGCTTGCCGATCATGACGCAATCTTCCTTGGCGCGGTCGGTTACCCGGGGGTGCCCGATCACGTCTCGCTGTGGGGCCTGCTGCTGCCGATCCGGCGCGAATTCGATCAATATGTCAATCTCCGGCCGGTGCGGTTGCTGCCCGGCATTCGCTCGCCGCTGCGCGAAAAGAGCACCGGCGATATCGACTTCTGGGTGGTGCGGGAAAATTCGGAAGGCGAATATTCCCAGATCGGCGGCCGCACCGGCACCGGCGAGGATGAAATCGTCATCCAGCAGGCAGTATTCACCCGCCGCGGCACCGACCGGATCCTGCGTTACGCCTTCGATTTCGCGCGCAAGCTTGGCCGGCCGCATGTCACCTCGGCCACCAAGTCGAACGGGCTCTACCATTCGATGCCGTTCTGGGACGAGCGTTTCGCGGCGATCGGCGCGGAATATCCCGGGATCGCCACCGACCAGTACCATATCGACATTCTGGCCGCCCGCTTCGTGATGTCACCCGAACGGTTCGACGTGGTGGTCGGATCCAATCTGTTCGGCGACATCCTGTCCGATCTCGGTCCCGGCGTAACCGGGACGATAGCGGTCGCGCCGTCGGCCAATCTCAATCCGTCGCGGCGCTATCCGTCGATGTTCGAACCGGTGCACGGATCGGCTCCGGACATTGCCGGCCAGGGCATTGCCAATCCGATCGGACAGATCTGGTCGGGGGCGATGATGCTCGACCATCTGGGAGAAGCGGAAGCCGCAGCGATGGTGCTGGCCGCGATCGAAGCGGTCCTGCGCGATCCGCAAGCAGTCCTGACCCCCGATCTGGGCGGCAACGGCAGTACAGCGGTCCTGACCCGCCAAATATTGGAAAAGCTGCAGGGAAGGTGATCCCCGGCAGTCTTCGCGAGCCTGAAGGAACGAAACGCATGAGCCTGCAACGTCAGCTTCACCTCGGCGCGTTCATGCGGCCGGTCAGCATCCATACCGGCGCCTGGCGCTACCCCGGGGCAATCCCGGATGCGAATTTCAACTTCGCCGCGATCCGGCAATTCGCGCGCAAGCTGGAAGCAGGCAAGTTCGACGCCTTTTTCATGGCTGATCATCTCGGGGTCCTGAACATGCCGGTCGAGGCGCTGCGGCGCAGCCACACCGTCACCTCGTTCGAACCCTTCACCCTGCTGTCGGCGCTGGCTGGCGCCACCGAACGGATCGGGCTGGTCGCCACTGCCTCCACCACCTTCGACGAACCCTTTCACGTCGCGCGCCGCTTTGCCTCGCTCGATCACCTCAGCGGCGGGCGGGCCGGCTGGAACGTCGTCACCACGTCCAACCCCGAGAGCGCCAAGAATTTCGGGTTCGAGGTGCAGCCCGATCATTCCGGCCGCTACGGGCGCGCCCGCGAATTCTACGACGTCGTGACTGGCCTGTGGGACAGCTTCGCGGAAGACGCCTTCGTCTGCGATGCGGAAAGCGGCATCTATTTCAATCCCGCGCGGATGCACGTCCTCGATCACAGAGGGCTGCATTTCTCGGTCCTCGGGCCGCTCAACATCGCCCGCCCCCCGCAGGGCTGGCCGGTCATCTTCCAGGCGGGGGCCTCGGACCCTGGACGCCAGCTTGCCGCCGAAACCGCCGAAGTCGTCTTTGCCGCTGGATCGAATCTTGCCGCCGCCAAGAGCTTTTATTCTGATGTGAAAGGGCGGATGATCCCGATCGGACGCAATCCCGATCATCTCAAGATCCTGCCCGCCGCGCTCGTCGTTGTCGGTGACACGGTCGAGCAGGCCAAGGCCAAGCGCGCTCACCTGGACAGCCTGGTTCACTATGAAAGCGGGATTCACTCGCTGTGCGGCATGCTCGATCATGATGTTTCGGGGTTCGACCCCGATGGCCCCCTCCCCGAAATACCCGATACCAACGCCAGCAAGACCTCTCGTGAAATGCTGGTCACGCAAGCCCGACAGTACAACCTCACCATCCGCCAGCTCGCCGCGAAAGCCGGCAGCTATGCCGGGCTCGCCTTCGTCGGCACTCCGGCTTCGATCGCCGACGAGATGGAGCAATGGCTGGAGGAGCGCGGTTCGGACGGGTTCGTCGTGATGTTCCCCTATCTGCCGGAGGGGCTCGACGATTTCGTCGATCGGGTCGTGCCCGAATTGCAGCGCCGGGGCATTTTCCGCAAGGACTACCAAGGCACGACCCTGCGCGATCATTTCGGGTTGCCGCGCCCCGGCAATCGATTCTTTTGACGCGGCGAACCGAAAGCCGCAGACCAGACCGCTAACGACACGGAGGGAACAACCATGGCCGCCTATTTCATCGCTTCCGTCACCTCGCACGACGATGGCTGGGTTGCGGACTACCAAGCCAATGTTCCGCCGATGGTTGCGCGGTTCGGCGGCGAACTGATCTGCCGCTCCAACCAGTTCGAACGCTTCGAAGGCGAAGGCGCGGCGCCGCACTATACGGTGATCATCCGCTTCCCTGCGATGGCGGATGTCCAAGCGTTCATGGCCTGCCCCGACTATGCGCCGTTCAAGGTTGCACGGATCGCCGGCGCAACGTCCGACATTTTCGCGGTCGCCGACTGACCGGCGCAGCCTTTGGAGATCGAACCATGCAAAGCCTGCGCATCTTCTTCATCGCCAGCGGAATCTGGTACCTGTGCAATCTGGTCCTGCTCTGGCCGCCGGTCTATGCAGGGGCCCTGTCCCTGATCTATCCGGGAATCGATCTGGGCCAGGGCCAGCCGGTGTTCGATCTGCTGCTCGATGCCTGGCTGATCGTCGGGATACAGCTGGCCGCGATCGGTATCGTCGCCCTGTGGGGCGCGCGGCAGCCGTGGAAATACATCGCGCTGGTCCCGGTGATCGTGCTAACCGAAGCGGTCGGCGCGGCATGGGACATCTACAGCCTGTTGTGCAGCGGCGAGGCGGAATGGGTCGTCTTCACAACGCTGGCGGCTCATGCTGTGATCGTACTCGGAGCCTGGTACACCTGGACTGCGGCGCACCGGGAAAAGGCGCAACAAGGCGCAGTGACCTCATAGATTGAAAAACGGCCAAGGCGAAGAACGGACGCGGAACGTTATGGAGTTCGCGCGGCGTCTTTGACGGCGAAGTTGTTGACGATGCGACTGATGGTGGCGCGATGGACGCGGAAGAGGCGGGCGATATCGGCTGTCGATCTGCCAGCGGTGAGCATGGTGATGACCTCGGTCTGTTGGTGGGGCGAGAGCTTGGGTTGTCGGCCGCCACTGCGCCCCTGGGCACGCGCCGAGCGCAGGCCAGCCTGCGTTCGTTCGCGCACCATGGCGCGCTCGAACTCGGCGAACGAGCCCAGCATTTGCATCATCATGCGACCGGATGCCGTTGTGCTGTCGATATTTTCGGTCAGCGAGCGGAATCCGGCGCCGGCCTTTTCGACGCGGTCGAGGATAAGCAGCAGATCTTTCAGCGACCGCGACAGCCGGTCAAGTTTCCAGGCTGCGAGAACATCACCGGGCTCGAGACGGTCGAGCAGTCGGTGGAGTTCCGGTCGATCCCAGCGGCCGCCCGAGGCATGTTCTTCGTAGAACCGGGTGCAGCCCGCGGCTTCGAGTGCTTCGATCTGCGGGGCGGTATCCTGGTCTTCGGCCTTGGACACGCGAGCATAGCCGAGCAGCTTGGGTGATGCTGCATTTATCTGTTGCTTTTGCATGTCGTTTGGCAACAGCTTTGTGCGACGAATAGCGCGTTGTTTTTGCTGGACCGGTCTGGATGCTGCGCAAACGACCGTTTGCGCGCGTTCGTTCCTCATGACTGGCATCCGCGATGTCGCGGCTTCAGCCCCGTGCTTCTTTCGGCCAGCCAGTCGATGGCGCCCGGGATGGCACGCCAGGCGGCGCCGTTTTCCTCGACATAAGCGGTCGCCTCATCCTCTCCGCCCATACTGATGTAGCCGTCGCGAGAAGGAACGAGGCGTTTGAGGCCGGCCAACATGGCAGGCACATGCGAGTTGCTCTCCCAGGCTTCCCGGACAATCGCCGGACCGCGCGGGTCCTGTTCGCGATAGGCTATCAGCGCCAGCGTGTAGGCCCAGGCGGCACTTCCATCTCCTTCATACTGGCGCAGTAGCACCTTCAGCCCAGCGAGATCGTCGCGCTGGAGCAAGGCGCTTGCCAGCAGGTAGCGGATGCCCTGATTGTCATTGGGATTGAGGATCAGCATCGCGCGATAATGGTCGATCGCCGCCTGCTGCTCGCCCGTGCGCCATAATGTCATCGCCAGTCCTGCTCGCGCCCGCATATAGGGTCTGGTCTGCAGGAACCCCCAGAAGTGGCCAGACAGTTCTTCGAATTCATTGCCGAGCGCGCGCTCGCCTGCCTCCACGCCTTGACGGTAAAGGGCTAGTGCGTCCGGTTGGGATCGCGCGTCTTCCTCCGCAAGCAGGACATAGGCGTCCGCGCATAGCGGAGAGATGTCGAGTGCGGCCCTGGCGAGAGCGACACGCGCGGCACCGCTCGCTTCCCACGCATCGTACATCATTTCCTGCGCATCATCGACGGCGCCGTTCGTATCGGCCTCCACGCGGCCGAACAGCCCGGCCATGAAACCTTCCATGGCACGGCGGTCGGGGAACACTTCGGAAGCTCGCTTGGCCGGGGTCGATATGGGCCTGTTCCGTGTCTTCCTGGTCTTTGGACGCCGGGGAGGTGGAGATGCTTTTTTTCATCGCAGAGGCCTTTGCGAATTATGCTGTCAGCGGCAGATCGAAGTCGATGCGCCGATCCAAATTGGCCTCGAAACGGCCATAAGGATTGATATGGGCGTGGATGGCCGGCGTCAGACCGCGATGGTCTTCGGCGGTCATCCGCTTCATCCAGGCGGGCTCGGTCAGAACCCGCTGCAGCATCCGCGTGTTCACGTAGACCAGGCAGTTCTGTAACAGATGGAGCGCCAGCACCGCCAGTTCCTGATCCTCCAGGCGATTGGCGGCAATCTCACCGCCCTTGCCGAAGAAGATGAAGCTGTGCGCGCCGTTCCAGTTTTCGACGACGTTGAGCCCGGCATGGATGTCGCGGCGCAGATCCTCCGAACCGATATAGCCGCACAGGAAGATCGTCTTGATGACCTTGCCGAGTTCGGCAAGCGCCGCATAGGTCGGGTGCTGGACAGCCGCGCTGGCAAAGCGGCGCAGAATCGCCTCGGGGTCGGCGGTGCGGTGTTTGAGCGCCGCGGTATATTTGATCATCTCGTCATACTGCCGCTCGATCAGTGGCCAGTTGATCTCACGCGCCAGGATCGGCGTGAGATTGCCGAGCGTTTCGCGCATCGCGGTTTCCGGCACATAAAGCTTCTGGCGGGCGATCGCCTTCAGGCGCGGCGCCAGCTCGAACCCGAGCAGGTGGCAAAAGGCGAACCCCACCTCGCTCTGGCCATGACTGTCGACATAATGACGCTGGATCTCCTGGTCGGTGCAATGGCGCAGCACGCCTTCGATCATCGCGCTGACCTCGGAGGAAGAACAGCGTTTGAGCTGCGAGTAGATGCAGGTCGCCTGGCGCTCCATGTGCCAGTAGATCATGACGCCACGGCCGCGGTAGCGGACATGCCATTCCGCCATCAGATTCTGATCCCACGCACCGACCTTCGTGGAATCCGACGCGCATGCGGTCCCCGCCTCACCCCAGATGCGCTGGTCGCGCGTCGCGAGGATCGCGTTGGTTACCAACGCGGTTGCGCTGCGCAGCGCCTCCTTGTGGATGAAGCGACGCCGGACGTGCAATAGTTCGGCATAGCTCGCGGCCTCCGTTCCTGTGCTGACCCGCTTCAGGCCGGCATTGGTGCCGAGACCGTAGAGGCACAGGACAAGACGCCGGCGGAGTGTATCGGCATCGATAACGACCCGGTCGCCCGACGCCGTGAACTCATCGAGGAATCCGGTTTGCCGGGCGGTCTCCATCAGCACGTCGATCAGGTCCGTCATCGGCCAGCGCCGTTCGAGTTCTGTCTTGATAGCCTCCAGATTGAGCGCTGCCGGCAGCGGCTCGAACGGTGTGATCGAAATCCGGTTCTTGCCCTGCTGTCGAAGTCGCACCTTGGCATTGCGCGGCATCTTCCGGTTCAGCGCGCCGAGCGCTTCGGTCATCTGTGCACGAAGTCCGGCGACAAACGCCCCTGCGTGGGACTGTCAGGAATTTCGTGTGCGGCGAGGCATAATGGGCAACAAGGAGACCCAATATGTCACGACGGAAAGAACCCTCGATACCCAACGACATTCTCGATCAACTGCTGGCCGGCACTGACGCAGCAGCAGCGCTCAGCCAGGGCGGCCTGCTCGATACATTGAAGAAGGCATTTGCCGAACGGGCGCTCAATGCGGAGATGGATCACCATCTTGGCCAGGAGGAGCAAGGGACCTACAGCCGGAACGGCTATGGCCGCAAGACGGTGACGACCGACGGGGGACGGATCGAGATCGAGGTGCCGCGTGATCGGGCGGGCAGTTTCGATCCGCAGCTGATCGCAAAATATCAGCGCCGTTTCCCCGGTTTTGATGACAAGATCATCTCGATGTACGCGCGCGGCATGAGTACCCGTGAGATCACCGGGCATCTGCGCGAACTGTACGGCATCGAGGCCTCACCCGACCTGATCAGCACGATCACGGACGCTGTGCTGGAGGAGGTCACGGCCTGGCAACAACGCCCGCTGGACTCAGCCTATCCGCTGGTTTTCTTCGATGCAATCCGGGTCAAGATCCGCGACGAAGGCATGGTCCGCAACAAGGCGATCCATATTGCCCTGGGCGTCATGGCCGACGGCACCAAGGTGGTCCTTGGTTTGTGGCTGGAACAGAATGAAGGGGCCAAATTCTGGCTGCGCGTCATGAACGAACTGCGCAACCGCGGCGTCGAGGATATCACTGGCCGTCGTCGATGGCCTGAAGGGCTTCCCAGACGCCATCACCGCCGTCTTCCCCGAAGCGATGGTCCAAACCTGTATTGTCCATCTGCTGCGCAACTCGATGGATTTCGTGGCGTGGAAAGATCGCAAGGCGCTCGGAACGGCCTTGAAGGCCATCTATCGGGCCGTTGATGCTGCGACCGCCGAAGAAGCCCTGACAGCGTTCGAAGCCAGCTTCTGGGGACAGCGTTATCCCGCCATCGGCCAGAGCTGGCGCCGGGCATGGCCCGAGGTCATCCCATTTTTCGCCTTTCCCGACGAGGTCAGACGGATCGTCTATACGACAAATTCGATAGAGGCCCTCAATTCCAAGCTCCGCCGCGCTGTTCGTGCCCGGGGGCATTTCCCCAATGATGAGGCCGCCACCAAGCTCCTCTATCTGATCTTGAACCGATCGGAAAAAGAGTGGAAAATGCCGCCGCGTGAGTGGAACATGGCGAAGGCGCAATTTGCCGTGCTCTTCGGCGAACGTTTCATCAGGGCCATGACGGCCTGATGGTCAACCGCCTCGCCGCACACGAAATTCCTGACAGTCCCGTGCAAGGGCCTGCTGCGCACCGAGCACCTCGTTGCGGCCGGGCGCCAGGCGCTGACCAATCACCAATCGGGCTTCGGCCGCCCATATGTTGACCAGATGGAGGGGCACAGCCTTGCGACCGCGCTCATAAACGCCGCGCAAAGCCTTGCCGTCAATCGCCACCACGCCCTTCAACACTCCGGCAAAAGCCGCAGAAAACCGGGTAAAGGCCGCCTCGAACGGCTCCGGTGCCAGCAGACCATCAGCCGCGCATCGTCGAGCTGGTGATCGCCGCTCGCGACGCACGCAACGCGCCCTCCTGACGGGACGCGCTTGCGCGCGACAATGCCGTGCGGAGATCCGCACCGCGTATCGTTCACCGCTCGCGCTGCGCGCGATCGGCGCCAGGGGAACACCAAGGGCGCCGCCCTTTCGTTCCCGAACGACAATCGACCGCCCGTGTAATCCGCCAAGCGCGGCGCCCGTCGCGTCGCGCCGGCCGCGCTAGAGCGGATCGCCCGCGCCAGCGGTAGATTCTCGCTCCCCCTCCCCATCCCGTCCTCGCCGGACAGGCAGGGCCGTGAGGCCGAGCGGCCTTGCGGCCTGCCAGAAGGAGGATCAGCGATGTATAGCCCCGAACAACTCGACACCATCCGCCGCCTGAATGACGCAGCGCGTCAGAGCCCCGGCGTCACGTCGTGCGCCAACGTCACGCAGGGCTTTCTTGCCCTCCCCGATGCGGATTGCTTCAAGGCCGTATCGGCGATCGTCGGTTTTACCAAGTTTGACGGCGACAACGACCCCTATGGTGAGCATGATTTCGGCGCGGTCTATCGCCTAGCGAGCGGTGAATGGTCGCAAGAGCGGCCGAGCGATGGCACGGCCATTTCCGAGACGGTTTTCTGGAAGGTGGATTACTACGACAACACGCTGACCTATGGTAGCGAAGCACCGTGGGATGCGCAGCAGACCACGCGCGTTCTGACGGTCATGCTGGCGAGCGAGTATTAACGGCCCCGATCCGGCGATCCGCGCTCAACCAAGCGCGGATCACGGCGCGCATCCGCCTCGCTCACACATGATTTGTTGAGGAGTCGCCTTGGAAGGCGTAGGGTTAAGAGCAGAAAGGATGACGCGATGGCCCAGATCGATCTTGAGACGTTGCGCGAGCGCATCCGCCAGATGGATTTCCAGCGCGGCACCCCCGAGCAGATCGCCCTTTGGCGGGAGGACGTAGCGGAAGCGCGTGCCAATCTCGCCATGGAGGACATGACGCCGACCATCGACGAAGACGCGATGTTCGCGATGATGCTCGACGAGGGCGTTCCGCCTGCCGTCATGCCGTCGATTATCCTCAGTCTCTATCAGCCCGGAACACGCCAGATCGCCGCCTGACCTTGGCGAGCGATCCCTACACGTATCCCGGCACCGAGACGCTTCGGAATCGGCTCGGAATCACCGACGACAAGACGCTTACAGAGGCCGAACGGAGACTGACCCAGGCACGGGGCGCGGAGGCCGCGCGCCTGACCTTTCCAGCCACCGCCGATGGCTATCGGGCGCTCCATAAGCACCTGTTCCAAGACCTCTACGATTGGGCGGGCCAGGACCGCACCGTCAGCATCGCCAAAGGCGGATCGAGCTTTGCCGCCGTCCCCTATCTCGCGCGCGAACTGGACAAGCGGTTCGCGGAGGTAGGAGCGCAGGGCGGCTTCCGGGGGATTCCTCGCGACGAGTTTTTCGATCGGCTCGGCAACCATATCAACGAGATCAACGCTATTCATCCCTTCCGCGAAGGGAACGGGCGCACCATGCGCCACCATGCCGCCCAGCTCGCCCGCGAAGCCGGCCACCCGATCCGCATCGCCGCGATCGACAAGGACCGTTGGATGGAAGCGTCCCGCCACGGCTTTCTGACCGGCGATCATCGCGGCATGGCCGCGGTTCTCTCCGCAGCGGCGATCAAGCGCGACCTCGCGCCCGAGGCGCGCATCGGCCCCGCAGGGATCGCCATGCTCCCCAAGCGTGCCCCGCCCGAGGGGCAACGCTACCGGGTGACGCTGACCAAGGCGCGCGAGGAGCTGGAACGCTATCTGCCGGCCGCCCGCCAACAGGCTGCCGACCGGCTACGCGGGCTGATCAAGGAGGGTGCCCCCTCCCCCGCCATCGCTAACGCGCGCACCGAACTCGCCTATGTCCGTCACGCCAAGGGGCCGATCTACCAATCGCACCTTCTCACCTATCTCGGCGTCCGTCAGGTCGATGCAGTCATTTCGCCCCAGCAGACACCGTTGGAGCGGGTGCGCGAGATCGGTGCGGCGCTCGGCGTCCAGATCAACAACCAGCAGCCGGCGCAGATCCAGCGCGCCGTCCGGTCGCTGGAGCAGCCGATCCTTCCTCCCGGCCACTCGCCAGGGCAGGAGCGCCTTGCCGAGCTGTTCCTGAAGAACACGGCGGAGAAGAACCAAGCCGATCCTCGCCTCGCGCCCGCCCAGGCGATCGTCGACGCGGCGAGGAAAACCGCGCGCGATCGGGGCGAGAGCGCGCGCATGGTCGGAGCGATTGGGGGGGCGACGCGCCAGCTCGTCGCGGATCGGATCAAAGCGGGCGGATCGCTAGACGGCGAAATCGGGCCCGCGACCCCGGCGCCGCGCGATAAGGACCGGAGCCGCTGACGGCGTTGTAAGGACGGGTGAGTGGTTGACGCATGATTGCCTGCTGCGGCCGATAACGGAAGCCATCCGATGGCCCGAAGGTTCTGCCTGTATGGCCTAAACCGCGTCATATCGCTAAGAGGCTGTTTGGAAAATCGTTGACGGGGGTTGTCGTGAGGCTCTGCGTCTGATTCAGGCTCTGGATGTGGACCCATCAGAGCCGAGGGCGCATGGCCCAGATTGCCAAGAAGACGAAGCGCTATCCCAGTGATCTGACCGATGAGGAATGGGATCGCCTGGCGCCGCTGATGCCCAGACCGGGGCGGCGGGGCCGTCCACGCGAGGTGGATTTTCGCGAGGTAATCAACGCCGTGCGCTACCTTGTTCGATCGGGCTGTGGCTGGCGGATGCTGCCGATCCATTTCGGGGCATGGCAGACGGTTTATGGCTGGTTCCGGGAACTGGCTCGCAGGTTCCTGTTCCAGACAATCCACGACATCGAACTGATGCTAGATCGCGAGCGCCAAGGGCGGGAGGCCAGTCCGAGCGCAGCAGTGATCGACAGCCAGTCGATCAAGGCGCCATCGGCAGAAAAGCGTGGGTTCGACGCAGGCAAGAGGGTTGTCGGGCGCAAGCGACATATCGCCGTCGATACCGATGGACGGCTGCTGATGGTCAACCTGACCACTGCGGACATTTCGGACAGCGCGGGCGCCCAGACCATCCTCGATGGCATCCGCAAACGCTGGCCCTGGATCAAACATCTCTTCGCCGATGGCGCCTATGACCGCCTCAAACTCATGGACAAAGCAAGCTATCTGGATTTCGTCGTCGAGGTCATTCGACGCAGCGATCAGCAGCAGGGCTTCAAGGTTCTGCCCCGGCGTTGGGTCGTTGAGCGGACCTTTGGCTGGATGATCCGATGGCGCCGATTGGTCCGCGATTAC
Organism: Sphingobium sp. VMM; assembly: GCF_056790315.1. NCBI lineage: Bacteria > Pseudomonadati > Pseudomonadota > Alphaproteobacteria > Sphingomonadales > Sphingobiaceae > Sphingobium > Sphingobium sp. VMM. Next base: position 26,308 of record NZ_JBXGSI010000024.1, read on the forward strand.
GAGAAGCGCATTGACGTCTCGAAGGCCATGATCCTCGTCGCCATGGGCGGCAATCTCCTACGCCGAAACGCTCACCCCTGATTTTCCAAACAGATGGGGTGATTGGGGCTCCACGACGAGTCGGTGGAGTGGCTGCTCCTCGCAAATGGTAGAACGTGGTCCGTGTGATCGGCCACAACCATGAGGAGAAGCAACCATGAGCTATTATGCCGGGCTGGATGTGTCTTTGGAAGAGACAGCGATCTGTATTGTCGATGGTACGGGCACGATCGTCCGCGAACTACGCGCGGCCAGCGATCCGGAAAGCCTGATTTCGGCGTTCAACCTGGTAGATTTGCCGATGGAGCGGATAGGCCTCGAGGCCTGTTCGCAGTCGGCCTGGCTGCACCAGGGACTGACGCGGGCTGGTTTTCCGGCATTGTGCATCGAAACCCGCCAGGCGAAAGCCGCGATGGGAGCGATGCCGAACAAAACCGACCGCAATGATGCCCGGGGCCTGGCACAAATCATCCGTACCGGGTGGTATCGCCAGGTTCACGTCAAGAGCGTTCCATCGAGAATGGCGCGTTCATTGCTGGTGGCTCGCCGGACGGTGCTCTGCAAGTTGCGCGATATGGAGAACGCAGTGCGGGCAGTCTTGCGGGAAAGCGGGCTCAAGTTGGGATCACCGGGGCGCAAGCTGTTCTCGGCCAGGGTACGCGAGTTGGCTGATGCGGATCCGACGTTGACCGATATAACCGAGCCACTGCTGGCGATCATCGCGACCATGTACCGCGAACTCGAGCGGCTGACACGGCGCGCGTTGGAATCGGTTCGCGTCGAACCAATCTGCCGACAACTGATGACGGTACCCGGCGTTGGGCCGCTGACGGCACTGGCGTTCCGTGCAACCGTGGATCAACCCGAGCGCTTCCGGCGGTCACGCGACGTTGGCGCCCATCTCGGCCTAACTCCGAGGCGCTATCAGTCAGGCGAAACCGATGTGCAAGGACGCATCAGCCGATGCGGCGACGAGCTGGCCCGAACCCTGCTCTACGAGGCGGCACACACGCTGTTGACCCGCTGCAAGAAATGGTCGGCCCTCAAGGCGTGGGGCATGAACGTCGCAAAGCGGCGCGGTATGGCGAAAGCCCGCGTCGCGGTCGCCCGCAAGCTTGCCGTCATCATGCACCGTATGTGGACCGACCACAGCGAGTTCCGCTGGCGCAAACCGCTCACCGGACTGGCAGCATGAGGAGGCCTGAACCGAATCCCGCCTGACAAGGCGGGCCGTGTCGTTCCCATGGGGACGAAGGGCAAGACGATCTCGCTTAGAGTCCGGAACCTCAGCTTAGCTGAAGGTCGCGAAACAGATTGAGACGTCTCGCTCTCCATGACCCCATTATGCGGCGGCCTTGCGCCGACCGCGGAGAGAAGCGAGTGATCCATGGGAATGATCATAAAGTCGAGAAAGCAGCTTGACCCACTAGGCCCCAATCAGAGAAGACTCTGAGCCGATCCACAAAAGGAACCAACCGGTTTCCTTTTCGTTTGCGGACTTGAATTCAAATTATCAAGATAAGCCACCAGAAAGGAAAATGATGAAGATCGTGATCTCCGCCGCGCTGCTTTCTTTGGTGTCGGTTCCGGCTTTCGCCCAAGCAGTTGCCCCATCCACGTCAGGAACGATGACCAGCGCGGATGTCGGGGTAGAGCCGATTGCCAGCCAAAGCGGCCCAAACTACGTTCTCGCCGCGTCGGACGCGAACGTCTATCAGATAAAGGCTGCCCAGCTTGCCGCAACGCGCGCGCAGCGGGACGACGTCAAATCCTACGCCAAGCGCGTCCTAGCCGAGGCACAAAGCAGCCAGAAAGCACTGATGGCAGCGCTCAAAAACGATCAGCGCACGATCAAGGCACCATCGTCAGCGTTGTCGGCCGACCGCGCTGCTCTTGTCAAGTTGCTGCAAAAGGCACCGAAGAGCGCTTTCGATAACCTTTATCTCACCCAGTCGGCGAAGGTGCAACAAGCGGCGTGGGCAATCCACAAGGGATACGCCCAAGACGGCACCGACCCAGCGCTGCAGCAGATCGCCGGCACGGCTGTTCCCGTGCTGGAAAACGAACTCACCACCGGCAAGTCACTCACACCCTCCGGGCTTGCGGGAAGGTGAACCTAGCTGGGCCGGGCCGCATAGCTCCCGGCGGCCTGGCCCAGCGTTTTGAACACCTTTTTATGATGGCATAATTCGATGAGGATACAACCAGTAAAATCTATCGTTTTCTAGTAAGTGCCAATATGACCACAGCAATTCCCCATGAAGCTAGCGATATGTATATTTGTTGACTAAAGAGAACCGCTCCGCCTACGATCAGACCGGCAGCGAGTATATCTCTTTGGGGCGACGGCCTCTCCTTGTTCGGTGATGGTAATGACACGTGAACCGGGATTGTACCTGACTTTGCTACTTTCTCCACCAGTCCAATCAGGTCGGGAGAGGCTGCGGCCAAGCGGCCGATCCCTGTTGCCAGGCGGCGCCCACCTTTTCTCAGTTCGGCAGGACTAATTCGCTCGCGCGCAAGCTCGCGGGCGATCGGCATCGCCCTAGCCGCGATATCGAACTCTGGGTCTAGAGTCCGTACCAATCCCTCGGCGGTCAGTAATGTGCGCAGGAGCAAAGCAAGGTCGGGCGGCAATGCCAGACGGTATTGGCGCAGTAACGTGAACACGCGCGAGAATATCTCGGACAGATCAACCTGTTTCAAGACAGCGCCACGAAATTGACCGATCAAAGACTCAAGATCCCTTTGCAACCCATCCACCTCAACGGTCCGGTCGCCTGACCAGTTTATCAGCACATCCGCGACCGCGCGCGGATTTTCTCCCGCGATGGCTAGGACCAGGGTGACCAGCTCCGAGCGACGGTTTGGAGTCAGCGTTCCGGTGGCGCCGAAGTCGATGAAGGCGATCTTTCGGCTTGGAAGAACGAATACGTTCCCGGGATGAGGATCTGCGTGAAATCGGCCGTGAAAGATGATCATGCGCAATATGGCGTCCGCGTAGGTGCCTGCAATTGCGGCCGCGTCTGTTACCTCGTTTACTGCAATAAGGACGCCGCGCACCGAGACTCCTTCAAGCCGCTCCTGGACGTTGACGCGGCGGCCGACATAATCCCAAAAGAACTTCGGTGTCCTCACGCCTAGCGTGTCAAGAAATGACCCAATCCCCTCACATGCTGCCGCTTCGGCGCTCAGATCCATTTCTTGAGACAGGCTCTCGGCGAAGAAGCGCAGCAGTTCGTCAATCTTAAGCCGCCGCAGTTCCGGCGAGCGCCGTTCGGCCAGACGCGCAAGTCGTCGTAGCAATCTCAGGTCGGCGTCGACGCGGGTCGCTATTCCCGGGCGGCGCACCTTGACGACAACTTCGGTCCCATCGAAAAGGGCTGCACCGTGCACCTGGGCAATCGACGCCGCGGCGATTGGTTTCGGATCGAAACGCGCGAAAACATCAGCAACGGGCGCCCCGAGAGACGAGACGAGTTCGGGTTCGATCTCGTGGAATGGTACCGCAGGAACTTGATCCTGTAATGTCGATAGCGCACTCACCCAGTCCGGCCCCAGAAGATCGCCACGTGTGGCGAGAAGCTGGCCCAGCTTTATTGCGACCGGACCTAGATCGCGAAGAAGTGCGACTACTCTTGTGGGTGCGTCGGGCTCGACCGGCCATGTCGGCGGACCGCTCGCCAAGCCGACGCGTGAGGCGAGGCCACCGAGTCCGTGACGTGCGAAGATTCGCGCGAGCTCTCCAAATCTTTCCCGCTCACTCAACGGAATGTCATCTGCGACCTCGGTCATTGCATACTCTCGGTTCCGAGTGCGGGAGGTAGACAGCCAATAATAAAAAGCTCGATGCCCCGTCTCACTCGGGCGCGGGCATTTTCGTCATAGGCTGGAGGGGCGAGGCCGAGCGCCGCGCGGCGCATCGGTGCGACGACCACGAGGGTCACGAACTGTTCAGCGGCGAAAACGGGATCCGGTAGATCGAGTTCACCCTTGGCGGCAGCAGCCCCGAGAATGCTCGCCACCCACTGAGCGGCGCGCTGAAAGCCGAACTCGTGAATGTTGGCGGCAAGCGCAGGAAAGCGCACGGCCTGCGCGATCACGACACGCTCCATTGAAGCGATGCGTGGCGTAAGCAGCCACTCGAGAAGCACATCGGCGATCGACTGCAGCCTGTCCACGACAGCAAGATCCGCATCGACGGCCGGCTCCAGTGCCCGAAGTTGCGTGTCAATCTCGTCGAGGATCACAGCTTCGAACATACGCGCTTTGCTGCCGAACCTGGCGTAAAGGGTCCGCTTCGAGATCTTTGCACGCTCGGCGATCATGTCAGCGCTCGCGCCGTCAAAGCCATGTTCGAAGAACATTTCACGAGCGCTTTGCAGGATATGGGAGGTCAGTCGGATCGCTGCCTCTGTCGTTGGCCTGCCAGTCCTACCGCCCCGCTTGCCGCTTCCTCGCCCCTTCATTTCAATCTCGCCTCCGCGATGCCTGATAGTCGCTGAAGCTGAAATCTGCGACCGGTTGCCAAGATGCACCACCATGTCCTGCTCATGCGCTCACGGCCACCGCCTTGTTCAATTTTGGGAGGGACCTGAATACAATCGGGGGCGGTCCCGAGGATGAGCGTCCCTCGTACCACGAAACGCTGGCGCTAGCGCGATGGTGGTGGCGACTGTTGTGCTGAATTATAATCGGGCAACTTTGGCGCCCCGAACAGCTGGAGTCCTTCGCGATCAACGCGTTCGACCTGGTCGCCGAGGCGCTGTGTAGTGGATCGCGCCGAGCGAACGGACTCTGTAACCACACGACTTCGGCCTTCGAGGGCGCGAACGGCCGGGCGCAGAGACTCCACGTCGCCACGAAACTCTTCCGCCGCGCGCCGAGCGCTGCGCAGCTTGTCATCGATTCCAAGGCTGGCATCGCGACGCGCTTCCAGCTTGGCGCGGATGCGGGCGGCGCGCTCGCCGACACCCGCGATCGAGTTGCCTACCCCGAGCATTCCGTCTCCCGCGCCGGCTATCCCGTCAGCCAGTCGAGCCGCCTTGGTAGGCCAAACCGCCGTCTTGGCGCTCAGTTCGGCCAGTCGCTCGCGGGTCCGCTGCTGCCCCTTCTCATCAAGATCGGCCGAAATGTTATCGACCGAGCGGCTGATCTTTTCGATCAGCGCGACCGGGTCACCGCCTGAACCAAGAAGCCCGCCCTTCTTTTCAGGAATGACCGGAAGGGGCTCACTATTGGTTGCCGCGATTGGCGACGCCCCCCTCTGTCCGCCGTCCAGGATGATGGTTGCGTCCCCGCCAATGAAGGACCTTGAAATCTGCGCCTTGACGCCTTCTACGATCGGTATCTCAGGGTTGAGACGGACGGTAACAAGCACGGTCGAAGGGTCTTGGCCGTCGAATCGTACGGCTGTTACCAGGCCCGCGGAAACGCCAGCATAGGTGACGGGCGACCCGTTTTTGACGCCTGTCACGCTGTTCTTGAAGCGGATCAGATACTCTCGACCATCAGGATTCCTGGCCGCGAGAAGCCAGAACGCAAACGCGAACAGAGCGACGGCAATGGCACCGATCACCGAGAACACCAGCAGGCGGTTCGAGCGAGTCTCCATAGCCTTGACCAACCACTAAGTGCGGCACATGGATATGTAAACCTAACGGTTCCGTTTTCTTTTTTACGCTCTTGACTGGACGGGGACTGGTTGGAACGCTCATTTGTGAATGCTGGAGGTGAGATCACCGTGCCGGAGGACGCCAATGCCACGGGCATCATCATTCCGTGGAGCGCAGAGCTGGGTTTCCGTCTCCTTTCGGTGGGCGATGGCCTGTGTTCTCTGCGACTGCCTTGGCGTCCCGATCTGAGCGGGTCCAACGGCGGGATTGCGAGCGGAGCGATCGCCAGCCTTATAGATCACGCATGCGGCGCCGCCGTGATGTCCCGGCTGGAGCGGGTGTCGATATCCACTCTCAACCTCAAGATCGATCATATTCGTCTACCAACGGCCCGCTCGCCAGTGACGGCGTGGGCACACTGTTATCGAGTGTCCGAGATCATGACATTCGTGCGTGCGGAGGTTTGGGACACCGATCCGGCCGAGGTGTTCGCCGCGGCTCAGGGCGTTTTCTCGATCAATCGAGGGGTTGCGGCGTGAGCGCCGATATGCGGACAGCCGTGATTGTGGCCACGTCGGGCTTCAGCTCGAAACTCGGCAAAATGATCGACGTAACCGAAGAGGGCACGCTCTGGACGCTGTCGCCTACGTCCGACCTCATCGGCAACCCGGTGGTGCGGGCACTTCACGGCGGCGCAGTCACAGCGTTTCTTGAGCTCGCCTGCGGCGTCGTTCTGGCGCGCCAGTTGGACCATGACAGTATTCCGCGCCTCATCAGCATGAATGTGCAGTTCCTGGCGTCGATGCGGCTGGCACCGGTGATCGCGCGTCCACAGGTGCGGCGGATCGGCAGGCGAGTGGCGGTGGCGCAGATCGAGGCATGGCAGGATAGCCCTGACACGGTCGTATGTGCGGCACAGTGCGAGTTTCTCTGTGAATTCGCCTGAAGCGGGCTCGTCTCGATGCCCGCGTGTACGGTCTAGAAGGTGTACGTCAGCCCGGCTGCGGCCGAGAACTGATCGGCGTCGCCGACGTCCATGACGATCGGGCTGCGCTTATACCTACCGAGCATCCGGCCGTAGAGTATGCCGGCTCCTATGCCGAGCCCACGACGGAGATCCCCGCTCAGGCTCTGAACCGCGAACGCCGTCAGATTGTAGCGCTTCCACCCTGAGTCGTTGATCGAATACGCCCGCAGCCCGCTCGCGAGCGCGCCCGCGGGCGTCACGCCGAAATAGGTGCGCCCATAGCCTTTTCCGACATAGTCAGCCGACGCTCCGATCGAGACGAGCGTTCGGGGCGAGAGCGGCGTCGTATAGTTGACCTGGGGGGTGATGACGTAGCTGTCGTGGACGTCGGAGACGTCGTGAACGTAAGCGACCCGCACCGTCAGCGTATCGTAATCGCTCGTAACGACTCCGGTACGGCTCACACCGATGTAGCCACCGGCTTCCCATGCAGTGTCGATCTTCCCGAGCGCACGGACCTGCAGGTTATCGACTTTGTTGGTGCGGTCGAGCCGCGCCGCGCCGCGCCGATCAGACCGAGCTCGAAATTCGTCCGCGGTCCATCCCCGCTAGGCACGAGGTTGACGTAGAGCTGGGTCCCGCGTGTGAATACGTCGTGCCCGGCGATCTTGCCGACGATCACGGCTCCGGGAGTTACGCTGTTCTGGTCGGAACCCTCGTAGTCCGGCAAGGTTGCGGCACCGACACCGATCGTGATGCGGGAGCGATCGTCTTCGACACGCTCGTCGGCCTGTGCATGGGCATTCGATGCCGAGAGAGCGCACCCGCCTAGCGCGGCCAGGCCGATCAGCCGAATTACCGTGCCTTTTTCGCCAACCACTCGCCTACTTTCCAAACCAAGTTCGTGGCTGGAATTCAGCCCGACTACATCCTATGATACGGAACGGTTTACATATCGCAAGGGCGAAGAGTGGCAGATCGCAGGGATTTGGAAGCAGACGCACCTGAGCATGACGATGAAGGAGCCGGGCGCGGCGATCGGCCAAAGAGCGATGACGGAGATCCGGCGAGCAAACCCGGTCTTCTCAAGCGATATCCGGTCATCCGTTACGTCCTGATCGTAGCGCTCGTGGCCGGCATTGTCGCAGGCGCCGCTTGGTATCTGAATTATCGTGAACGCGGGCAGTATCATCAATCGACGAACAATGCCTATGTGCGGGCCGATTTCGTGACGGTTTCTCCCAAGCTGGGCGGGTATGTCGAGCGGGTTTTCGTGCGTGACAATCAGCCCGTGAGACGCGGGCAACTCCTGGCCGTACTGGATCCGCGGGACTATCGTGCAAGTGTTGCACAGGCGCAGGCGCAGGTCGCTTCGGCCGTCGCCGGCATTCGGACGGCACGCAGCACGCTCGACGAGCAGCGCGCGGCCATCGCGCAGTCGGCGGCGCAAGTTTCCGCCGCCGAAGTCGCCGCCGAGGCCGCAGCCGCGGAGGTCCGGCGCTACGAGCCGCTCGCTCGGTCCGGGGCGGAATCGGGCGAGCGGCTGGCGGCCCTGGTGCTCGAGCGCGATCGCGCGGTCGCCAACCTGCGCGCCCAACGGGCCACCTATCTGGCGGCAAGGCGCGGGCTGGACACGCAGAATGCCCGCATCGGTCAGGCTCTGGCTCAAAGGGAAACCGCGCAAGCGCAACTCGACCGCGCTTCAACCGACCTTGGCGCTGTCGAGCTTCGCAGCAGCATTGACGGCGTGGTTGCCGACAAGGCGGTGCGGGTGGGTCAGTTTGTCCAGCCCGCGACCCGGCTCATGTCGATTGTGCCGGCGGACCAGCTCTATATCGAGGCGAACTTCAAGGAGACCCAGGTCGCCCTCATGCGCGTCGGCCAGCCGGCGACCATCAAGGTCGATGCGCTGGACGGAGCCGAGCTGCGCGGCCGGATCGAGAGCTTCGCGCCCGGCACCGGCGCGCAATTCTCGGTGCTGCCTCCCGAGAACGCGACCGGCAACTTCACGAAAATCGTCCAGCGTGTGCCGGTGAGAATCAGCATCGAGGCAGGACCCGAGGCGCGCAAGGTGCTGCGGCCTGGTCTCTCGGTAGAGGTCGCGATCGACACCATCGGTGCGAAGGGCAGCCGCAAGCGGATTGAGGAGGAGAGCGAGCGGCTGCGGCGCGGCGAGGCGCAGGCCCAGCGGTGATGACCCGTCAACGCGCGAGCGCACGGGACTGGCTTGCGGTCGCCGCGGGCACGATCGGGTCCTTCATGGCGCTGCTCGACATCTCGATCGTCAACGCGGCGCTCCCGACGATCCAGGGTGAGATCGGCGCCAGCGGGACGGAGGGGACCTGGGTGGCGACGTCATACCTGGTCGCCGAGATCGTCATGATTCCGCTCAGCCCCTTTCTGGTGCGCCTGTTGGGGCTCCGAAATTTCCTGCTCGCCGCCGCCGTTTCGTTCACCGGCTTCTCGGTGATCTGCGGCCTCTCGACGACCCTGCCCATGATGATCGCCGGTCGCGTCGGTCAGGGTTTCACCGGCGGCGCGCTCATACCTACGGCCATGACGATCATCGCCACGCGGCTGCCGCCCTCACAGCAGCCGATCGGGACCGCGGCCTTCGGCGGGACAGCCATCCTCGGACCCGTGCTCGGCCCGATCATCGGCGGCTGGCTGACCGACAATTACAGCTGGCACTATGCGTTCTTCCTGAACGTTCCCGTGTGCGCCGGCCTGGCTGTGCTGCTGCTCGTCGGCCTCGATCATGAGCGCCTGCGCCTCGATCAACTGCGGAACGCCGATTGGCTGGGCATTGCGGGGCTTGCGATCGGGCTCGGCTCGCTCACCGTCATGCTGGAGGAGGGGCAGCGGGAGATGTGGTTCGAATCGGCGATGATCATCAAGCTCGCCATCGCCACGGTTTTCGGGTTCACCCTCATTGTCATCGGCCAAGTGAGAGCGTCGCAGCCGGTCCTGAAGCTGTCGCTGATCTTCAGTCGTGCCTTTGGCAGCGTGTTCGTGCTGAGCCTTGTAATCGGCGTCGTTCTCTACGGAGTGACCTTCCTTATCCCGCAGTTCCTGGCGGTGATGGCCGACTACAGCGCTCTGCAGTCCGGGCAGGTCGTGTTCGTGTCCGGTGTCCCCGCGCTGCTGATGATGCCGTTTCTCCCGCTCGCCTTCAAATATCTCGATGTCCGCGTGGCCGTCATCATCGGCATGGTCGCCATCGGAATCAGTTGCGCGATGGATTGGAGCATGACGGCGGACACCGCCGGCGGCGACCTCGTCGGATCGCAGCTGGTCAGGGGGTTCGGCCAGATCTTCGCGATGATGTTCCTCAACCAAGCGGCGATCAGCGCCGTCGCGCCCGAGGACGCGGGCGATGCGTCCGCCCTCTTCAATGCGGGCCGCAACCTGGGCGGGTCCATCGGTCTCGCGATGATGGCAACCCTTCAGGATCGCCAAACCTTCCTGCATTTCAATCGGCTCGCCGAATCAGCGTCCGCGAACGCGGCGGCGACGCAGGAATGGTTCGGTCGCGCGATGGCGGGGGCGGCCGGCGAAGCCGGGGCGTATCGTCAGCTGGCGGGCCAGATGCTCCAGCAGGCGACCGTGATGGCCTATAACGACCTCTATGTCGTCCTCGCGATTGCGATCGCCATCACGACGCCGCTGGCGCTGTTCCTCCGCCCCATCCCCTCCGGCACCCAGATGGCCATGCATTGATGATCCGCTTCCTGATCCCTGTCCCGTTCCTGCTTGCCGGCTGCACGGTCGGACCCGACTATGCGGGACCACGTCCCGTCGCGAGTGCCGAAAGAGCGGGTGCGGCGTTCCGCCGCGCCGACCCTGCCCAGACTGTTGCCGAGCCCCCGCTGGCGCGGTGGTGGGAGGCGATGGCTGACCCGCGCCTCAATGCGCTCGTCGAGCGTGGGCTCGCCGCCAGTCCCGATGTTGCGATCGCAGAGGCGAGAGTGCGCAAGGCCCGCGCCGCCGCGCGTGAGCAACGGGCCAACCGGTTGCCCACGGTATCCGCCACTGGGACCGCCATCATTGCGGATCTCCCCGCCGGATCTCTCGCCCTCTCCTCACAGGGAGAGCAGGACGACCGGATCAAGGCCGAGTTCTATAACGCGGGCCTCGACGCCTCCTGGGAGATCGACCTGTTCGGCGGGCGCCGCCGCGCCGCGGAAGCCGCCTCCGCGCAGGCCGACGCGGCGCGTGCCAACATGGCGGACGCGCAGGTCCGCCTCTCCGCCGAGATCGCCGACAATTACGTGACGTTGCGGGAACTCCAGCAGCGGCTGGTGCTGGCGCGCCGATCCTCCGCGCTGCTGGCGCAGTCGCTTGCTCTTCTTGAGCAGCGCGAGCGGCGCGGTGCGTCGTCGAGCGACGACGTCGTCCGCCTGCGCACCGAACTCAACCGGACGCAAGGCGGCCTGTTACCGCTGGAAGGCCAGATCGCGGTGACGCTCGACCAGCTTGCGCTGCTCACGGGCGACGAGCCCGGTGCACATGATGCCACCCTCTCCTCCCCCGGGGCCATCCCCTCCGTCCCCGCGAGCGTCGCGATCGGCGATCCTGAGGCGATGCTGCGGCGCCGGCCCGACGTCCGGGCCGCCGAACGGCGACTGGCCGCTGGCACCGCGCAGATCGGCGTCGACGTGGCGCGCCAGTTCCCCTCGGTCAGCATCATGGGAATCATCGGACTTGGCGGCCCGAATATCGGCGACGTCCTGGATACCGACAATGTGTCGAGCCTGTTGTTGCCGCGGATCAACTGGAGCTTTCTCGACTTCGGCCGCAATCGCGCCCGGGTGGAGCAGTCCCGCGCCGGACGGGACGAGGCGGAGGCCCAGTATCGCAAGTCCGTTCTTGCCGCCCTGTCCGATGCCGAGACGAGCCTGTCGCGCTTCGGCACTCTGCGCGCGACCCTCCTGTCGAGCTACCGGAGCGCCGAGGGCGCCCGGCAGTCTTCTCGCTTCGCAGCCCAGCGGTTCGAGCGCGGAGCCGCACCGCTGACGTCGTCCATAGACGCAGAACGCGCGGCGCTGACGGCGGACATCTCCGCGGTGGAAGCGCAGGGACAGTTCGTTCGGGCGTTTGTGGGCCTTCATAAGGCGCTCGGGCTCGGCTGGGAGGGGCCCGAAGACCGCTAGCCCATGCCAGCCGTCAGTGTCCGCAGAAGGAGACGACTAGCGTCGCTGCCAACGATAATGCCTTGCGCGCGATTAAATCGCCAGCAATAGGAATCGCAAATCTGGCAGGAGAACCTATGGGCCATCTCTACACTACCAAGGTCACGGCTATCGGAGGACGCAGCGGGACCGTTCGCAGCGAAGACGGTATCCTCGATCTGCAACTGGCGATGCCAAAGGAACTTGGCGGCAAAGGCGGTGCCACCAACCCCGAACAGCTCTTCGCGGCCGGCTATGCCGCGTGCTTCGAGAATGCGGTCATTCATGTGACCCGTGTGCAGGCCGACAGGGTTCGCGACGAGGACGTCGAGGTGACCGGCGAAGTGGGGCTGCTCCCCGACGACCGGGGTGGCTTCAGGCTCGCCGTAACGCTTGGCATTGCGATCACGGGCGTCGATCAGGCGGCAGCCGAGAAGATCGTTCAGGCTGCTCATGCCGTCTGTCCCTATTCGAACGCGGTGAAAGGCAATATCGACGTTCAACTCGACGTGACCACGCGGTGAGCGACGCGCGGCTGACCTTGGGGTTGGAGGAAGATCCGCTCCTGCTCGACCGCCAAATCTGCTTCCCGCTCTATGCAGCGACCAATCTGTTGGGCCGCCTCTATGGCCCGGTGTTGAGGAAGTTGAATCTCACCTATCCACAATATCTCGTCATGCTGGTGTTGTGGGAACAGCAGCCGCAGACGATAGGGGCTCTGGGTGCACGACTCTATCTCGACAGCGGCACGCTGACCCCGCTGCTTAAGCGGATGGAGGGTGCGGGTTTGCTTTCCCGCGCCCGCGACCCGAACGATGAGCGGCGCGTTTTGGTCACGCTGACGGAACGGGGCGAGACGCTTCGGAGCCAAGCCTTGCACGTTCCTGAGACTATGGCGAACGGCTACAACGCTGAGGGCGTCGATGCGCTGCGCGAGAGCGTGCGCGATCTGGTTTCCATCCTGGCGCAGCATAGCACGCGTTCCCGAGGGTCAAAGGCCGCTTGAAAAACTCCTCGTTCCTTGTTGGAGAAGTCAGATGCTACGTTCCTTCCTTATCGGTCTGGTGGCGGGTCAGCGCGGCATGACCCCGCTGGCCGTGATTGCCACGGCCACCCGCCGGCAGGAGATCGCGCCCCACCTTCCGCTCCAGGAATTGATGCTGAACCCGATCATCGCCGCCGGCACTGCTGTCATGGCGGCAGCCGAGATGGCGGGCGACAAGATGAAGACAGCGCCCGATCGTACGGTGCCCATCGGTCTGGCCGTTCGCAGTGTCACCGCAGCCTACGCGGGTGCTGCGCTGGCGCCGCGCGACAAGCGCGTGTTGGGTGCTGTTATTGCAGTTGGCGCAGCGCTGGCGTCCTCCCACGCCGGCCTTGCGGCGCGCAGGTGGTCCATGCGGCGTTTTGGCCAGACCGGCACCGGCTTTGTCGAGGATGCGATCGTCTTCGGCAGCGGCTTAGCCGTTAGCAATCCTTCCCTGGTCTCGCATCAGGCTTGATCGTTCCTACTGGGCTTAGCGTCAGATCGAGAAGACCAAGGGCCTCGCCCAATACTTCATTGCTGGGATTCATCCCCTTCTCCCTCCGCGCCGATCCCATTCTGCGCCGACGCCGGAATATGTCGGTAGAGTGTAGGTATCGACACGCCGATCGCCGGCGCGACTTCACGCGCCGCATCACCGTCTTTAGCCCAAGACTTGCTGCCGATCGAGCGCAAGAACCGGGTCTGAGGCCGGCCTCACCAGCCACGGCACCGAACTGAAAATCGCCGAGCATTACACCGACACCAGCGGGGCGACCGATCATGTCTTCGCCCTGTGCGCCATGCTGGGATTTCGTTTCTGCCCGCGCTTGCGCGACTTTCCCGACAGACGGCTCGCGCCGATCGCGCCGGTCACGGCCTATCCGTCCATCACCCCGCTGTTGGGCAAGCGTATCCGCACCGACATCATCGGCGAGCAATGGGATGACGTGCTGCGCCTCGTAGGATCGATCAAGGCCGGCCACGTCGCCCCATCGATCATGCTCCCGAAGCTCGCCGCCTATGAGCGGCAGAACCAGCTCGACGTCGCGCTACAGGAAATCGGCAAGATCGAGCGGACGCTGTTCATGCTCGACTGGCTCGAAAACCCCGATCTGCGTCGGCGATGCCATCCCGGCCTCAACAACAGCGAACAACGCCATGCCCTGACGCAGGCGATCTACACCTTCCGCCAGGGCCGTATCATCGACCGCAGCCATGAGGCGCAACAATATCGGGCATCCGGCCTCAACCTGGTCATCGCCGCGATCGTCATTGGAACACGATCTACATGGACGCCGCCGCTTCCGCTGGCCGCAAGGTCCTCAATCTGCCGCCCGATAGCCGCGTCGCCTGAACGTTCGCTGATTGTTCGCCCTAAGCGTTGTTTAGCGTACCATCCACGCTATGCCCTCTAAAATGGAGGTATCCAACTTTATCATCCCTTTATCGGCCGAGCGGTAGTCAGTTTGCAACCGCGTGCAACGGCCAGTCCGCGAAGAAAGCCGCGCCTGACAAGTCCCGCGTCCAGCGCGGCATTGTAGCGGCGTTCTGCCGGTGCCGCCCCGCTCACCTCCCGAACTAGCCCGCGAAACGGGATGAGCGCGTTCACGACCGTCTTACCGCCGGCTTCGGCGAGCTTGCCAGCGCGATTTTCCTTCGTGCCATGTCCCGGCACATAGTCTGGGCCAAGGACCTCGCCGAGTTCGGCCATGGAAGCGCTGATCTGGGAGCATGTACGCGCCCCAGTAGTCGCATATGGGTCTTGAGCAGCGCGTTCTAAAACGGGAGGTATTTCGCGTTTTTTGGCGCCCACGTCGCGCACTGGCTGGGTCGCGATGTCGCCCGCCTTGTTCAAGGTGTTAGCAACGGGCCTCTTGTCCTCCTCCGTGGATGGGGTCGTTGGACGCACTTCTTGAGCCTGAGCGGTTGCTGGAAGAACTAAAATGGCCATAAGCGCCAGTTTGGGAATACGTGATAGCATGCGCACGTAACGCAATAGGCGTTTGAACGTTGCAATCAAATTACCATGGCAGTTTGAAATCTCCGTACCAATAATCATAGCTTGGCACTTCCATTCAAGTTTTCGGGGCAAAACGCCCGAGAAAAACTCGGGCACAATTTACGTCACTACGGACTGCTTGATTGAGTACGGACCCTCGTCCATTCGACGAGCTGGACGAGATATTGATCCGTGGCCACGCTGAACGCCGAGACGATCGCACTCACCCGGTTGTCCTGCGCCGGAGCATCGGCCTCGAAGCGGCGGGTCGCCACCACCGTCCGGTCGCTCATGCGGAACAGGCGCGCCTCGCCCTCCACGCGCACGACCGGCGGGTCCTTTTTACCCGCTGCGGGTGCGTAAACGGCCTCGAACCGATCGACCGATAGCTGAAGAGCATAATCGACGCCGGCTGCCTGGCGCGGTGTCGTCAGCAGAATTTCGGATGCCTGCGCGGCGAACACGGTTCTTGCCAGTCCAGCCAGCATGTCCGGCGCCGGAGTGACCCACCGGGCATCCTTGAGGTACAAGGTTTCAGCCCCGCGGCTGACAAGAATCCGATCGCTTCGTGCCTCGGCTGCGAAGTCGATCGGCAGGAAAATGACACCCCTGCGGGTAGCGGGGGCGGATGCTTGCTGTACAGGCGGATCAAGAGCGGTTTCCAGCCGAAAAAGATTGTCGGGCTTCCCGCCGCCGAGCAGTGAGCCCACACAACCGCCGAGCAGCAAGGCGAGGCCCAAGGGAGCGATTTTCCCGATCCGGTTCACCGTGGTAACTCCAGTTCCTTGCCAGAGCCCTTTGTCAGCGTGGCGCGCGGATCGCGCCGCACGTCGCGTATCAGGCCATCCAGTGATTTCGCTGTTTCCTGGAGCTCTAGCATTGTTGCGTTGATGTTAGGCAAGGTTGTCGTCCCGATAGCGCTGCTCTGCGTGTCCAGCTTTGCGATGACTCCGCGCGCGTCGCGGATCCCGAGCTTTAGTTCAGCGGCAGCATCGGAAATGTCGGAGAAGGCCTGGCGCCCGTCGCCGTTGGCGATGGTGCGCACGGATCGCGCCGCGTCCTGGATGTCCGTCGCGGCAAGGTCTAGCTTGGCCAGTGCCGAACTTGCACGATCAAACATTGCGCGGTTCTCGACGAGCGCGTCTGAGGTTTCCCGGACGTTCTGAAATGTTTTCTCGGCATTGGCGATTGTTCGGTCGGACAGTACACGGTTGACGCGGTCAAGCGCATCCGCAGCCTTCTGGATCAGTTGTCCGCCCCCCTGCAGGAGTGACGAGAGCGCATTGCCCTTGCTACGGATGACGGGGCGCTCCTCCTTCGAGACCTTATTCAACAAAGGACGACTGGGTGTGCCGGCGCTGATCTGGACTATGCTTACGCCGGAAATGCCCTCGCTTTCGAGAGTGGCGACCGAATCATCGCGCACCGGCGTTCCAGCCTTGATCTGAATATCGGTGATGACCCGATTGGGGTCGCGTGGGTCCAGATCGATCCGTTCGATCTGGCCTACCTTGATTCCGTTGAACTGGACTTCCCCGCCCTCGCTCAGGCCTCGGACGGGTCCGCGAAAGAGGATCCGATAATCATCGACCTTCCGGTTGATTTGCAGACTGCCGAGCCAGATCACGAAGGCGGCAGCCGCAATGAAGACGATTGTCGAAATTACACCAACCAAGGCGTAGTGGGCGTGACGCTCCATCAGTTATAAGTCCTTTGCGCGGCGCGCCCGCGCGGCCCCTGGAAAAAGTCTCTTACCCATGGATGTTCCGACCGTTCGAGATCTTCCACAGGCGCGACGGCAATGACCTTCCTTTCGGCGAGGACGGCGACCCGGTCGCAGATTGCATGGAGCGTATCGAGATCATGGGTGATCAGGAAAACGGTGAGGCCAAGTGCGTCACGCAGGGTCCGGATCAACTCGTCGAACTCATTTGCGGCAATCGGATCGAGACCGGAAGTCGGCTCATCCAGAAAGAGCAGCGCTGGATCGAGCGCGATCGCTCGCGCGATTCCGGCCCGTTTTCTCATTCCGCCCGACAGCTCCGCCGGCTTCTTCGCACCGGCGTCTTCGGGTAGTCCTGCCAATTTGATCTTGAGCGCAGCCAGCTTTCCAACAAGTTCCATCGGCAGGTCTGAGTGCTCGAGGAACGGCGCCTCGACATTCTCCTGCACGGTCAGAGCCGAGAACAGCGCTCCGTTCTGGAAAAGGACCCCGATCCGCCGCTCGACTTCGTCGCGCTCGCCCCCCTCCTGAATGTCATGGCCGAACAGTTCGACTTTACCAGCATCGGGCGTCTTTAGTCCGAGTATCGTATTTAGCAGAACCGACTTGCCTGATCCCGATCCGCCGACGAGCCCGAGGATTTCCCCCGCCTTCACGTCGAGATTCAAATCGTCGTGAATAAGCGTGTCGCCGAACTCCGTTCGCAGACCGGTGACGCGGATCGGCGGCGCTGCGCTTCCACGATCGGGCGCATCGCCGGTCACAGATCAAGCTCCATGAAGATCACGGCGAAGATCGCGTCAAACATGATGATCAGGAAAATCGACTGGACGACGGCGGAGGTGACACCCCTGCCGAGACTTTCCGTATCGCCGCTGACCGCAAGTCCCTTGCCGCATCCCGCGGCGGCGATCACCAAGGCGAAAAAGGGCGCCTTGACGAGCCCGATCCAGAAATGCGTCAAGCTCACGGTGTCGACTGTGCGTTCGAGAAAGAAGACCGGGCTGATGTCCATCGTAGCCCAGCTGACCAGCAGTCCGCCCAGGATGCCGCCGATGTCGCCACAGAAGGTCAGGATCGGAACCATCAGAAGCGCGGCAAGGACCCTCGGCACAACGAGGGCGTCGAATTCGTCAACGCCCATAACCTTCATCGCATCGACTTCCTGGTTCATGCGCATTGCGCCGATCTCCGCCGCGAAAGCAGAAGCGGACCGGCCGGCAAACAGGATTGCGGCGATGACCGCCCCGAACTCTCGCAAGATGGCTACGCCGACCAGCTCCACGGTGAAGGCGGAAACGCCAAACGTCGAAAGCAGGTTGGCGCCGACAAGCGCCACGATCGCACCGATGAAGAAGCACATCATCATCACGATCGGAATTGCATTGATGCCCGCCTGCTCCATCACGCTGAAAAGCGGTGTCAGGCGCAAGCGCTTCGGGTTCCTGAGGTGCCGGCCTAGCGCGACAACCAGGCGCCCTTGGAAATCCATCACCGCCCAGATTTGGCCTATGAATCTTTCAACCTGCCTGCCGATACGAGCAAAGAACGTGTTAATGGCGGAGGCTGCGGGCTCGGTAACCTGGCGGGCTTCGGACGGTGCGCCCACCAGATCCGCGAGCCGGCGAAGATCCTGACGATCACTGGCCTCCAGCGGCGCTGTTGAGCCGAGCGCTTCGACGAGTGCCAAGGCACCCGCACTGTCCACGTGACCGAGGCTCTGAACGTCCAGCGCTTTGGGCCGGGAACCTTCGGTGAGCGACCGCATGATTTCCGTTGGCAGGTTGCCCAGTCCGAATGCGGTCCAGTCGCCGCCAATCGCAAGGCAGAGCCCTTCGCCAGACTGGCGCAGCTCGTAACGTGCGGACTCGACGCCGACTTCAAAGGGGGGGTTGTGGCCCGGCACGCTCATCAAAAACCGATATCTCCCCTAAACGCTAATCATCGAGGAACAAGCCCAGAATGAGCAACTTATGGAACTAATCATGTCGTCATGTCCTTGTCGCCTAAAATCTTTAAAGATCCCCCGCCCTCCCCCATGTCAACAAACAGAGTTATCCGATCTTTACGCCCCGCCAGTCCCGTTTCTTCTTTCTCGGTCTGGCAGACCGATCGGCCGCTGGTGCGGCCTCGTCCCGGCCGTCTCTGTCCGCCAACAGCGGCGTCGATCGCTCCTCGATGAGCGCGCGCAGCCGAGTGCGGCCCCGCGCTATGCGACTTTTGACCGTTCCTGTGGTAACGCCGAGCCGCATCGCGGCCTCTTCGATCGACGCGCCCTGGCTCGCCAGCAGCACCGCCTCGCGCTGATGGGGCGGCAGTTCGCCGAGCGCCCAATCCGCATCCCGCAGCCAGATGGCGAGGCTCTGGGTCTCGTCCACCTTCAGCATCCGGTCGCGCGCCTCCTCGGGAAGGTCCGCCTGAAAGCGGGCGCGACGACGACCGGTGAGGAAGTTGTTCTTCATCACGGTTCGAGCCCAGGCAATCAGGCTCGTCCCGGCCGCGAAGCTGGCCCGCGCGCTCCAGCAGCGTAGCAGGGTATCCTGCAAGAGGTCGTCGGCGTCCGCACCGCCCGCGGTCAGCCGCCGGGCATAAGCGCTGAGCGCGGCCGTCTGCTCGATCAGTGCCGCTCCGAAATGATCGTCGGGCATGGCGACTGGGGAAGCATGGACGGGCACCTCGGGCGGCATCTTGTTCTCCGGACAGGCTTTTCCTGCCCTCAGGTGATATAGGGTACGCAAGGCGGGAATGTTGCCGGCTAGAATGCTTCGAGCCCGGTTCGTCCCGTCCCGGGCGATCGGAGCTGTGCCCGCTATAGAGTAAGATTGATACGGCCGAAGATCGGCAAAGATCTCTTTTAGGCATCGTCGCCTTTCTTCTCCGCGCCGATTGCATCCTGCGCAGACGCCGGAAAATGCCGGTAGAGCGTAGGGACCGATACGCCGATTGCCGGCGCGACTTCGCGCACCGTCATCCCCGACGCGAACAGCCTTCGAGCTGCTTCAATACGCTTGGAGGTCATCACTGTCTTTCTCCCACCGACCCTCCCCTCGCGCCTTGCGGCTATCAGTGCGGCTGTAGTGCGCTCGCGAATGAGATCACGCTCCATTTCAGCTAATGCAGCGAGAATGCGGAACACGAACTTGCCAGCCGTTCCTGACGTGTCGATACCGTCGGTTATCGAGCGCAGACCAATGTCGCGCATCTCCAGCTCGATTGAGAGATCGATTAATCCCTTGGATGTTCGACCTAGCCGATCCAGTTTCCAGATTACCAGTATGTCGCCGGAGCGCGCATGCGAGAGGGCTTCAGCTAGGCCGGCACGATTGGCATTGGACCCACTAGCCTTGTCGGTGAATGTACGCTCGCAACCCACCGCGCGGAGCGCGTCGAGCTGAGGTGTTAGATCCTGTTCGGGCGTCGAGACGCGGGCGTAGCCAATCAGCATGGGTTATTCTCAAAACTTACCGTCCGCACCTATCACGAGCCAGCTCAATCGAGAAAGTGTTTTGATACGTGCTGCACGCCTGCTATGCTTTCTCACATGGTCCCGCTTCATAATCGATCGTTTGTGAGAAGGCCGCGGGGGCTGTCCCGTCCGTCGGTTTCCGAAAGCACGAATGGCGATGCCAACGCCGTCGTCCGGTTATCGAAAGCACGAACTTTGACCGTAAAATCGGCCATCACAGGGGAGCGCCACCGGGCAGCAGCCCTAATCTTCGTGCTTTCGACAACCGGCCGGAACCCGATGGGGCTGCGGACCACATGAGCTTGCCTATCCAACAGGGCGACCTGTTTTCGCTCGATAGCCCGCTGTTGAAGGAGGTTCGCGGCGAACGGTCGCTGATGGCGTTCCCGTTCTTTGCGTTGGGCAAGGGTAAGTGGACCAAGCCGCTCGCCTACAAGACCGACGCGGTTTCGATCGAGATCGTCGCCACCGCGAAGGGCGTTGCGACGATCTACGACAAAGAGGTGTTGCTTTACATCGCGAGCCTCATGGTGGCGAAGCTGGAGGCCGGCGTGGACGTCTCCCAGGACTTCTATTTTACCGCTCACGACCTATTCCACGTCACCGGCGTCAACGGCTCGGCCCGCTCCTATACGCGCCTGTCGGACGCGCTGGAACGGCTACAGGGCACGAAGACCGGCGCTTCCGAACGAGGTGTTGCCGGAAGACGACCGTCAGCCTCGAACTGCTTCCGCAAATCCCGTCGCCAGGCCTAGACTTGCGACGGATCCAACCCGTGACGGCGCGCGACGGCGCTGACACCTTCACCTACGTAACACTCGGCGACAATCGAGGCCTTTACCTCAGGCGGCCAGTCCCGTCGCTTGCCCGCGCCCGTGAATACCTCAAACCGCTGCGCGCCCTTGCTCACAGGATCATCACTCGTGATCATCATAGTAGCAGCGCACCCCAGTCCGTCAGGGCGCGGAGACTCGGCGCTGCTTCCTACGACCGCAAGGTGGGGTCAGGGCTCCGCTTACGGACAAGCCAAACTCGAGCGGGCCACAATTGCCACGGTGACGAGCTGGGTGCGCCACCGAGATTTACCAGCATGATCGGAAGCTTGTTGACTATGAACACCATGCGGCCGGCAAAGTTGATATAGCGCCGCCTTAAAACTACGCTGTCTAGAGTCGTTCCTACTCGGCAGGAACCGCTATCGCATCCTTCATCCGCCGGAATGCCCGGTGCGATTCGATATTTTCCGGTGCCAGCCCAAATGCAGTCTGCCGCGGAATGTCCTGCGCGTTGATCTCATCGTAGCGCAGGTAATAGGCCTTGTGCATCCGGTAGAAGGGTATCTCCGGATAAAGGTGATGGATCAGGTGATAGTTCTGATAGACCAGCAGGGGGGTCAGCAGCCATTCGAGCCCGAACCGCATGGTCGTCGCCATATAGGGCCTGCATCGCAAGTGGGCCGATGCCACCGAGTTCCGCTTCGGCAAGGAGCCTGCCGCGTTGGCGGCATAACCCTGAAAGAAGGATCTGAGGCATACGCAGAACAAATTTTTGCCCGAGAGGGCGAAATCCGGATCGTCCACGGGGACGATGGGCGAGGTGATCTCGTTGAGAGCCCCCAACCTGCAGCGCCAATCCCCGCAAGGTCGTGAAACAGATTGAGACGCCTTGCTCTCCTGACCCCATCATGCGGCGGCCACAGCGCCGACCGCGAAGAGAAGCGCGTGACCCGTGCGATGAACCGGAAAAGCCGACAGGAGTTGACTTCAACAGCCCCAATCAGAGAGGACTCTCAGAAGTGCTTCCGGAAGGCGATCGAGGCCGCGATCTGGCTATGCGTCGCTTCGATCGGCGCGGCCGTGTTGGGAGGCCCGTCATTGGACACGCTCTTGGGAAAGGCATAGGTCAAAGCGAAATCGAGGGCACTGTTCTTGCCGAGCGCCCAGGAACCGCCGCCCGTGATGTTGGTGGTCGGTGTGGACGGGATGATCGCCAACACCCCGTGGCCCGGGGTGGGCTCGTCCGCATAGTGAAAGCCGCCCCGCACCGCGAAGCGCGGGGTCAGTCGATATTGCACACCCACGCCGACCACATTGGTGTCCCGGTAGTTGGTCGGAAAGGACAGATTGATGTCGGCGCCCGAAGCGTCGTCCTTGAAACCCACCGAGACATTCTTCATCGCGCTTCCCCAGAACACGCGCTGATAGTCGACCGCCACGGAGAGCCTGTCCGAGAACTCATGGAACACGCCCGCCGTGAATTGCGCGGGGCCCTGGAAATCGCGCACCCGCACCTTCCCGCTGAGCGGGATGTTGCCGGCCACCGCACTCACCGCGGTAAGCGTCGAGTGGCCGGTGAGATCGCTGACCGAGGTCTTAAAACTATAGACGATGCCCAACCGCGTTCTGCGCGATACCTGATAGGTCGCGCCGAGCTTGCCGCCGATGCCCCAACCCTCGGCCGCTCCGCCGACGATGCTGTGGTTGGTGAAGTTCAAATAGCCACCCGAGAGCTGGGGAATGCCGAGCAGGGTCGGCACCAGCGACCCGGACAGGCGCTGTTGGGCGGCGAGCGTCCCGATCTGTGATGTGTCGAGGAGCAGCCCCACGTTCATCGAGGTCCAGACCACGTCCAGCGAGCCGCCGACCGCAAGCCTGTCCGTCACCTGGTAGGCGGCTGAAACCGGAATCCGCAGCGTCAGCATGCGAGAGAAGTTTCGCAGGCCCGTGTCGGTGGTATTGGTGACGGTGCGCGACAGAAAGCTGTCCGCGGCATATTGGGTTCCAACGCCGGCTGCCGCGAAGGAGCCGATGCCCAGCGTGTATCGCCCCTTCCGGCAGACGAAGGCGACCTCCGGCGCATAATAGGGCCCGTTATTGGTGCCCTCGCTGTTGGAATGCGCGACCTCGCCCGTTGCGGTATTCCGGATCTTGAGATTGCTGGTGATGATGTCGCCACCGATCTGGCCGTCGCATCCGTCCGGCATCAGCGCGAGCGTTGCGGGATTGATCATCATGCCGGCCGGGCCGATGTCGTAGGCCGCGCCGGTTCCGCCCATCGCGATCGACGTCGGGCCATAGCCGATGAAATTGAAGCCATCTGTGGCATGAGCGCTGCCGGACCAGAACAGCGCCATGCAGAAACCCGATGCCAATACTAACTTGCTTTTCATTCCCCGTCTCCCTTCTTGCGCGTCGCCTATGCTGACGATCGCGGCCTATTGATCCCTGCTGTCTGTGAACTTGTCGTAGTGAATGTCGTCGACCGAAATGCCATGGTGGGTCAGCCCGGTAATGGCCGCATCGACCACCTTGTCGTAGACGCTGTCCTGGACGAACAGCCGGATGGCCGCGAAGCAGATTTGGCCCGAATTGAAGAACATCGCCAGTACGGCGCCCAGCCCCACTTGATCGAGATCGGCATCGTCAAACACGATTCTCGGCGACTTGCCGCCAAGCTCGAGCGTGACCCGCTTCATGTCGCCCAGCGAATATTCGACGATCTTCTTGCCGACAGCGGTCGATCCGGTGAAGGTGATCTTGTCGACACCCCGGGTGGCTGGCGAGCGCCTCGCCCGCTTCATGGCCATAGCCGTTGACGATGTTAAGGTCGCCCGCGGGCAGGCCCGCCTCGAGGCACAGCTCGGCCAGGCGCATCGTGCTGAGCGGGGTCAGCTCGGAAGGCTTGACGACCACGGTGCATCCGGGGCCAGCGCCGAAGCAATCTTCCAGGAACCGAGCGCCAGTGGATAGTTCCCAAGGCGTAATGGCCCACCACGCTGACCGGCCCACACCTCGTGTAGGCATTCCACCGGACAACTGCAGGTCTGGCCCCCACTGCATCCATAATCTTGACGTTCTGGTCCGCGCTCTCATCCAGCAGACGATCGGAAAACTGCGCACGATAGCTACTGCCATATTGCCCCTGAAACCACGAGGTTGCTCCCTGTACGCGTCGAGTGCTGCAGGCGCGACAAGGCGCGCATGGGCGCCGATCATCGGCACTTTGCTATCCATTGAGAATTCCAACCATGGCTGGCGCTTTCAGCAATGTTCAGCAGCCGATATCAAATCGGATATACCAGATACCGGGGCAGAACGGACGTATCGAGCTCGGCCCGTCTGGACAGCAGCTTCAACGCACCGGCTTTTTCCAAACGGATGGTATCAAGATATTGACCCGCAGCCAGGACTTGGGTGATGCCGCTATCGGTGGGCGTCATGAAGAGCGAGAAATTCGATCGCATCGAGATAGTAGAGGCATCGGCGCGTTGATACGCGACGCGCTGGACGAAGTGACGGGTGCGATAGTCCTGGAACGTACCGACCCAGATATCGTTCACGAAAGTGACGCGATCCTCGAGCCGGGATCGGCAATCGTCGTACATGAACCCCAGGGCGAGACCATTTTCCGAATTTTCGGCGGCACGGCAGATATAGGAGGCCTCGTCTTCCTCGGAATAGTTAGCGAGCCAGCCCATCATGTCCTTGCTATCGAGCGCGCTTGCATCGGCCATCAAAAGGGCGTCGAGCGCGGATTCGAGCGTGGTGTCGGTTTGCATCATGCCTCGGCCCTCTCAAAACCCATCACCGATCGGTAATATTCCCAACGGGGAAGATTGCCGCTCTCGTCGTTCTGGAGGAACTCCGACTCCAGCTTCGACTGGTCGTGCACGCCCTTCTGGAAAATCGCATTGCCGGGCGTATGGTTGCCAATATGGATGCGATGGAAGATCGATGCGTCCTCCATGCTGATCAGGCCGCAGGGTCCCAGCAGGTTGGAGCTTTGCCGCAGACGATGGAGGACCATGTCCTCATCGTCGTCCTGGTGCGCGAAATAGGCGTAGTGGACCTCGACCGTCTCTTCATCGACCGGGGTTGCGAAGCGCAAATTGATGACATCGAGATGCTTAGTCGAAACGAAGGTCGGGAAGAGCGAAACGATGCGCGAGCCGACCGCAGGGTCCTGCCCCTTGAAGGCGATCAGCGAAGCATCCTTGAGCACTGTGGGGCCGCTGACCACCGACAGCGCCGATTCGAAACAGATGTGGCCATGTTTCGTCGCGGTGAACTGACGTCCCTTGCCGCCTTGCCAATTGAGCATCTTGAATGCCTGGTGGAGCAATGGCGCATGGTAGCCGTCGTTGTCGGTATATGACTTCCAGTTGCTGTCGTAGCGCACCTTCTGATAGCCCAGCAGCTTGAGCCTGCCGTCCCCGCCGAGAAGTTCGCGCAAGGTGTTCTGCGACGCGCCGAGGAACTCCGTCAACGTTTCGGTTTCAGCCGAAAGGGTCACGAAAATCAGGCCATAGAAACTGTCGAACCGGGGCTGCGCCAGGGGATAGTCGGACTTGTCGAAGCCGGGCAGAAAATCGCGATGGTTGGGGCAACCGACCAGATCGCCCTTCGCATCGAACAGCCAGCGGTGATAGGGGCATTCGAATTCGGTCTTGTTCCCCATCACCGCGGTTTCGAGCTGGTTGCCGCGATGCGAACAGGCGTTGTAAAACACCCGCACGACGCCTTCCCTGTCGCGGGCGATCAGCAGCGGAACGCCGGCCAAGCGGAAGGTCTTGAAATCGCCTGGATTGGGCAACTCGCTTTCATGCGCGACCGGGTGCCATTCCTGCCCGAAAAAGATGCGCTTCATCTCTTCGGCGTAAATATCCTTGCGGGTGAACGCCGCCTTCGGAACCTCGTTGAAGTTCTTGGGCCAGGTCAAGCCAATTTCGCTCATCGCAATCCTCCTAGGCAGCAGCCCCCAATGCTTCGGCTTCGAGCGCTTTGCCCAGTTCGGCCCACATCTGACCGGACTTGCGCGCTCCCGCCAGATAGGGCTCCGGACAGAGATGGTAGGGCGGACGTACAGGCCCGGCCTTCATCCAGCCACCGGCGTCCATCCGCGCCTTTTCAAGCGCAATATTGTAGGTCGAGAATTCCTTGAAGCTGCCGTTCGGGAACAAGGGGGCTGCGGTCGGGCCGAGGCGGCCCATGAACGCCTTGGCCGCACTCCAGTCGCCGCTTGCGCGGGCCTGGGCGACCAGGTCGCGCAGGGTGGTCGTCACCAGCGGGTGGCAGACCGCTCCGCTCGACCAGAAAGCGTCGACCGAATCATCCATCCGCGCCGCGCCATAATAGTCGAAGTCGATCGGCAGCAGCTTGATCCGGCCCCGGATCGCGGCCAGATCGGGCAAGAGGTTGGCGACGCCGATATATTTGGCGGTCACGACCTGCGGAATTTCAGCCACTTGAGCCCAGAACGGACGCGGGAAATCGAATTTGAAGGCTTCCGGGTTCGCGTAGATCGCGATGTTCATTTCCGGCACGGCTTCGGCAACGTCCTTGTAAAACTGGACAGCGACGTCGAGGCTAGGCGCGCACCACATCGGCACGCCAAGCATCGTGCCGTCGGCACCGAGCGCGAGCGCTTCCCGCGTCAGCGCCACCGTATCGCGGGTGTTGATGCAGGTCGTGCCGACGAAAACCGGAACCCGACCGGCCGCCGCGTCGATCAGCGCACGCATGAAATCCAGCTTTTCGTCATGGGTCATGGTCGCGGCTTCGCCCAGCGTTCCCATGCTCAGGATGCCGTCGATCCCGGCATCGATCAGCCCGTTGACCACGCGAGCAGTTTCATCGAGATCGACGGTCTTGGTCGCACGCCAGTCCGACGCGTTATCCTTGGACGGGGTCGGAATGATTGCCCAAGCGCCCTTGACATCGGCGGCGCTCAACAACGGTTTGGCCATGACTCATACTCTCCCAATGGAAATTGCCCGCCTCGAGCGGGACGTTCGCTATTGTGTAATGCTTTTCCTTATGTCACTTCAAGTCCTAATATCGGGCTCTTGCCGCTAATGGCAGGAATTGCCGAAGATCGAATAGGTCTCGTTCGCTGGGGCGGACGACGGGGAGAATGTGGACGTGACTTTGCTGAATCGATTCCATGACAAGGTGGCCGTGGTCACGGGTGGAGCGCAAGGTATTGGCTTGGCGACCGCAAGGCGCCTGGCCGTGGAAGGCGCCAGCGTGGTCATCGCCGACCGCGCAGCGGAGGCGGCCGAGGCTTCGGCCGCACAGCTCCAGGCGGAAGGCAGCAATGCCCTGGCAGTCGCGGTGGACCTGGAACACTGCGAAGGCGCTGTTGAACTGTATCAGACGGTCATTGACCGATTCGGGCGAATCGACGTCGCCGTTCACAACGTCGGCGGCACGATCTGGGCCAAGCCCTACTGGGACTACACCCCGCAGGAAATCACCGCGGAAATCAACCGGTCTCTGTGGCCGACACTGTGGTGCTGCCACGCGGTTCTGCCCCACATGCGGACTGCAGGGCGGGGTGCGATCGTCAACATCGGCTCGGTTGCGACACGCGGCGTCAACCGGGTCCCCTATGCCGCCGCAAAGGGCGGGGTCGCCGCGCTGACCGCAGCCCTCTCACTTGAGCTCGAAGCCAGCGGCATCCGCGTCAACTGCGTCGCGCCGGGCGGAGTCAACGTGACCAGGGTCACCCCCCGCAATCCGGCTGCGCCCACCGAAGCGGATCGCCTGGGCTTCAGCCAGGTGTTCGAACAGACGCTGCGCGATACGCCGATGGCCCGCTTTGGCGAGCCCGATGAACTGGCCGCGGCGATCTGCTTTTTCGCCTCCGACGATGCGTCCTACGTCACAGGCCAGACACTTTTCGTCGCCGGGGGCGGCATCGGCTGACCGCGCCGCGGGCTAATCAGCCCGCCTGCTTGAGCAGATCCCGCAAGGACATACCGGCGTCGGCCAGGCTCGCAGCGCTGGCGCGGGCCCGGCGTTCAACGAGCCGTTTTCCCACCCCCATATCGGGCGCGCGGTTGACTGTCAGCACACCTTCGATCGCCTCGCCGGCCAGGAAGAAGGCGACGAAGGCGTTGCTGTCCATCTCGCCGCGGATCGCCACCTCGGCTTCCACCGGAATCTGCCCGCAGAACTGGATGTTGAGATCGAACTGGTCGCTCCAGTACCACATCGGCTTGCAGTAGGAGACCTCCTGCCCCAGCATCGCCAGAGCAGCCGCCTGCGCCTGGTCCGCCGCGTTTTGGTAGGTTTCCTGCCGGAACCGACCGCCGAAAAACCCGTCCTGCTCGGCCACGTCGCCCGCCGCGAAAACCGCCAGGTTGCTGGTCTGGCAGCGACGGTCGACGATGATCCCGTTGTTGACCTCGATCCCGGCATCGCGGGCCAGCGAGGTGGCCGGCACGATTCCCACCCCCACGATCACGGCATCGCACGGGATCACGGTGCCATCGTCTGCCTCGACCGCGCTGACACGGTTGTCGGAAAACCTGAAGCCGGTCACGCCGCAGTTGAAATGGGTCGCGACTCCCCGCTTGCGATGTTCCTCGCCCAGCCATTGCCCAAAGCGCCGGCCGAGCGCTCGCTCCATCGGCACCGGCATCGGCTCGACGACGGTGACCTTGCAGCCGAGTTTCACCGCACTGGCGGCGACTTCGGCGCCGATCACGCCCATGCCGACAATCACGATGCTGGCCCCTTCGCGCAGGTCGAGGGCCATGCGGGTCGCATCGTCGCGCGTACGCAGATAATGGACGTTGGCGCAATTGGACCCGGCAAGGTTGAGCTTGCGGGCATGGCCGCCAGTGGCGAGCAGAATCCGGTCCGCCTGAACCAATTCGCCGCCCGACAGGCGAACCCCGCCGCCCGCAAGGTCGATCGCTTCGGCGCGGGTGCCCAGCCGCATGTCGATACGGTTGTCATCGTACCAGGCCTCGTCCTGGAGGAAGAAATTGTCCGGGACGTTGGCCGGGTCCCACAGCACTTCCTTGGACAGCGGCGGACGTTCATAGGGACGCCAGGGTTCTTCGCCGATCAAGGTGATTCGCCCGTCGAACCCCGCCTGCCGCAGGGCTTCGACTGCGCGCCCACCGGCCAGATTCGCACCAACAATCGCAATCGAGCGCACTTGGTTCTCTCCCCACTTTCTGTTTGCCACGTCCGGGCTGCTCGCCGCATCCCCAAATCAGCGGTTTTCATTGCACATTATACAACTCGTTGCAAGTGATGGACGCCAAGGCTCTCGCTACCGTCCGATCTTTTCCAGGCGCGATGCAAGCTGCCGCCGGGTCAGGCCTAGGTCTCGAGCTGCCTGCGCGACATTGCCCCGCGCAGCTTCCAGCGCGGCTTCGACGATCCTGCTCTCAACGGCTTTCAGCCCTTCCCCTTTCTGCCGCAACAGTCCGACCAAGTGACTGATTGACTGATCCTGTTCTTTACCGACCTCGGCGCCTGACACCCGTCCATCGTTGGTCAAGGCCAGGCCGGCCCTGATGCGCATGCGATCCGAGCCGAGGAAGAGGTGCCGAAGGTCGATCGCCTCGCGATCGTTCACCAGCAAAACCGCGCGTTCGACCATTCGTTCGAGTTCCCTGACATTGCCTGGATATTCGTGCATCAGCAGGGCATTGATCGATCTGGCAGTGAAGCCGGCGACCTCACGCCGATGGCGCCGTGCGTACTTCGCGCGGAAATGTTCCATCAAGCCGGGAATGTCCTCGCGGCGGTGACGCAAGGGAGGAACCTGGATCGGCAAGGTAGCGAGCCGGAAGAATAGATCGGCGCGGAAATGGCCTGCTTCCATTGCCGTTTCCAGGTCGATGTTGGACGCCGCGAGCAACCTCACATCGACCCTCGTGGTCCTGGTATCGCCGACTCTCTCGAATTCGCCCTCCTGAATGACCCGCAGAACCTTGCTCTGGGCCAGCGGGGACAGCATCGAGATTTCATCAAGGAACAGTGTGCCGCCATGCGCCAGCTCGAACCGTCCCGGGCGGCTTGCCACCGCGCCCGTGTAGGCACCCTTTGCCACGCCAAACAGTTCCGCCTCGATCAGCCCTTCGGGTATGGCGGCACAGTTGAGCGCCACGAACGGCGCGTCCTTTCGGAGACTGGCGCGATGCGCCATCTTGGCGAACACTTCCTTGCCGACGCCGGTCTCGCCCAGGAACAGTAGGCTGGCATCGGTCCCGGCGGCGCGTTCAATCATGTTCCGGACGGCGTGATACCCGGCTGAAACGCCGGGGACGAATTCGTGCCGATCGGCCTGCGAGTTCGCCAACATCTGCGGCGGCACCGATTTCTCGACGTCGTCGAGTTCAGGCCATTCCGCTTCCGGCTTGGCGTGCAGCAGACAGGCGCCGTCTCCCATCCCCTGGCATTCGATCTCCCGCATGACGATCGGCTGGCCCGCGAAGGAACTGGCAAAGCCGCTCGCAAAGCCGGTTTGCAACCAGCAGACCGAATCGGCGCTGACGCCATCCGTTGCCAGATGGACCGCGGCCTCGATCGAATCGTGGACGACAAAGCTGCCGTGGAAATGGCCGCTCGCCGAATCGCTGTCCAAGGTCTCA
The DNA here is from genome assembly GCF_056790315.1 of Sphingobium sp. VMM. Lineage (NCBI taxonomy): Bacteria > Pseudomonadati > Pseudomonadota > Alphaproteobacteria > Sphingomonadales > Sphingobiaceae > Sphingobium > Sphingobium sp. VMM. The sequence continues at coordinate 56,708 of NZ_JBXGSI010000024.1, forward strand.
ATCTCGGTCCAGCCAAACCCGGTCAGCGCATGGGCCTGGGGCCCAACCGCAAAGGCTTCGAGAAACCCGCGATCGGGGCGCAGTTCCTTCGCCTCGACCGCGCACCTCGCGCCTTCCGCAAAGCCCATGTCCCAGAACAGGCGTCGCGCCCGCGCCAGTCCGAGTTGCACCACCAGCTGGCTGCGCAGCGTGGTCAGCGCCGATTGGCTCAAAAGCACGCATCGTTCGCTGTCGCGCCAGATGCGGCCCTGCTCGGGCGAAAAGCGCAAGCGTTTGGTAAGGTCGGCGTAGCCGGGAAGCTGTTTCATCGCCATCCTTTTTACCAAAATGTCAATCCTGCACCACGATTTTCTGAACAATTGACGCAAATGACAATCCCTGAAAGCAATCGAGCGTGAGCCGATCCCCCTTATCGAGCATGTTTGCGCCATTTTTCACCTTGGCATGATCTTTGCTTTATCCATGGCTACGTGGAACCGCCCGCTCCAAGCCGGGAGGTCCAACGGAGGAGAGGAGAAGGCCAATATGGATGTTGCAGATCTGGTCGATACGAGCACAGGCCGCCAATCACGCTCGATCTATTCCAGCGAGCCCATCTACCGCCAGGAGCTTGAGCGCGTCTTTGGCCGATGCTGGCTGTTCCTTGCCCACACCAGCCAGATTCCGCAGCCCAACGACTTCTTCCGCACCTACATGGGCGAAGACGACGTCATCGTCATCCGGCAGAAGGACGGCTCGGTAAAGGCCTTCCTCAACACCTGCACTCACCGCGGCAACCGCATCTGCCGCGCCGATCGCGGCAATGCCCGGTCCTTCACCTGCAACTACCACGGCTGGTCGTTCGCCCCAGATGGCGCGCTGGCAGGCGTGCCGCTCGAAAACGAGGCCTATTTCGGCGAACTCGACCGCAGCAAGTTCGGGCTCGTGCCGGTGGCGCAGGTCGCCGAATACAAGGGATTGATCTTCGGCAATTTCGATCCCGCCGCGCCGTCGCTCGAAGACTATCTCGGCGACGCCAAATTCTATCTCGACGTCTGGCTCGATGCTCTGCCCGGCGGCACCTCGCTGGTTGGCGAAACCCAGAAGATGGTCTTGAACACCAACTGGAAGCTGCCGGTCGAAAATGTCTGCGGCGATGGCTATCACCTGGGCTGGGCCCATGCCGGGGCGATGATGGCGGTGCAGTCGATGGACCTGTCCGGCCTCAGCGTCGGCAATTCCAGCGCCAACCTCGAAGGCGGGCTGTCGGTAGCCGGGCTCAACGGCCACATGGCGCTGACGTTTCTCGACGGCGTGTCCGGCTATGCTTTCTACCCCGATCCGAAGCCGATGCTCGACTATCTGGAGGCCAACCGGCCGACCGCGATCGAGCGGCTCGGCAAGACCCGCGGCGAACAGCTGTGGGGCTCTCAGATCAACATCACGATCTTTCCCAACCTCCAGTTCCTGCCCGGCCTCAACTGGTTCAGGGTCTACCATCCCAAGGGACCGGGCCAGATCGAGCAATGGACCTGGGCCATGGTCGAAAACGACATGCCCGAAGAGATCAAGGCGACAATCCTCGACAACCAGTGCCTGACCTTCGGGCTGGCCGGCCTGTTCGACAACGACGATGGCGACAACCTTGCCGCCTGCACCGAACAGTCGCGCGGCTGGCGCACTTCGCAGATGGATGTCTACACCAACATGGCGCTGGGCCGCTCCGGCGCGCGCGAAGGCTTTCCGGGCGACATTGCCGCCGGCCTGGTCAGCGAACACAATCAGCGCTACTTCTACCGCCGCTGGCAAGAACACATGCAGGCCTCGAGCTGGAGCGACGTTCCCGCCTACAATCTCAATTCGCTGGCATCGCGGGAGGCCGTCGATGCTTGACGTACGCCCCCAACCCGCCCTGCATGACACGGTAACCGCCCTTACCCAGCGCCTCTTCCATGAGGCGCGGCTGCTCGACGACGAGCGCTTCGAGGAGTGGCTGGAGTTGCTGTGCGAGGACGTGTCCTACCATATGGCGCTCAAGAGCCGTCGCTTCCGGGCCGATCGTTCCGCCCCGATCGCGGTCGGCGCGGGGAATGTCTTCAACGACAATCTCGCCCGGCTGAAGCTGCGGATCGATCGCCTGCGCTCCGGCTTTGTCTGGGCTGAGGATCCGCCGAACTTCGTGCGCCGGGTGGTCTCGAACGTCGAGGTTTTGGACGCGGACGAGCCGAACGAAGCGGTGGTTCATTCGGTGGTGGTGATCCACCGGAACCGGATCGACGGGCAGACCCGGTTGCTCACCGCCGGACGCACGGATCGCTGGCGCAAGGGGGGCGAAAGCTGGCTTCTCGCTGCGCGCGAAATCGCGCTCGACCATTCGGTGCTGCCCGACAGCAACGTCAACGTATTTTTCTAGATCAATACAACGGGAGACGATGACCATGCGTTTGGAACGGATCGGCCGTGAGCCGGAATTTTCGCGTTACATGGACCTCAAGGAAGGCTGGCTCGACCGCCGCATCTTCAGCGACGCGGAAATCTACGAGGAGGAACTGTACCGCATCTTCGCGCGATCCTGGCTGTTTGTCGCCCATGAAAGCCAGCTGCCCAAGGCCGGCGATTTCCTGACCACGCACATGGGCGAGGACGCGGTGATCGTCACCCGTCAGCCCGATGGCTCGATCAAGGTCTACCTCAATTCCTGCCCGCATCGCGGCAACAAGGTCTGCTTCGCGGATGCCGGCAACACCCGCCGGTTCGTCTGCAATTATCACGGCTGGGCCTTCAACACCGCCGGAGAACTGCAGGGCATGCACGAGGAATACTGCTACGACGAAGGCGACATCGACCGCAAGAAGAACGGACTGCGGCAGGTCGCCCGGGTCGGCAGCTACAAGGGGCTGGTGTTCGCCACCTTTGCCGAGGACGGCCCCAGCCTCGACGCCTGGCTCGGCGATTTCCGCTGGTACCTCGACATGCTGCTCGACAACGAGGAAGGCGGCACCGAACTGATTGGCGGCTGCATCAAGTCGGTGATCAGCGCAAACTGGAAGTTCGGGGTCGAGAACTTCATCGGCGATGCCTACCACGCGGGCTGGACCCACGATTCGGGCTGCCGGTCGATGAACAACGGCCAGCCCTTCCCGCCGATCGACATGGATAATTCCTACCATGCCAGCGTCAATGGCCACGGCTGGGAATTCGGCACCGAGGGCGTGGGCGACCTGTTCCTGCTCGGCCGCCCCAAGGTGATGGAATATTACGAGAAGATCCGCCCGAAGATGGCCGATCGGCTGGGCACGATGCGCTCGCAGATCTTCGGCTCGGTGGCCTCCGCCTCGATTTTCCCGAACGTCTCGTTCCTGCCGGGCATTTCAACCTTCCGGCAATGGCAGCCCAAGGGTCCGATGCAGTTCGAGCTCAAAACCTGGGTGATCGTCAACAAGGCGATGCCCGACGACATCAAGGACGAAGTGACCAAGGGCGTGATGCAGACTTTCGGCCCCGGCGGTACATTCGAGATGGACGATGGCGAAAACTGGGAGAACTGCACCACGGTCAACCGCGGCGTCGTCACCCGGCACGAGAAGCTGCACTACCGCTGCGGCATTGGGCGCCAGATCGATCACGATACCCTGCCCGGAATCGTCTATCGCGGCCAGTACAACGACGCCAACCAGCGCGGCTTCTACCAGCGGTGGCTGGACATGATGGAGGCCACCGATCTCGGCGCGATGCCGCCGCGGCCCGAACCCCGCCTGACCGGGGTGGCCGAAACGCGCGACCTTCCCGGCCTGTTCGCGCTTTGAGAGGATATTTGACAATGAACCAGACCACCACTCTCGAACGCCCCCGCACTGGCGCAACCGCTTCGCTGGAATTGACCCATGCGCTGACCCAGACGCTTTATCGCGAAGCGCGCTGCCTGGACGATGAAGACTATGTCGGCTGGGTAGCAATGCTCGCTGACGACCTGCATTATCACATGCCGGGGATCGAGACCCGCTATCGCCGCGATACGACCGATCAGGTCACCGACCTGACACGGATGGCCTATTACAACGACAGCCTCGACGAGATCAAAAAACGCCTCACGCGCCTGGAAACGGGCACGGCATGGTCGGAAGATCCGGCCACGCGCTACGCCCACATCGTCACCAATGTCGAAGTGGAACACACCGACAAGGCGGATGAGTTCAGGGTGTTCTCGAACTTCTACGCCTATCGCAACCGCAACGAACGTGACGAGGATTCGCTGATCGGCAGCCGGATCGACATCTGGCGCGAGACTGGCGGTGCCTATCAGCTGGTCAAGCGCCGGATCATCCTCAAGCACAACGTGATGCTCAGCAAGAACCTGAACATCTACCTCTAGTAATTCCCGGCGCGACATCGGGTGAACCCGTCTGTCGCGCCGTTCAATCAAAAGACAATCGGACGCTCCCCGCATCCGCGGGCAGGTGCCCAAAATCGGAGAGAAGCCATGGATGCTCTGCGCTATTTTCTGGTCCCCGCCATGACCCTCACCGGCGTTGCGGGTTTCATCCTCGGCGGCCCGTTCGTCTGGCTTGGGCGGCCCGTTCGTCTGGCTTGGCATCGCCACCTTCGCGGTGCTGATGCTACTGGATATCGTCCTGCCGAGCGATCACAAGGCGCGCTCGCGCGGGATTGCACTGGTTGCCGATATCGCACGATTTACTTGCAATTCCCTTTGATGGTTGCACTCTATCTGGCGTTCGCGAATTCGGTGGCGACCGGAACCAACCCGATCTGGGGAACCGATGGTTCGGCATGGCAATTGATCGGTTCGATCGCCAGCCTGGCCTGGCTGTCGGCTGTCCCGACCCTGCCAGTGGCGCACGAGCTGATGCATCGCCGCCATTGGTTCCCACGGGCCGTGGCCAAGGGCCTGAGCGCCTTTTACGGCGATCCCAACCGTGATGTTGCTCATATTGTCACCCACCACGTCCATCTTGACACCGCGAAGGACAGCGACACCCCGCTACGCGGACAAACGATATACAGCTTCGTGTTCCAGGCGACCTGGGGTTCGTACAAGGACACTTGGGAAAAGCAGGGCGAAATCCTGTCGCGTCTCGGACATTCGCCGTGGAGCTGGCGCAATGTCATGTGGCTCCAGCTGGTGCTGGTCGGCGCGATCATCCTGGGGGTTGCCGCGGCGGCAGGGCCGATCGCCGGATTCGCTACTGTTGGCGCAATGTTCTTTGCCAAGATGTTCGTCGAAGGCTTCAATTATTTCCAGCACTATGGCCTGCTGCGCGTGGAAGGCGATCCCATCGCGAAACACCACGCCTGGAACCATCTTGGCATGATCGTGCGTCCGATAGGCGTGGAAATTACCAACCACATCAACCACCATCTCGACGGCCACATTCCCTTCTACGAACTTCAGCCCGAGCCGAAGGCGCCGCAGATGCCTTCGCTGTTCCTTTGCTTCCTGTGCGGCCTTGTCCCGCCCGTCTGGCACCGGTTCATCGCGCAGCCGAGGTTGAAGGACTGGGATCTACATTTCGCTTCGCCAAGCGAGCGCAAACTAGCGATGGCGGCGAACACACAGACTGGTTGGCCCGCTTGGGCCACCACCGACTGACGGTTCCACCCGCATGGGGGTTTTCCTCTCCGATTGCCCCCATGTAACCTTGGCGGGTCCCTTTAACGGGGATCCCGCTTCTTTTTCACAATTTCTTCATGTCCATGCAAGGCGACCCATGCAATGTTCTCAATTCTCAAGAAGCAGCGATCAAGCAAGGTCAGTATTGCCGGAGAACCGGCAATCCTGGAGATCCCACGAGGCAAAACGCTGCTTGAAGCGATGCTGGCAGAGGGGCTGGCCATGCCGCACGACTGCAAGGTCGGTTCATGCGGCACTTGCCGGTTCAAACTGATGGACGGCAAGATCGGGGAACTGAGTCCTTCGGCCCTGGTTCTCGAACGCGATGCGCTTTCACAAGGGTACCGCCTGGCATGCCAGGCGATGCCGCGCTCGGACCTGGTCATCGCACTTGATGCCCCTTTATCCCGCCAGCAGGCTGTGGAAAGTTTCACTGCGACCATCGTTGCCACGTCCCGGCTTTGCCCGGACATCATCAATCTTGTCGTCAAAATCGATCGCCCGATGCAGTTCTCGCCGGGCCAATATGCCGACCTCACGGGACCGGGCATGGCCGAACCGCGCAGCTATTCCTTCGCATTCGCCCCCGAACGAGGAGAGGCACAGCGGCTCGAATTCCATGTCCGGCACGTCCCCGGCGGCCTCTTCACCGATTGGCTGTTCGGTGAAGATCGCATTGGCCAGACGCTTGATCTCTCAGGTCCCTTTGGTCAATTTCGCCTCAATGACAGCTCAGCGCCGATGCTGTGCCTGGCAGGCGGCAGCGGCCTTGCCCCGATCATGGCGATCTTGCAGCAAGCCCAGTCCATGGGTGCGAACCGTCCGGTAACCCTGCTCTACGGGGCCCGGACCCGCCAACACCTCTATTGTCTGGACGAGATCGAAGCGCTTAGCGCGGCCTGGGATGCGCCCTTCGAATTTGTTCCGGTACTTTCGGAAGAGGATGCGGGCAGCGACTGGACCGGGGGCCGAGGGTTGGTCACCGAGCCGATCGCACGGCTTCCCGGCCTGACCCGCACCGAGGCTTATTTGTGCGGACCTCCAGCCATGATCGACGCCGCCGAAGCCCAGCTTATACAACACGGCGTGTTGCCGGAAATGATCGCCGCGGATCGCTTTCTCGACAAGAGCACGATGCGCTGAACCCCGGACTTCGGATGCGGTTCGAAGATTGAACGGATCCGTTCCTGGCCTCGGTCCGATACGCCGGAACCGGACCGAGGCCGGCCCGGGCGCGCAGTGCTCAGTTGTCGACCAGAACCATCTTTCGCACCATGTCCTGAACATCCACTTTTGCCTTGTTGTCCAGCAGCACAGCAACCCGGTTGAGGGTCGCGATCACCGAGGTGTACTGGCCATGCGCGTAATAGGCATCGATCGGGTAGACGACTGTCTTGTCGACCGGCGCCCGCTGGTAGCTGAGCTGGCCGATGCCATAGATCGCAAGCCCGCCTGCTTCGGCATGCCCCATCATGCGTTCGGCCCGATCCCGAGTGATATCGCCGCCGAATTCGACCAGTTCCGGCGGAGCAATCGTTGGTCCCACATGGGTTGGCTTCCACCGCGCGGCGCCGATCACACCCGCCACGTTCAGCAGTTCCTTGAACTCGAATTTTTCGGCCATGGTTCTCGATCCTCCACATTCGGATACAGGGTGTCGTTCCTGCGGTGTTTGCCGTCTGGCCGAACCAGCGGATCAGGCGTCGGGGCGCTTGCCGATGCCGACGCCGCCGTCGCTGAGCAGAACCGTTCCGGTCATGTATGCGGAATCGCGACGCGAAGCCAAAAGCGCGTAGAGACCTGCATGATCGTCCGGCTCGGCGATCCGCGCCAGTGGCGTCATGCCCGCGATCATTCCGTCCAGGCCAAGCATCTCCTCCATCTTGGTTTCGGAAAACCCGCCAGTCTTGGTGCCGCTGAGCGGAGTTCGGGTGCCGCCCGGCGCGACGCCATTGACCCTGATATCGGGTGTCAGTTCCCAGGCCAGCTGCCGGATCAGGCCAAGCACCGCGTGCTTCGATGCGACATACAGTGTCCCGCCGCCGCCAGTGTAGTAGCTCGACGTCGAGGCGGTAAAGACGATGCTGCCTTTGGTTTTCCTCAGTTCGGGAATCGCGGCGCGCGCACCGAAGAAATACCCCTTCAGGTTGACGTCAAAGATTTCGTCGAATGTCTTTTCCAGAAGCTCGGGATCCTGCTGCTCAAGGGGCACCATGAAATCCCAGATCCCGACATTGCCGACAAAGACATCCAGCTTGCCGAATGCCCCGACTGTCTCGGCGACGGCCCGGGCATTGTCTGCAAAGGAACGGACGTCGCCCGCGACCACGGCGACCTTGTCACCGTGGCGCGAACGCACCAGCTGGGCCTGCTCGTCGTCTCGGACGAGCACACCAACCCTGGCCCCTTCTTCAATATAGCGGGCGACCACCGCCGCACCAATTCCGGTTGCGCCGCCAGTCAGCAGCGCAACCTGTCCTTCAAGCCTTGCAGACAATGCCACTCTCCTCTTCAAGCCGGTTGTGCGGGGTTGCTCGGCCTTACTGGTCGAACATCCCCACGCGACCTTCCTGCAGATTGATGACCACCGACTTCGTCTGCGTATAGTGGTGCAGCACCTCATGGCTGAATTCACGGCCGAAACCGCTCTGCTTGTATCCGCCCAGCGGCATGTTGGGCTTGAGATTGTAGTAACGGTTGACCCACACGGTTCCGGTTTCGAGCTTGCGGGCAATCCGGTGCGCGCGGGAGATGTCCCTGGTCCAGACGCCACCGGCCAGGCCATAGGTCGTATCATTCGCCAGCGCCATCATATCGTCTTCGTCGTTCCAGGTCAGCACGCTGGTGACCGGGCCGAAGATTTCCTCGCGGGCGATACGCATCGAGTTGCTGACGTTGGTGAAGACCGTTGGCTTGATGAAATGCCCGTCGGCGAGGCTTTCGTTGCGACTGCCTCCGGTGAGGACCGTGGCACCTTCCTCGGTAGCCAGCTGAAGATAGCTCTGGACCTTGTCCATCTGCATCTGCGAAGCCTGCGCACCAAGCTGGGTGGCAAAGTCCAGAGGATCGCCCTGGCGGATGCCTTCGAGGGCCACCTTGAACTTGGCGAGGAACTCGTCCTGGATCGATTGGTGCAGGAACAGCCGCGAACCGGCCAGGCAGACCTCACCCTTGTTCAGCACCGTCGACATCGTGGCGCTCTCCACTGCCGCATCGATATCGGCATCCGCGCAAACGATGTGCGCCGACTTGCCGCCCAATTCCAGAGTCTGGGGAATGATGTTCGAGGAAGCATACTGGATGATCCGGCGAGCCGTCGCCACCGAACCGGTGAACGCGACCTTGCGGACATCCTCGTGGGTCACCAGCGCTTCACCGACGTCGGCGCCGTAACCGGTCACGACGTTGATTACGCCCGGGGGCAGAAGGTCGGCCATTTCGACGAAGAATTCGATAACCGAAAGGCAGACGGTTTCCGCGGGCTTGAGCACCACCGTGTTGCCTGAAGCCAGGGCTGGCGCGATCTTGCAGGCCATCATCAGGATCGGGACGTTCCATGGAATGATCTGCGCGCAAACGCCCAGCGGCTCGCGGTGGACGATGCCGATCGCATCGGGATAGTCCAGCGTCTGGCCGTGTAGGCCATAGGCTGCGCCGGCGAACACTTCGAATTGGCTTATAGCCTGCGGCATGTCAAAGTACATCGATTCGCGGATCGGCTTGCCGTTGTTCAGAGTTTCGAGCGTTGCGTAATGTTGGTGGCGCGCCTTGAGCCGACGGGCGACCTCGATCAGGATTTCCTGGCGCTCGGCGGGCGAGCTTTCCGACCACTTCGGGAAGGCGGCCTTGGCCGCCGCGACCGCGCGCTGAATGTCCTTGGCGTTGCCCGCCTGGATCTTGGTGAGCACCGCCCCGGTCGCCGGATTGATCAGGTCGATCGTCTTGCCGCTGTCACCCGAAACCCATTCACCGCCAATGAAGTGGCCGTATTCCGGCTTGATGCCGTATTCGTTTTCCGCGCTTTTCAGTTGAGTAGCCATCTTAAAACTCCTTCCAACCTTATTCCACTGCAATGACCAGATCTTCGGCCGGGAACAGACGGCAAGCCAAGGCATAACCTGCCTGGCGATCGCTATCCGACACCTTCGCCGCACTCATCTTGCCGGTCCGGTAATCGCCTTCGACTACCCTCACCCGGCAAATTCCGCATCCGCCGCCCCGGCAACCAACCCCGATATCGCCGGCACCACAACGTTCCATTGCGAGGAGGACCCGCTCGTCCCCGCCGCAGGTGAACTCGCCGCCGCCAACCACGCGGATTTGATAGAGGCCGGTCACGGTCCTAGCCTTGTCCAGCCGCCTTCGCGGCCGCTTTGGCAGCGAAGGTCTCTCCACCCACCGCGAAATGGCCCGGCGGCATCTCGCGCAGGATGATGCGAACCGATTCGCGCGGCGCACCGATCGCTTCGATGGCGGCAGCGGTCAAAGCCTGGATCAACCGCTCCTTGTCGTCGGGAGTCCTCCCTTCGAGCAAGTTGACCTCGATGATCGGCATTCAGGCCTCCACCTGGAACATGACCGAACCCAGCCCTTGGACGGTCGTGCGCACCGTTTGACCAGGTGCCAGATTGGGCGCGGCGGTGATCCCGCCCGCCATCACGATGTCCCCGACCGAAATCTCCTCACCAGCTTCGGCAACAAGCCTGGCTGCCGCGACCAGCGAGCGTAGTGGGTGGCCGAGAATCGCGGCGGTCGAGCCGATTTGCTTCACTTCCCCGTCGATTTCGAGGTACACGCCGAGGTTCGAGAAATCCATTGCTGGATCGTTCCAGGAGCCGATCACCAGCCCGGACGACGAGGTGTTGTCGGCGATGACATCGGACAACGCGAACTTGAAGTTCTCATAGCGGCTGTCGATGATTTCCATGGCCGGGGCAATCGCCTCGACCGCCGCCAGCGCGGCCGCCGCCGTCACCTTACCGGCCAGCGGCGCCTTCATCAAAAAGGCGACTTCCGGCTCGACCCGCGGATGGACAAAACGCGCCCGCGACATGGCCGTGCCCTCCTCGATCAGCATAGCATCGGTCAAGCGCCCCCAGGCGACCTCGTCGACCCCGACCTGCAGCATCTTGGCGCGGCTCGTCAGCCCCATCTTGACCCCGATGCGGCGTTCGCCCCGCGCCAGCCGCCGATCGACCGACAGCTGCTGGACCCGGTAGGCATCCGCGACGCTCAGGTCGGGATCGGTATGGGTGAGCTGCGGTGTGGCACGCGCGTGCAAAGCGGCGCTGTCGAGGATTTCGGCGTATCGCTCAAGTTTGTCCATTGCCTTGGGCCTATGCTGCACGTGCGGAAACAAGATCGAGCGCGACATCGACGATCATGTCTTCCTGCCCCCCGACCATCCGGCGCTTGCCCAGTTCGATCAGGATTTCGCGCGTATCCAGCCCATACTGTTCGGCGGCCTTTTCCGCGTGACGCAGGAAGCTCGAATAGACCCCGGCATAGCCCAGGCTCAGCGTTTCGCGATCCACGCGCACCGGGCGGTCCTGCAACGGACGGATGATGTCCTCTGCCGCGTCCATCAGGGCCATCACGTCGCAGCCATGGTTCCACCCCTTGCGGTCGGCAGCGGCGACGAACACCTCGAGCGGGGCGTTGCCAGCCCCTGCCCCCATTCCGGCTAGGCTCGCGTCGATCCGCACCGCGCCTTCCTGGGCAGCGACGATGGAATTGGCGACACCGAGCGAAAGGTTGTGGTGGGCGTGGATCCCGCGTTGGGTTTCCGGCTTGAGGACGCGGTCATAGGCCCGCAGGCGATCGCGCACCCCGTCCATGTCGAGCGCGCCGCCGCTGTCGGTCACATAGACGCAATGCGCCCCATAGCTTTCCATCAGCAGGGCCTGCTGCGCCAGCGCCTCGGCATCGATCATGTGGCTCATCATCAGGAAACCCGAGACATCCATGCCGAGGTCGCGGGCAATGCCGATGTGCTGCTTGGCGACGTCGGCCTCGGTGCAATGGGTCGCCACCCGCACCGAGCGCACGCCGAGCGCATAGGCGCGGCGGAGTTCCTCGACCGTGCCGATACCCGGCACCAGCAATGTGGTCAGCACGGCGTTCTTGATCACATCGGCGGCGGCCTCGATCCACTCCCAGTCGGTATGCGCACCGAACCCGTAGTTGAACGACGTGCCGTTGAGGCCATCGCCGTGCGACACCTCGATCGCATCGACGCCGGCATCGTCCAGCGCCTTGGCAATGGTGCGGACACTTTCGGTGCCGTACATGTGAAGAATGGCATGCATGCCGTCACGCAGGGTGACGTCCTGGATGTAGAGCTTTCCGGTTTCGGGATTGAAGGTCATGCTGCCACCTTTTCAAGGCGTTGTTGGGCCAGACGCTCACCCGCTGCCTTGGCGGCGGCGGTCATGATGTCGAGGTTGCCGGAATATTTCGGAAGATAGTCGCCAGCGCCCTCGACCTCGAGGAACACGCTGGTCTTCAGGCCGACGAATTCGCCGTATCCGGGGATCTTCAGCGGCCGGTTCGAGCCGAACCGTTCGAACTGCACTTCCTGCTTGAGGCGATAGCCGGGCACATAGGCTTGCACGGTTTCGACCATTTCCTTGACCGAGGCGCGGATGGCGTCCTCGTCCACCTGATCGGTCAGCGTGAAGATCGTGTCACGCATGATCATCGGCGGTTCGGCGGGATTGAGGATGATGATCGCCCGGCCGCGGCCGGCACCGCCCACTATCTCGATCGCCTGCGCGGTGGTCCGGGTGAATTCGTCGATGTTCGCGCGGGTGCCGGGCCCGGCAGAACGCGAGGACACCGACGCGACGATTTCGGCGTAGTGGACCGGGGTCACCCGCGAAACCGCGGCGACAATGGGAATGGTCGCCTGGCCGCCGCAGGTGACCATGTTGACATTGCGGATTTCGCTGTCGAGCACTCCGCCGACCGGCGGAACAAAAAACGGCCCGATCGCGGCAGGGGTCAGGTCTACAACCAGCTTGCCGTCGGCTTGCAGGGCCGCATCGTGTTCCTTGTGGGCGTAGGCCGAAGTCGCATCGAACGCGATGCCAATCTCGGGGTAGGCCGGCAGCTTGCGCAGCCCTTCAATACCCTCATGGGTTGTCGCCACGCCGCGTTCGCGGGCCATGGCGAGGCCTTCCGAGGCCGGGTCGATCCCGACCACCGCCGCCAGTTCAAGGGTATCGGACCCCTTGAGCAGCTTGATCATCAAATCGGTACCAATATTTCCGGAGCCGATGATGGCGCATTTCATCTTGGTCATTCTTCGATCTCTCCGTTCATCTGCGTCAGCCGGCCTCGGCAGCGAAAGCCGCCCGCACCGTTCCGACGCCATTGATTCTCGCTTCCACGACATCGCCGCGCGCGATCCCGGCCATGGGCCCGAGCGCGCCGGACAGGATCACGTCGCCTTCAAGCAGCGGGCGTCCGACCCGGGCCATGACCCGCGCCAGCCACAGCGATGCGGTGATCGGGCTGCCGAGGCAGGCAATCCCCGCCCCTACGGAGATCGGCTCGCCCTTTGCCTCCATCACCATGCCGCATTCGCGCAGGTCGAGCGCTTCGAGCTTGCGCGGCACCGCCCCCAGCACGAACAACCCGCTCGAGGCGTTGTCGGCGACGGTGTCCCAGATGCGGATGTCCCAGTTGGCAACACGGCTATCGACGATCTCGATCGCGGGTACGACATATTCGACCGCGCGGATCATCTCGGCCGTGGTGAGATCGGGATAGAGCAGGTCCCGGCCGACCACGATCGCGATTTCGGCCTCGACCTTGGGCTGGATGACCTGATCGAGCGAGATCGGAATTCCCTCGGGCACGTCCATATCGGAAAACAGCATGCCGTAATCGGGCTGATCGACGCCAAGCTGGCGCTGCACCGCCAGCGAGGTCAGGCCGATCTTGCGGCCGACCAGGCGCCGTCCGCTGTCAAGGGCGTGCCGGGTGTTGATTTCCTGCACGGCGTAGGCGGCATCCACCCCGCCGGCCGAAATGACATCGCGAATCGGCGCCACCGGCTTGCCGCTGGCAGCCGCGCCCCTCAATTGCTCGGCCGCCTGCTGGATGGCCGTGGGATCGATAGTGGTTTCAGTCGTCATGGTCTCAGAGCTTCACGCAGATGTTTTCGGTTTCGGTGTAGAATTCGAGACTGTGCACGCCGCCTTCGCGGCCGATCCCGGAATGTCCCGAACCGCCGAATGCGGTGCGCAAATCCCGCAGGAACCAGCAATTGACCCAGCAGACGCCAACCTGCATCGAGGCGGCCACGCGGTGCGCCCGCGAGAGGTTTTCGGTCCAGATCGTCGCGCACAGCCCATAGTCGGTATCGTTGGCTAGGCCGATCACCTCGTCTTCGCTATCGAAGGGAATGACCCCGCAGCACGGCCCGAAGATTTCTTCGCGCATCACCGAACTGTCGTGCGCCAGGCCTGTCCACAACGTCGGCTCGACATAGAAGCCGCCCGTTTCGTCCCCCGAAAGCGCGGGAACCCCGCCCCCGGTGACGACAGTGGCGCCTTCGGCCACCGCGCGCGCATAGTATCCCAGCACCTTTTCCTGATGCTCCGCACTGATCAGCGGGCCAAGGTAGGCGGGATCGCCGGTTGCACCTGGTTTGAACGCCTTGGCCGCCACCGTCATCCGCTTCACGAATTCGTCGAAAACCGGCCGTTCGACATAGACCCGCTCGGTCCCGAGGCAGACCTGCCCGGTGTTGAGAAATACCGAACGCGACAATCCTTCGACCACCTTGTCGAGATCGGCGTCGGCAAACACCACGGCTGGATTCTTGCCGCCCAGCTCGAACGAAATGTCGCGCACCCCGACCGCGGCCTTCTGCATGATCGCCTGGCCGGTGCCGGTTTCGCCGGTAAAGGTGATTGCATCGATGTCGGGGTTCGAGGTCAGAAATTCACCGGCCGAACCCGCCCCGAAACCGTGCACCACGTTGTAGACCCCTTCGGGCATCCCGACCGCGTTCATGACCTCACCCAGCAGCGCCGCGGTCCGCGGCGTCTCTTCGGATGGCTTGACCACAACCGTGTTGCCGCAAGCCAGGGCAGGTCCAACCTTCCAGGTCATCAGCAGCAGGGGAAAGTTCCACGGGCAGATCACCGCGATCACACCCTTGGGCTTGCGCACCACGTAGTTGAGCGCCTGCCCGCCATCGGGCGTTGCCGTTGCAAAGGATTCGGTCGGGGTAGTGGAGATGACGTCGGCAAACATCCGGAAGTTCGCGGCACCGCGCGGAATGTCGATATGCGAGGCGACATGGCGCGGCTTGCCGGTATCCGCCACTTCGGCTGCGAGGAAATCGTCCGCGCGGCGCTCGATCTCGGTGGCGACCGCGGAGATGAGCTTGACCCGTTCCGCCGTGGTCATCTTGCCCCAGGGGCCGTTGAGCGCCGCCTTGGCCGCGGCAACCGCATCGGCCACATCGGCCTCGCTCGCCTCGTGGACAGTACCGATCCGAAGGCCGGTCGCAGGAGCGAAATTGTCGAAGGTCTTGCCGGTGCTTCCACGGCGATAATCGCCCCCGATGAAATTCAGGATGGTGTCGGTAACAGCCGGGATATTCTCATGTGCCATGGGCTCTTCAATTCTCCGTAGCGTCTTGTTTCAGTGCCGCGATGGCCGGACACTCAATATTGCGTCGCCCCGATCGAGATGAGGGCTGCGTTTGCGCACTGCGTATCCTGTTCTTCGGTTCCGCCCGACACTCCGATCGCGCCGACGATTTCGCCGGCGATCGCGATCGGCAGTCCGCCGCCGAACATAGCGATTCCGGGCTTCGCGGCGATACCTCCGCTTAGCGCGGGATTGCCTGCGACCATCTTGTAGACGTCCGGCGACGGAACCTTGAAGCTGGCAGCGGTATAGGCCTTGTCCTGCGCGATCTGAGAGGAGGGAAACGGGGCCCCGGTGGCGCGCAACAGGGCGACCAGTTCCCCGGTGGCGCCAACCACTGCGGCGACGAGGGGACAGCCCGCCTCGCCGCCTTTCGCCACCGCGACCTGCACCGCCTTGGCGGCAAGATCGTGTCCCACCGACCGGATTGTCGCCACTCCGTTCATGCTCAGGTGTTCACCGTCATGAAGCGGTCGTTGAGCGCCTTCTCGTAATAGAAGATCGCCTTGCCGGCATTCTCGGCCTGCCACATCCGGCGCGGATTGTCGGGATAGTAGGTGTAGCCGCCGCTGAACGTCTCGTTCCGGTTGCCCGAGGGGTCGAAGAAGTAGATCGTCTGCCCGCGTGTGATCCCATGGCGGGTCGGGCCGATATCCAGCGAAATGTCGTAGCGGCTGATGATATCCGCTGCATGGCCAACATCGTGCCAGGAATCGAGAAAAAACGAGGTGTGGTGAATCCGACCGTCCTCTGGATAGCCGAGGAACGCCACGTCATGGGCCTTGTTGCTGCATGACAGGAAAATGCCCATGCGTACACCCGAAGTCTCGTCCACCAATTCCTCGGCCACCGAAAAATCGAGAGCCTCGACAAAAATCTTTGCGCTCGCCGAAATATCGACACCATTGAGGGCGCAGTGATCGAACCTGGTCGCGCGCATACCGCGCGGTTCGGCGATCCAGACGTCCGGATTGCGCACGGCCGGACCGCTCTCGGACAGCTCCATCTCGGCATAGAGATCGAACACGTGGGAGGTTGGCGTATTGAAGCGGATCTTGCGGCCAACACCAGGATCCTCTCCGGCCGCAATCACGTCGACATGAACCCCGATGTCGAGCAGCCGTTCGGCAAAGTGGTCGAGATCGGCATCCCTGGCGACCTTGAAGGCCATCCGGTCGAGCCCGGCAGAATCGGCTTCGCGCAAAATGATGCTGTGGCGATCGAACTCGTCGAAGGCCTGGAAGAAAGCCCTGCCTCCCTCGACGCTCACCAGGTTGAGGCCGATACGGTCACGATAGTGCTGGATCGCTTCATCCAGATCGAGGACGCGCAACTGGACATAGCCAGGGCGAAGTACACCGGTCAGTGCCATTTCAGTTCTCCTTGTCCCTTCAGGCCTTGAGGCCGTTCTCTAGAAATTCAGTGACCATGCGGTTGAAGCTCGCCATCCGTTCGATCTGAACCCAGTGGCCGCATTCCGCGAACACGTGCAGGTCGGCGCGCGGCAACAGGCTGGCCAGGCGAACGGTGGACTCCAGCGGAATCACCTGGTCGAACAGGCCATGCAGGATGAGCGTTTCGTGTTTAAGTGCCGCCACGTCTTCCTCGCGGCTAGCCAGCATCGCGATGTTGCGCTGCCGGTCAGCCCCGCCGAACGTCGCGTGATACGGCTCGTGCGCTTCCGGACGCGCACTCGCTTCGTAGCGCGACTGGACCAGGTCTTCGGTTAGCCGGCTGTGATCCCAGGCAAGGTACTTGAGCGAGGCGCGCATTTCCTCCAGCGAAGGCTGGTAGCCCCAGACCAGGTCGAGCGCAGGCGTGATCGGGAAATCGAGCCCTGCCGGCCCCATCAGCACCGCCCTTTCGACCCGATCGGGATGCGCGATCATGAACGCCAGGGTTATGCCGCCGCCGAAGGAATTGCCGACCATCGAGACCTTGTCGATCCCGAGGCTATCGAGTAGCGATGCGACCTGATCGACCCAAACCCGCTTATCTTCGATCCGGCCCTTCGAAGCCGAATAGCCAAACCCGAACATGTCGGGCGCGATGACGCGGAAGCGCTTCGCGAGCTCGGGCATGTTGAGCCGCCAATTGGCCCAGGCAGTCACCCCGGGTCCCGATCCGTGGATCAGCAGGACCGGTGCGCCATCGCCCAAATCGTGATAATTCGTGACGCTGCCATCAACCGTGATGGACTTGCCAATCTCCGGGCGTGCGATGTCGTTGGCTACGGCAGTCATGGCTCTCCCAATCGATATTCAACTGTTTTTTGACGCTAGCATTGCCTGTGTTCGCGCGAGGTCATGCACACAGCTTTCGCGTCCATCCGATTTCTCGTTACTATTGCACTAAATAGAACGCATTTGCAAATGGAGAATGGTTGAACTCCATCACATAATGCGGGAAGTCGGACTGTCCGGCTCACGCCAAGCCTTCGGCCTTGAGCGCGGCACCCACGGCGGGACGCTGCGCGATCTTGCCGGCATAGGCGCTGAGCGAGGGGTAGGCGGCCATGTCGATACCGACGTAGGCTGGCCAACCCAGCATCACGAACAGGTAGATGTCGGCAACACTGAAAGCATTGCCAGCATAGTGGTCCCGCCCGGCCAATTCCTTATCGAGCGCGGCGAGGTGGTTCTTGACCGATTCCGCGGCCGCCGCCTTCGCTTCGTCGGAAGTGCCGGGGGCGAACAACGGCACGAATGCCTTGTGGAATTCGGAACCGAGGAAGCTGAGACGGCTCAGCAGTCGGTAACGATCGAGGCTGCCTTCGGCCGGCGCCAGGCCAGACGCGGGGTTCTGGTCGGCTATGTACAGCAGGATGGCGGGGTTCTCAGTCAGGGTCTCGCCGCTGTCCAGGGTGAGGGCCGGGACCTTGCCGGACGGGTTGACGGTGAGGAAATCCTCGCCCGCCTCGGTCTTGCGCACGGCCAGATCGACCTTGACGGCTTCGAAATCGGCACCGGTTTCGCGCAGGGCAATGTGCGGGGCGAGGGAACATGCGCCGGGGCTGATGAACAGTTTCATGGTATTTCTCCTCTAGATTTCTTTTCGACGCCAGACGATGTTCGGCAGTCAGATTGGGGTCGCCAGCAGCGTCGCGATTCTGTGGGTGTCATAGACGCACATTCGGCTCACCAGCTTGGCTACGCCGTCCTTGATTAGCAGACGGTCGACATATTTCCCGGCGTTGTAGATGCGGGTCTCACCGTCGTTGCGCGTCTGCAGCAAGGCATAGCTTGCTTCGGCCGACACGGTATCCCCGTCGATCCCGGTCAAGACCGCTCGCGAAATCAGGTGACGACTGAAATGCTCCGGGAAAACGTTGGCGCGGCGCAGCGCCACCACCCGATCGACGAGCATGCCCTTGCTGTCGCAATACATCACCGCGGCCGGCAGCCCGTTGTCGACATTTTCGCGGGCGATCACCTGGTAGAGGCAATCGTCGACGAAAAACTCGGGCCACTCCTCAAGCCGGTCGTCATCCAGACACAGTCCGTAAGCGGCGTTCAGGGAATCGACGAGACCCTGCAAAACAGGCTCGACCAAGCTCATGCCGATGCCTCGGCGCTGACGGCAAGAGCATCGCCCATCAGGCTCAGATAGCCTTTCCAGAAGCCGCGCACAGCGTTCTCGTCCATGCCCATCGGCGCGTAATAGCCCCGCACGTCGTCGCCGCCCATTTCGATGAAACTGTGCTTGCCTTCGGCCCCAATCGTCCCTTGCTGGCAAAGCTCGACCGCTTCGCCGTCTTCCATCGAGATCAGGCCGGAGGGGCCGACAAGGTTCAGGTTGCGCAGGCGGTGACGCGTGGTTTCCTCATCGTCGTCGGCATAGCCGAAATAGGTCCAGACCAATTCGGTCTTGTCGACGCCGTGAGTCACGATCTGGCGTGTCGCCAGGGTGTTCTGGATCTGCTGCAGCACGACCGAGGGAAACAGCGACTGGATGTGCAAGCCGACATCGTCCTCGATCTCGGGCCGGAACTGCAACAGGCTTTCGTCCTGCAATTTGGCAGCGCCTTGCATTTCGCGATTGGCTTCATCGCCGAACGAGCCGTAATCGATGTCGCCCTTGGGCTTGGAGACGGTAAAGACGTTGTGAAAACCCTGCTCGGCCAATTCTCCGGCGCTGTCCTGGCTTTGCCGGTAAATGCCGAAGGTCGGATAGAACAGGTGGAGCAAGGCGCCGTGGTAGCTGTCACGGCTGTTTTCGGAGTAGAGCTTCCAGTTGCCCGCCATATATTGCCGGGAATAACCGAGCACCCTGATCGGGCGGTGAAAAACGCGGTCGATGTACTTGCGCATCACCGGGCCGAGAAAATCTTCAAGCGGCTCGATCTCGGCTGAAAAGGTGCCGAACACCATGCCTTTGTAACTCTCCACCCGGAGCTTTTCGAGCGAGTGATTGGCTGGATCGAAATCCTTGTCGTACCCCCCTACTCCCTTGAGGCCGCGCCGGAACGGCACGCCAACCAGTGTGCCTTCCGAATCGTAGGCCCATTGATGGTAGACGCAGACAAACGCGCCGTCGGCCTGGTTGCCGCGCAGCGAGCGACACACCGTTGCGCCCTTGTGCGCGCACCGGTTGACCCAGGCATGGATCTTGCCTTCCTGCCCGCGCACGAGGACCACCGGCGTTTCACCGACATGGGTCGCGCGAAAATCTCCGGCGTTGGGAATCTCGGCCTCAAGCCCAAGGTAGCACCAGGTGCGACCCTTGAAGACACTGCGCTGCTCGGAGGCGAAAATCTGCGTATCGTGGTAAACCTTGTAGTCCACCGCCGTTGGGAGCGAGGGCGCCCCCACTGGTGCCATGGCATTCATTGTGCGTCTCCCGAAAAACCCTGGCCCGATGCAAGCTGGCCGCAGGTGCGCATCGCGCTGAGCATCATCGCCGCGTCCGCCTGTCCGGTGCCGACGATGTCATAGGCGGTGCCGTGCGCAACCGACATGTGCAGATAGGGCGGCCCCATCATGATCACACAGTTGCCCGAAAAGCCCCAGGTCTTGACCGCAATGTGCCCCTGATCGTGGAACATCGCGAGGACCATGTCGTAACGCCCCTCGATGCACTGCCGGAACACCGAATCGGGCGCAATCGGGCCTTCCACGGCAATGCCCGCTGCCCGCGCCCGCTCGACCCCGGGAGCAATCGCAAGCCGGTCTTCGTCGCCCGTGGCGTGCGGGTTGAGCCCCGCCACGGCGATCCGCGGACGGGCGATACCCCACGACCGCATGGCATCGTTGACCTGCCCGATCGCCTTGGCCACGAGATCGGCGGTTATCACGTCGATCACCTGGCGCAGCGACATGTGATCGGTGAGATGCGCGACCCGCAAGGGTCCGGTCAGCAAAACCAGATAGCTTTCGCCAGGGGTCGGACTGATGACCTTGTCAAGTTTTCCGGCCATCTTGAGCGAACCGGTGCTGATCGGTCCCATGATCGTCGCGGCAAAGGACCCGTCCCGGGCCAGCGCATCGAGTTCGTCCAGCCATTGCGCCGAGGCATGACCGGCCACTTCGGTATCCTCGCCCAGCGGCAAAACGCCGTCCGGCAAGGCGCCGGTGTCGATCACGTCGATCACCCGGACATCGTCGCTCGGCCGTTCGAACGAACGCATCCGGCGCACCCGGGCCTTGACCCCGGTCATGTCGAGCGCACGCTCCACCGCCGCTGCCGAGCCAAGCAGCACCGGAATCGACACCTCGTGTACCGAACCGTCCGCGAGGGCCTTGACCGTCACTTCGGGTCCGATTCCCGCAGGATCGCCGATCATGGTCCCGACAACGGGACGCCCTGCTGTTGCTGCCATGGGTGGGTCAGATGCTGTAGACATCGAGCATGGTCTGCGCGAGGTCGTTGATGATCACGGTCTTCTTGCGCTTGATCACATAACTCCTGCCGGCAGGCTCGAGATCATAGAAGGCCGATCCGCTGTAGACGGTTACCGCCCCATCGAGCACGGATGTCACCGTCCACGATGTGCGCGCCCGCACCAGGCCATCGCCTTCTTCCGTCGATAGCAGCGTGAACACGTGCGAAGTGCGCGGCCCGGGCGTGCTTGCCGAGGACCGCCCGGTGCGAATGCGGAAAACCCGATCCTCCAGGCCGCCGCGATTGTGATAATAGATCAGCGAGATTTCGCGCTGCGGATCGGCGGTCAGGCGCTCGCGGTCATCCCACGCCGGCGCCCAGTATTCCGCGTCTTCGGCATAGAGCGACAGCCATGTGTCCCAGTCCTTGTCGTCGAGCGCTACTGCCTCGCGGCCAAGAAAACGGTGAACGGCAAGCCATTGCGTATCGGCAGCCGTCATCGCGCCAACTCCAGGTCGCCCTTGGCAATAAGTTCTGCAGTCTCCTGGTCGATTGCGGTGTTCATCCGGCTGATCCATTCGTCGTGGATTGCGACATAAAGTCCCTCGTCGGCCACCGCCGGGCTGCTCATCACCGCATCCACGGCGAGACCCGCGCCGAATTGACCGGCGTCTTTCTCCCACCGGGTCGCACCGCGCGACATGTCGTTCATCCGGCCTTCGCCGGCACCAAACCCGGCCTGACAGTTGTTGAATTCGGTCAGATCGTCCGGCGTCGCCATGCCGCTGGCATTGAAGAAGTCCTCGTATTGCCGGATCCTCAGGGCCCGTGCCGAGGCGCTTTCACCCACCGGAGCGATGCAATAGGTCGTGACTTCGGTCTCGTCGACGGAGATCGGCTGGATGATCCTGATCTGGGTGCTGGTCTGATCCATCAGGAAGACGTTGGGGAACAGCTGAAGATTCCGGATGCGTTTGTTCATCCACAGCGCCTTTTCCTCGCCATGGGTTTCCTCGATCCAGTCGAGGGCCTCGAAATTCGGCCGATCCCGGAAATTGGCGTAGTCGGCCCAGAGCACTGAATGCCCGTTATGGAAGGAAAACGAGCCGCCGTCCTGCCGGTTGAAATTTGAAAAGTCGATCGCCTTGGTGTCGTTCTTGGAGGCCCCCTCGACCCGACGCATCACCGTCATGAAGTAATTGGCATGGACCGTTCCGACGTGATACCCGTCCAGACCGTTTTCCACTTGCATCTTCCAGTTGCCGCGATAGCGGTACCGGGTAGCGCCCGGCAGCACCTCCATTTCGCCTTGCTGAGACTGGTCGACCAACAGGTCGATGAACGCCTTCGAACCGGCCAGATATTCCTCGAGCGGCAAGACATCGGGAGACAGGCTTCCGAAGATAAAGCCGCGGTAAATTTCGAGACGGGCGATCCGGGGAAGTCCGAAATCGGCGCGGTTGAAACCAGGCGCATAACCCCCTGCACCTTCTTCCGTGACGTCAAGAAGGTCGCCTGCAGACGAGTAGGTCCAGCCGTGGAAGGGGCACATGAAATTCTTCTTGTTGCCGGCCTTTTCGCGGCAGACCTTGGCGCCGCGGTGGGCGCAGGCGTTGACCAATCCGCAGACAGTGCCCGTCCTGTCCCGAGTGATGATGACGGGCGTCCGTCCGATCTTGGTCGTCAGGAAATCGTGGGGCTTGGCGACCTGACTTTCATGCGCGAGAAAAATCCAGTTGCGCTCGAAAATATACTTCATCTCGATATCGAACAGCTCGGCATCGGTGAAGGCGGCGCGGTCGATCTGGAAGATTCCCCTAGCCTGGTCTTTCACGAGCCACGACTTCAGTCGCCGTTTGATCGCTTGCAAATCGGCAATCCGACCGACGCGCTTTTCTGCGGCTTCCATAACGCTCCACTCCCAAGATGCGAAAGCCGGATCGGTCGGCTGTCGCTGGATGACCGGGCACCTTGGCGGTGCTCCCAAACGCTGCCCCGCGCCGCCGCCCATCACGGGCGAGTCGCTGGTTTGACGTTCTGCTGCGCATTCCTACACCAACAAATTTCCCGGTGCAACGTATTGCACCATGGAGAATTATCGACTAAATAGGTCGAGTCGGTCGGGTAAACCCGACTACAACACAATTCGGTGATGACGGTCCCGCGCGACGCGGGCCGCGTCTTGGGAGAGAAGGCAAATGGTAGCAGTCACGGAACTCGGTTACCTCGGGTTGACCGTAACAAATCTCGATGCATGGCGCAGTTATGCTGCCGAAGTGGCCGGCATGGAGATTGTCGACGAGGGCGAAGGCGACCGCCTCTACCTGCGCATGGACCAGTGGCATCATCGCATCGTGTTGCATGCCTCCGACTCCGACGATCTTGCCTATCTGGGCTGGCGCGTTGCCGATCCGGTGGAATTCGACGCCATGGTGGCAAAGCTGACCGCCGCCGGAATCTCCTTGACGGTGGCAAGCGAGGCCGAAGCTCGGGAGCGGCGCGTGCTCGGTCTTGCCAAGCTGGCTGATCCGGGTGGGAACCCCACCGAAATTTTTTACGGGCCGCAAGTCGACACCCACAAGCCTTTCCATCCTGGGCGCCCCATGTACGGAAAGTTCGTGACCGGATCGGAAGGAATCGGGCATTGCATCCTGCGTCAGGACGATGTTCCCGCGGCGGCGGCGTTCTACGGACTGCTGGGGCTGCGCGGGTCGGTCGAGTATCACCTGCAGCTGCCCAACGGGATGGTGGCGCAGCCGTACTTCATGCACTGCAACGAGCGGCAGCATTCGGTCGCTTTCGGGCTTGGCCCGATGGAAAAGCGCATCAACCACCTGATGTTCGAATATACCGACCTCGACGATCTCGGCCTCGCGCACGACATTGTGCGGGCGCGCAAGATCGACGTCGCGCTCCAGCTCGGCAAGCATGCAAACGACCAGGCGCTGACCTTCTACTGCGCCAACCCGTCGGGCTGGCTGTGGGAGTTCGGCTGGGGTGCCCGCAAGGCCCCAAGCCAGCAGGAATACTACACCCGCGATATATTCGGTCACGGCAACGAAGCCGCGGGCTACGGAATGGATATTCCCCTCGGCTGATCATCCATTTGATCGCCGGTCCATAACCTAGATTGGAATTGCCAGACGCCATGTCGAACAAATTGCGCCTTTGCCAAGTAGCCTCCGTCAAGGACGGTGAACCGGTCGCGGTCTACCAGGAAAAAATGCCTGCGCTTGCAGTCTACAACGTCGATGGCGAAGTGTTCGTCACCGACAATCTTTGCACCCATGGCAATGCCATGCTGACCGATGGCTACCAGGACGGCACAATTATCGAGTGCCCGTTTCACGGTGGTTCGTTCGACATCGCCACCGGAGCTGCCAAGGCCTTTCCCTGCCAGATCCCCATCAAGACATACCCCGTCACGATCGAAGACGGCTGGGTGTGCATCGATCAACCGAAAGAGAGCGCCTGAATGCTCCTCGACACCCCTTCCCGCTATGAGCTGCAGCAGCTCACTTCCGAGCTCAACGCGCTCTACGCCGAACTCATTGACGATGATCGCTTGGAAGAGTGGCCCGAACTCTTTGTTTCGGACTGCGTTTATACCGTGATCTCGCGCGAGAACTTCGAGCGAAACATGGATTCAGCGGCGATCTATTGCGACAGCCGCGGAATGCTTGTGGATCGCATTGTTTCACTGCGCAAAGCCAATATCTTCCCGGTGCATGCCTACCGTCATATTCTCGGTCCGACCCGGATGGTTTCCACAACGGGAGCACTTGCAAAGACGCAAACCAATTATGCGGTCCTTATGACCCGTACTGACGGACACACAACAATCTACAATTCGGGCAAGTATATAGACGAGATCGACTTGTCGGGCGAGCGCCCCTTGTTTCGTTCGAAGATCGCCGTTTTCGATACCAACCTCATCGACACGATGATGGTTCGCCCGATTTAGTTCGCGACCAGGATTTTGATCATGACCGACACAGCTCTGCCAGACGAAAATACCTCGAGAACCGCAAACGGAACTGGTCGCCGGGTTCCCTACCGGGTTTTCACCGATCCGGAGTATCACGCGCGCGAGCAGGAAAAGATCTTCCAGGGCGAGGCCTGGTCCTTCGTCGCGCTCGAGGCAGAAGTGCCCGAGGCTGGCGATTTCAAATCAACCTTCATCGGAGAAACCCCGGTCATCGTCACCAGGGCCGCTGATGGCGCCGTTCATGTCGTGGTCAATCGCTGCGCTCATCGCGGGGCACTGGTATGCCGCGAACTGCGCGGCAATCGCCCCAATCTCGAATGTGTTTACCACCAATGGGCCTATGACCTCGCCGGCAATCTGATCGGGGTGCCGTTCCGCCGCGGTCTCAAGGGCCAGGGCGGAATGCCCGGCGATTTCGACATGAAACAGCATGGCCTCAAGCAGTTGCGCGTCGGGATCGTCGGCGGGCTTGTCTTCGCCAGCTTTTCTCAAAGCGTGGTGCCACTGAACGATTTCCTCGGCCCGCTGGTTGTCGAGCATATCAAACGGATCATGCACAAGCCGATCAAGGTTCTGGGCGATCAGCGGCAATATGTTCACGGCAACTGGAAGCTCTATGCCGAGAATACCCGCGATCCCTATCACGCCAGCCTTCTGCACCTGTTCCACAATACGTTCGGGCTCTACCGATCGACCCAGACCGGCAAGTCACTGATGGACAGCGAGAAGCGGCATTCGCTCCTTTATTCCATCGCCGCCAGCAACGACGATGCCGCCGACAAACAGGCCTATGGCGATTCCAGGACTTTCGATACCGAGTTCAAGCTTCAGGACATGTCGCTGCTCAAGGGCCGCCAGGAATTCGATGACGGCATTACCCTGGTTATCCTCGCGGTTTTCCCGAACCTGGTCCTCCAGCAGATTCAGAACACGCTCGCCGTGCGGCAAATCGTGCCAAAGGGACAGGAAGCGTTCGAGCTGGTCTGGACCCACTTCGGTTACGCCGACGACGATGCAGAAATGCAGGCAATCCGGCGCAAGCAGACCAACCTGATCGGTCCGGCCGGCCTGATCTCGATGGAAGACGGCGAAGCGGTGGAAATCGTCCAGAACGCCATTGTCGGCGAACAGCAGGCCACCTCGTTCATCGCGATGGGCGGTGGCCGCGCCGAGGATGCCGACCACCTTGTCACCGAAGGCGCCATTGTCGGCTTCTGGGACAGTTACGAGAAGCTCGTCGGCTTCGGGACCGCACGATGAGCCGCAAGATCGACTTCTATTTCGACTTCATCAGTCCCTTCAGTTACCTCGCGCAGCTGAAGCTCCCGGAAATAGCCCGCAAGGCCGGTTGCGAACTCCAATATTGGCCGATCGATATCCCCGAGGCGAAGATTGCGGCGGGGAACTACGGCCCGTCCAATCGCGAGGTGGTTCCGAAAATCAAGGTGATGATGGCGGACCTCAACCGGTGGGCCCACAAATATGACGCTCCCTTGCGTTTTCCGGCCAGCTTTGCCTGCAAGGACTGGAACTGCGCCACGCTCTACGCGCGCGAGCAGGGCAAAGCGGAAGCATACGTCGCTGCCGCTTACAATCTGATCTGGGGGCAGGGAATCGACCCAAGCGACCGCGAAGAACTGCGCGCCTGTGCAACAGAAGCTGGACTCGATCCAGAGGCGTTGACAGCCTTCGTGGACTCTTCACTTGGCCAGAATGAATATCGCAAGGCTCGCAGCCTAGCCTATCAGCGGGGAGTCTTCGGCGCGCCGTTAATGTTTGTCGACGATCAAATATTCTGGGGCAATGATCGTCTCGACTTTCTGCAGGAGTATCTATCTCAACAGAAGTAATTCTTAGAATAAAAAAATGCGGCGAGGGGAGAGGGAATGAAAGAACTTCAGATTAACTTGTTCGTAACTGCGGCTGCCGTCCTTGTGCAATCGCTTGTTC
>NZ_JBXGSI010000025.1:0-66075 GCF_056790315.1 Sphingobium sp. VMM
TACCGGCTTTCTCAAACGGAGATTCAGCCAAACAGCCAGTGGCCCAGCATCCGATCGAACGGGAAGGTGAAGAAGCCGGCGATCAGCAGCGCGCCCGTCACCATGCCGCGCACCGAGCGACGGTGGCGCTTGAGGTCATGGCGCCGCGCAGACAGTACGATGATCGGCACCTGGATCAGGGTGAAGATCGACAGGATATGGATGATGCTGAACCGGCTGCCCGGCCCGTGCAGCAGGAAACTGTCGAGTGCGGTCAGGAACAGCGCGCCGCTCCACACCCAGCCCAGCCAGCGATGGCGCCCGTCGCCACGCCGCCGCAACAGCATCACAGGCGTCAGCGCCAGCGCGACCAGGATCGTCAGCAGATGGAACCAGACGAGGCCCGGCACCTGCCCCCACTGCCCATGCCCCCGCCCGATCGCGGTCAGCACCACGGCGAGCAGGATGACGGACGCCACCGCCAGTACGCGTTCATAACGGTCGGGCGCAATCCCCTTGGGCTGCGACGATGTGCTTGCAATGCTGGCCATATATCCCCCTGCATCGCAACTTGTCAGCCGTGCAGGGTCGGGTCAATCTGCTGCGGGCAGCGCCTTGTTGACCGCGCCGATGCGTCGCCGCACCACGCGCGTCAGTTCTTCAATCGTCGACACCTGTTCCACGCCATAGCGGGCCGCGGTGATGTCGACATTGCCCTTGCGCCAGAAGCCGTCGGGACACAGCACGACCAGCTTTCCGCCGCGCGCATGCAGGCCCATTTCCAGCAGGCTGACCGGGCTCTGCGTACCCGGCGCCAGATAGAGGATGATGATGTCGGCGCTGTCCAGCGCCGCCAGTTCCCATTCCACCTGTTGCCGGAAATGGGGATCGCTCGCTTCGGGCTTCCAGGCCGGGTTCCAGTCGGCCCGACGTGGATTGAGGATCGTTACCTTCTCGTCGGCCAGCGCCGCGATCATGTCGCGCTGCCAGTCGGTCGCCTTGCCCATGTCGATGCTGCCGCCCAGGAACAGGCGCGCGCGATCATGCGCGGCCGGCAACGGCTCGGGCGAGGTGATGGTCACCGCCTCACCCGCCCGCGCCGTCATCGGCAGGGCGAGCAGACAGGATGCAAGGATCAGGCGCAGCATCGGGACGGAGGCAGGCGCACTTATCGCGCGCCTGCCCATCGTGTCAGGCCGGAACGCTGGCGAGCGCGGCCTTGACCGCGTCGATCGCGGCCTGCGCCTTGTCGCCATCGGGGCCGCCGCCCTGGGCCATGTCGGCACGGCCGCCACCGCCCTTTCCGCCCAGCGCCTCGACGCCCGCACGGACCAGATCGACCGCGCTGAAGCTGCCGGTCAGGTCGTCGGTCACGCCCACGGCAATGGTCGCGCGGCCATCGACCACGGCCAGCACGGCCGACACGCCGCTGCCGAGCATCTTCTTGTTGCCGTCGACAATGCCGCGCAGTTCCTTGGGGTCGAGGCCGTCGATCACCTGGCCCAGGAAGTCGACGCTGCCGACCTTCTCGGGACCGGCCGGCTTGGCCGAACCGCCACCGCCCAGCGCAAGCGCCTTCTTGGCTTCGGCCAGTTCCCGTTCCAGCTTGCGGCTCTGCTCCACCAGCGCGGCGATGCGCGCGGGCACCTCTTCCGGCGTGGTCTTGAGCGCCGCCGCCGTCTGGCGCAGCTTCTCGTCGCGCTCGACCAGCCACAGGCGCGCCGCCTCGCCGGTCAGCGCCTCGATCCGGCGCACGCCCGAAGACACGGCGCTTTCCGACACGATCTCGAACAGGGCGATGTCGCCCAGCGCGCGGACATGGGTGCCGCCGCACAGTTCGACAGAATAGCTATGATCGTCGCCCTTACCCATCGAGAGGACGCGAACCTCGTCGCCATATTTCTCGCCGAACAGCGCCATCGCGCCGGCGGCGATCGCATCGTCCGGGGTCATCAGACGGGTCATGACCTCGTCATTATGACGGATCTGCGCGTTCACATCGGCCTCGACCTTGGCGATCTGCGCCTGGGTGAGCGCCTCGGGATGCGAGAAGTCGAAGCGCAGGCGGTCGGCCGCGACCATGCTGCCCTTCTGGGTGACATGGCCGCCCAGTTCCTTGCGCAGCGCGGCATGGAGCAGGTGGGTGGCGCTGTGATTGGCGCGAATGCGATCGCGGCGCTCGACATCCACCGTCAGGTTGACGGTGTCGCCGACCTTGACGCTGCCCGCGCTGATCGTCGCCTGATGCGCATGCAGGCGGCCGAGCGGCTTGGACGTGTCGGCAACCTCGGCCACCAGGCCGCCCAGCGTGGTGATCGTGCCGGCGTCGCCATTCTGGCCGCCGCTCTCGCCATAGAAGGGCGTCTGGTTGGTGATGATCGTCACCTTGTCGCCGGCCGACGCCGCATCGACGCGCGCGCCATCCTTGAGGAGGGCCAGCACTTCGCCCTCGCCCTTGGTCGAGGCATAGCCAATGAACTCGGTGCTGCCGAGCGTTTCGGCGATATCGTACCAGATCTCGTCCGACGCCTTTTCGCCCGATCCCTTCCAGGCGGCGCGCGCCGCGGCCTTCTGCTCGGCCATGGCGGCGTCGAAGCCGGCCCGGTCGACAGACAGGCCCTGGGTGCGAAGCGCATCCTCGGTCAGGTCATAGGGGAAGCCATAGGTGTCATAGAGCTTGAACGCGGTCTCGCCCGGCAGGGTCGCGCCCTCGGCCAGATCGGCGGTCGCCTCGTCCAGCAGCTTGAGGCCATTTTCCAGCGTCTTGCGGAAGCGGGTTTCCTCGCGCAGCAGCGTTTCCTCGATCAGCGGCTGGGCGCGGACCAGTTCGGGATAGGCGCCGCCCATTTCCGACACCAGGCTCGACACCAGGCGATACATCAGCGGATCCTTGGCACCGATGATGTGCGCATGGCGCATGGCGCGGCGCATGATCCGGCGCAGCACATAGCCACGGCCTTCATTCGCCGGCAGCACACCGTCAGCAATCAGGAAGCTGGTCGAGCGCAGATGGTCGGCGATGACGCGGTGGCTGGCCTGGAACTCGCCGTCGGTCGCGGTGCGGGTCAGCGCCCCGCTCTCGGCGATCAGCGCCTTGAACGTGTCGATATCATAATTGTTATGGACGCCCTGCATCACCGCGGCGATGCGCTCCAGCCCCATGCCGGTGTCGATCGAGGGCTTGGGCAGTTCCGAAACGATCTCGTTGGCTTCCTGCTCATATTGCATGAAGACGAGGTTCCAGATCTCGACGAAGCGATCGCCATCCTCTTCCGGCGATCCCGGAGGGCCGCCCCAGATATGGTCGCCATGGTCGTAGAAGATTTCCGAGCAGGGGCCGCACGGGCCGCTGTCGCCCATCGCCCAGAAATTATCCTTGGTCGGAATGCGGATGATCTTGTGATCGGGCAGGCCCGCGATCTTCTTCCACAGGTCGAACGCCTCGTCATCCGTGTGATAGACGGTCGTCGTCAGCTTTTCCGCGGGCAGCCCCCATTCCTTGGTCAGCAGGGTCCAGGCATGATGGATCGCCTGTTCCTTGAAATAGTCGCCGAAGCTGAAATTGCCCAGCATTTCAAAGAAGGTGTGATGGCGCGCGGTATAGCCGACATTGTCCAGATCATTGTGCTTGCCGCCGGCGCGGACCGACTTCTGGCTCGACGTCGCGGTCTTGTAGGGACGCGTTTCCAGACCGGTGAAGACATTCTTGAACGGCACCATGCCGGCGTTCACGAACATCAGCGTCGGGTCGTTGTGCGGCACCAGCGGCGCGGACGGAACGATGGTGTGGCCATTGGCCCCGAAATAATCGAGGAAGCTGCGGCGAATGTCGTTGGTCGAGGTCATGCGCGCGATTTAGTGGGAAGCGGCCCGCCGCACAAGCGGGGGATTTGGTCGTGGCACAACATCCCTCGTCAGATTAATTGCAGCGTGACGTCCACACCATGGTCCTGTCGGGCATCCGCGAACACGGTTGCCACTCGCATCATAAAATCGGCCATTTCGGCCGGCAGGCGGTCGATGTTTCTTATCGTCACCGAAAAGGGCGGCTCGACGGCGTTAATGTCGCCCAACAAACTGTCGTACAGCGCATCCAGGTTAAGGCCATGCCATTCGGGCGCGCCCAGTTGTGGCAGCAAGGCCAGATAAAAGTCCAATGGCTTTGCCCAGCCGGAAGCATCAAGTTCAATCAGCTGCATGGCCCGTCGCTTACCCCATCGGCTCTTCGATCGACATCGGCGGTCTGGAGAACCATTGCGGCCCCTGCGCGGTCATGTGGAAGCAGTCCTCCATGCGCACGCCCATCGCGCCGGGCAGGTAGAGGCCCGGTTCGTTGGAAAAGCACATGCCGACGTCCAGCTTCGTCGTTTCGCCATGGACGAGGTTGACCGGCTCATGCCCCTCCATGCCGATGCCATGGCCGGTGCGGTGGGACAGGCCGGGCAGCTTGTAGCCGGGGCCATAGCCCAGTTTCTCATAATAAGCGCGGACCGCATCGTCGACCGTACCGGCCGCCACGCCCAGCTTCGCCGCCTGGATAGCGACCTGCTGACCCTGCGCCACCTCGCCCCAGACCTTTCGCTGCTGCGCGGTGGGCGCGGCGCCATAGACGAAGGTACGGCTGATGTCGGACTGATAATCCTCCACCGTGCAGCCGCAATCCATCAGCACTACCTCGCCCGCGCGCACCGACTGCGGCTTGCCCGAGCCGTGCGGATAGGCGGCTGCTTCGCCGAGCAGGATCAGGTTGAACTCGCCCTTGCCGCCCAGCGCGCTGGTCGCGGCCGTCATCAGCGCGCCGATATCGGCAGGGGTCATGCCCGCCTTCACCTGCGGATGGGTCCAGCGATAGGCGCCCATGGTGACATCCGCCGCCTTCTGCATCAGCGCAATCTCGGCCGCCGTCTTGCGCATGCGGATGGCCCGAGTGACGGGGTCTTTCACCAAAGTCGCGGCGGGCAGCGCGGCCTTCAACCCATCGACCGCGAAATAGCGGACCGTCTCCTCGATGCCGATCCGCCCCTTGTCCAGGCCCCGCGCCGTCAGATAATCGGCGATCGGCGTATAGGGGCTTTCATGCTCCTGCCAGACGCGGACCTCGGCCGGAATGGCGAGCGATTCGTCGATCGAGGGCTTCTCGAAAAAGGGGCAGACGACCAGAGGCGTGCCGCTGGCCGGAATGACCAGCGCGGTCAGCCGCTCGGAGCGCCACCAGCGAATGCCGCTATAATAGATGAGGCTCGCACCCGGCTCGACCAGCAGCGCGTCGATGCCCTGTGCCTGCATCATCTTCTGCGCCCGCGCCAGCCGGTCTGCGCGCTCTGCCTTGCCGATCGGGGTGACGTCGCGCGTGATCGACTGAAGCGCCTCGACCGCCTTTTCCTGCGCGAACAGGCGCGGGCTGACCAGCGCGGTGGTGGCCCCGGCGGCGGCATAGCGAAGCAAGGTGCGGCGATCAGGCGTAAGCATAATGTCCCCCGGTGCGCAGCGCGGCCTGATAGGCGGGCCGCGCCTGTATTCTCTCCAGCCACCCGATCAGATGCGGACGCGATTCGTCAAGCCCGCCGCGCGCCCGCGACGCCTCGATCGGGAAGCTCATCATCATGTCGGCGGCGGAGAAGTCCGGCCCGGCAAAATAGGGGCGGCTTGCCAGTTCGCTTTCCAGCCAGTCGAGATGATCGTCCAGCATCCCCTGCACCGTCGGCCGCGCCGGTCGGCCAAGCAGGCCCAGCTTGCCGACTACCAGCAGGGCCAGCAGCGGCGGCATCATCGATCCTTCGCCATAATGGAGAAACTGGCGCCAGCGGATCGCGCCCTCTGCCTCGGTCGGCGCGCCGAAGCGACCACCGGCCCGCGCGACCAGATATTCCATGATCGCCCCGGTCTCGATCAGCCGATGGCCATCCACCTCCACCACCGGCGACCGGCCAAGCGGATGGACGGCGCGCAGGGCGGCGGGCGCGCGCATCGTCTTGCGGTCCCGCTCATAGCGGCGCACTTCATATGGCTCGCCCAGTTCCTCCAGCAGCCACAGGATGCGCTGCGAACGACTATTGTTCAGATGATGGACGATGATGGTCATGGCGCCTCTCCCATGCTGCGACCCGATCAGGGCTAACGCAGCATGG
This sequence comes from Sphingobium sp. VMM, assembly GCF_056790315.1. Taxonomy (NCBI): domain Bacteria; kingdom Pseudomonadati; phylum Pseudomonadota; class Alphaproteobacteria; order Sphingomonadales; family Sphingobiaceae; genus Sphingobium; species Sphingobium sp. VMM. The sequence continues at coordinate 6,108 of NZ_JBXGSI010000025.1, forward strand.
GAAAGAGTGACAGCGAAGTTTACGCTATCTCGAGGACTTCCTCCGCCTTGGCGCGGGCGCGATAGGCGTGCAGCAGCGGCTCGGTATAGCCATTGGGCTGCGCGACGCCTTCGAACACCAGGGCGCGCGCCGCCTGGAAGGCCAGGCTCTCGTCCTCGCGCCCGCTCATCGGCTGATAGAGCGGATCGGCTTCATTCTGCGCATCGACCTTGGCCGCCATGCGGGTCAGCGCGGCATCGACCTGTTCCGCGGTGCAGACGCCGTGCAGCAGCCAGTTGGCCATATGCTGCGAGGAAATGCGCAAGGTCGCGCGATCCTCCATCAGGCCGACATCATGGATATCGGGCACCTTGGAACAGCCGACGCCCTGGTCGATCCAGCGGACGACATAGCCCAATATGCCCTGCGCATTATTGTCCAGTTCCTGCGCGATCTCTTCTTCGGAGAAATTGCGGCCGACCGCGACGGGAATGGTCAGCAACTTGTCGAGCGACGCAATGCCCTCGGCCTTGCGTTCTTCCTGACGGGCGAAGACGTCGATGCGATGATAATGGGTCGCGTGCAGCGTCGCCGCCGTCGGGGACGGAACCCAGGCGGTGTTGGCGCCACTCTTGGGATGGCCGATCTTCTGCTCCAGCATGTCGGCCATGCGATCGGGCGCCGCCCACATGCCCTTGCCGATCTGCGCCCGGCCCGACAGGCCGCAGGCGAGGCCGATCTGGACGTTGCGATCCTCATAGGCCGTGATCCAGTCGCTCGCCTTCATCTCGCCCTTGCGGATCATCGGCCCGGCCTGCATCGATGTGTGCATCTCGTCCCCGGTGCGATCGAGGAAGCCGGTATTGATAAAGACGATCCGGTCGCGGACGGCATGGATGCAGGCCGCCAGATTGGCCGACGTGCGCCGCTCCTCATCCATCACCCCGACCTTGATCGTGTGGCGCGCCATGCCCAGCATATCCTCGATCGCGTCGAACAGGCGGTTGGTGAAGGCCGCTTCCTGCGGCCCGTGCATCTTGGGCTTAACGATATAGACGCTGCCCACGCGGCTGTTGCCATCCGCCTTGGCCAGATCATGCAGCGCGATCAGGCTGGTGACGATGCCGTCGATGATCCCCTCGGGCGCGTCCTGCCCATCGGCCAGCGCGATCGCCGGCGTGGTCATCAGATGACCGACATTGCGGACGAACAACAGGCTGCGGCCCGGCAACGTGAAGCTGCTGCCATCGGGCGCAGCATAAGCGCGATCGGGATTGAGCGCGCGGGTCATCTGCCGCCCGCCCTTCTCGAACGTCTCGGTCAGGTCGCCCTGCATCAGCCCCAGCCAGTTGGCATAGGCGGTGACCTTGTCCGCCGCATCGACCGCCGCGACCGAGTCCTCCAGATCGCAGATGGTGGTCAGCGCGGATTCCAGGATGACGTCGGATATGCCGGCCGGATCGGTTGCGCCGATCGGATGGGCCGGGTCGAAGACGACCTCGATATGCAGGCCATTATGGCGGAACAGCCTGCCCTTCGCGCTCGTGCCGACGAACTGCGCCGGATCGGCCAGGATGATTTCCTCGCCCGCCAGATCGGCCCAGCGTCCCGTCGCCAGCGGAACGGCATCGTCCAGAAACGCCTTGGCCCAGGCGATGACCTGCGCCCCGCGCGCCGCGTCATAACCCTTGCCCGAAGCCGCGCCCGCAATGGCATCGGTGCCATAGAGCGCATCATAGAGGCTGCCCCAGCGGGCATTGGCGGCATTCAGCAGGAAACGGGCGTTGAGGATCGGGACGACCAGTTGCGGCCCGGCCATGCGGGCGACTTCGGTATCGACATTCTCGCTGGCGATCGCGAACGGCGCCGGTTCCTCGACCAGATAGCCGATCTCGCGCAGGAAGGCCTGATAGGCGGCCGCATTATGCGCCTGCCCCCGGCGCACCTGATGCCAAGCATCGATCTGCGTCTGCAGGTCGTCGCGCGTGCGCAGCAGCGCCGCATTGTCGGGGGTGAAACGCGCCAATATGTCGGCAGTGCCCGCCCAGAATGCGTCGGCATCAATGCCCGTGCCCGGCAGCGCGCGCTGCTCGATGAAGTCGGCCAGCGTTGCGGCAACCTTCAGGCCGGCGCGGTCCGTCATACGGTCGGTCATGCAATCCACTCCTTGCTATGCCGTCCTTTTACGCCTTTCCAATTATGCCGTGTAGACGCTATTATTCGAATAGAGACTTTCCTGTGGTGAACGAATATGATGGACCCGGACCATGAATTGTTCGTGAGCATCGTCGATGAAGGCGGGCTGGCGGCCGCCGGACGGCGGCTCCACATATCGCCAGCGATGATGTCCAAGCGGCTTGCCCGGCTGGAGGACAGGCTGGGCGCCCGGCTGATCCACCGCACCACCCGTCGGCTGGCGCTGACCCCGGCGGGCGAGCGGCTCCATGGCGACCTGCGCGCGATCCTCGCCTCCCTCGACGAAGCCGAACGTCGCGTATCGGGCGTGTCGGCGATCGCGTCCGGCCCGCTGCGAATCACCGCCCCGACTTCCTTTGGCCGCATGCATCTTGCCCCCTATCTTCAGCCTTTCCTGGACGACCATCCGCGCGTCGACCTGCGCCTCGACCTGTCGGACGACTATGTCGACCTGATCGAAAGCCGGGCGGACCTGGCCATCCGCATCGCCGCCGATCCGGGCGCCGGCCTCACCGCCCGGCGGCTGGCGCCCAATCGCCGCATCCTGTGCGCCGCGCCCGCCTATCTTGAGCGCTTCGGCACGCCGCGCCGCATCGCCGACCTCAAGCAGCACCGCCTGCTCGCGGCCGACGGCCAGTTGCCCTGGCGCCTGATCGGTCCCAAGGGGCCGGTCGCGGTCGACGGCCACAGCCATATCCGCACCAACAGTAGCGAAGTCGTGCGCGAACTGGCGCTGTCGGGCAGCGGCATCGCGCTGCGTTCGCTCTGGGACATCAGCGACGCGCTGGCACAGGGTGATGTGCGCCAGATCCTGCCCGATCATGAAGGGTCGAGCGACGTCGCCCTCTATGCCGTGCAACTGCCACAGGCCAATCCGCCGCTGGCCATAACCGCCTTCGTCGACTTTCTTGCTGCGCAATATGCCATTGCGCCGCCGTGGGAGTCGCGGACGGACCGCACTGGCTTGCCCTAGCGGAACACAGTCTCTAAGGCGCATCGCATGGACGATAACACCCGCCGCGCCGCCCTAGACTATCACCGCCTTCCCCAGCCCGGTAAGCTCGCGATCGAGCCGACCAAGCGCATGGTGAACCAGCGCGATCTGGCGCTGGCCTATTCGCCGGGGGTGGCCGCCCCTTGCGAGGAGATCGCTGCCGATCCCGCCAAGGCGCTGGACTATACCGCGCGTGGCAATCTGGTCGCGGTCATCTCCAACGGCACCGCCGTCCTCGGCCTCGGCGCGATCGGCGCGCTGGCGTCGAAGCCGGTGATGGAAGGCAAGGCTGTCCTCTTCAAGAAATTCGCCGACATCGACGTGTTCGACATCGAAGTCGACACCACCGACACGGACAAGTTCGTCGAAGCCGTCGCCCTGCTGGAGCCGACCTTTGGCGGCATCAATCTGGAAGACATCAAGGCGCCCGAATGTTTCGAGATCGAACGGCGCCTGAAGGAACGGATGAACATTCCGGTCTTCCATGACGATCAGCATGGCACCGCCATCGTCGTCGCCGCGGCCGTGCGCAACGCGCTGGTGCTGCAGGGCAAGACCCTGGCCGATGCAAAGCTCGTCACCTCGGGCGCCGGCGCCGCCGCGCTCGCCTGCGTCGACCTGCTCGTCTCGATGGGCCTGCCGATCGACAATGTGACGATGACCGACAAGGACGGCGTCATCCATTCGGGCCGCGAGGGCATGCTGCCCAACATGGCGCGCTATGCCCGCGACACCAACGCGCGTACCCTGCCCGACGTGCTGCCGGGCGCCAACCTGTTCTTAGGGTTGTCGGCTCCGGGCGTGCTGAAGCCGGAATGGCTGCCGCTGATGGCGCCCAATCCACTGATCTTCGCGCTCGCCAATCCGGAGCCGGAAATCCGCCCGGAAGCCGCGCGCGAAGTGCGCCCGGACGCGATCATCGCCACCGGCCGGTCGGACTATCCCAACCAGGTCAACAACGTCCTGTGCTTCCCCTATATCTTCCGCGGCGCGCTGGATTGCGGCGCGACCCAGATCAACGAAGCGATGAAGGTCGCCGCCGCCGACGCGATCGCCGCCCTCGCCCGCATGCCCGCGCATGACAGCGTGGCGCAGGCCTATGGCGGACGCAAGCTGGTGTTCGGCGCCGATTACATCATCCCGACCCCGTTCGATCCGCGCCTGATCGGCGAGATTGCCGGTGCCGTGGCCAAGGCGGCGATGGACAGTGGCGTCGCCACCAAGACGCTGGACCTGGAAGAATATAAGCGCGCCCTGTCGCACCAGAACACCCGCTCGGGTCAGTTGATGCTGCCGGTCTTCCATGCCGCGCGCGGCAGCCAGTGCCGCATCGTCTATGGCGAGGGCGAGGATGAGCGCGTGCTGCGCGCGATCCAGGACGGTCTGGACGAAGGCATCGTCAAGCCGACCATCGTCGCGCGCCGTCGCCTGCTGGAACAGAAGCTGGCCGACATGGGCCTCAGCTTCCAGCTCGACCGCGATGTCGAGGTGATCGATCCCGAGACGGATCATGACATCATGCGCGAACTGGTCGAGGCCTATCGCGCGATCGCCGCGCGCAAGGGCGTGCCGCCAGACGAAATCCTGCGCCATGTCTATCGCCGCCCGACCGTCACCGCCGCCATGCTGCTGCGCACCGGCCGGGTCGACGCCGCGCTGGTCGGTGGCCGTTCCGAATATTGGGGCCAGGTCGAACATGTGCTGCGCATCATCGATCGCGCGCCCAACCACAGCCGCATCTATGCACTGTCGGGCCTGATCCTGGACGCGGGCGCGCTGTTCATCACCGACACCCATATGGTGCCGGACCCGACGCCGGACCAGATTGCAGAAATGACGCTGCTCGCGTCGACCGAATTGCAGCATTTCGGCCTGAAGCCGCGCGTGGCGCTGCTGTCGCACTCCAATTTCGGTGCGTCCAACAGCCCCAGCGCCCGCAAGATGCGGGCCGCGCTCGACCTGGTGCGCCAGGCCGCGCCGGAGCTGGCGGTCGATGGCGAAATGCACGCCGACGCCGCGCTCAGCCAGGCGCTGCGCGAACGGCTGATCCCCGACTCCCGGTTCGAGGGGCCGGCCAACCTGCTGGTGATGCCGAACCTCGACGCCGCCAATATCACGCTGACGGCGCTCGGCGCCTCGTCCAGCTCGCCCACGGTCGGACCGATGCTGATCGGCACCGCCCAGCCGATCCATGTGCTGACGCCCGGCGTCACCGCGCGCGGCATCCTCAACCTGACCGCCATCGCCGCCGCCGAAGTGGCGCGCGAAGGCTGACCTTAACCTTTGCCGGTTAGGCTGTTAGCTTGACCGGCAAAGGATGAAGCGAGGAAGATCATGGCAGGCGTCATCGGCACATTGGCTCGCAGCCTTGGCCCGAAACTGCTGATCGGCGCCGTCCTGGGCGGCGGCGCGCTGCTGCTGACCGACAAGATCGATCGCAACGCCGGCAACGCGACCCAGGCCAAACCGGCCGAGGCCGCCGCCGCGCCCAAGCCGCTGCCGCTGGTCGAGCGGCGCAGCGATCAGGGCATGAAGGTCGATCCCCACGCCCTGGCGGTCAAGCGCGTACTCAAGATCGAGGGGCCGTTCGAGCATGGCGACTATGCCTGGGACGAGGAAGGCGCACCGGCCAAGGGGCCGGTCATCATCACCGTCGACCTGAAAGCCCAGACCCTTTCTGTCTTCCGCGACGGCTATGAAATCGGCGCCGCCGTCATCCTCTATGGCGCGACCGACAAGCAGAGCCCCTTGGGCGCCTTCCCGATCATGCAGAAGGACGCCGACCATTATTCCAGCACCTACAACAACGCGCCCATGCCCTATATGCAGCGGCTGACCAGCGACGGCGTCGCCATCCACGGCAGCGACGTCAAATGGGGCTATGCCACCCATGGCTGCATCGGCGTGCCAAAGGAATTTGCGCAGAAGCTGTTCGGCGTCACCAAGGTCGGCGACATGGTCATCATCACCAACGGCAAGATGCTGGACACCAGCAAGGCCGTCGTCAGCGGCTGACCGCCCCCCCCCTATTGCGGCGCATCCTCGATTGCGGGTGCATGACGCACCGTCAGCGCGCTGCCGCCTGATGCCGCGATGATGCAGAATATCGCCACGCCCTGCAGCGCGGTCAGCCGCTCGCCCAGCACGACGAAGCCCGCCAGCGCGCCGATCGCCGGCGCCGCGCTCAGCAACAGGCCGAACACCGGCGCGGGCAGGCGCCGCATCGCCTCCATCTCCAGCGAATAGGGCAAGGCGCTCGACAGCAGGGCGATCGCCAGCCCGACCATCAGCACCCAGGGCGAAAAGAGCGACGCGCCGGCATGGGTCAGCCCGACCGGCAGCACCAGGATCGCCGCCGCCAGCATGCCCCAGGCAACCGCATCGCCGCGCAGCGCGCCCGACACCCGCTTGCCGGTCAGGATATACAGCGCCCAGCAGGCCGCAGCCCCGACAGCGAAGATGACACCCAAAGGATCAAGTACGGCGTCGCTGCGCAGCGGCAAGAGCAGCAGCAGGCCGATCACCGCCGCCCCCAGCCACAGGAAATCGCGCGGCCGGCGCGACCCGAACAGCACGATCGCCAGCGGCCCCGTCACCTCGATGGCCATGGCGATGCCCAACGGGATCCGGGCGAACGCCTGATAGATGAGCAGGTTCATCAGCGCGAGGGTCGCGCCATAGATCAGCAGCGGCCAGCGCACATCGGCCGGGATCGGTCGGCGCCATGGCCGCCGGAACAGCATCAGCAGGATCGCCGCCAGGAAGATGCGCAGCGCCGCAATGCCATAGGCACCGACGATCGGGAATAGCGTCTTGGCAAAGGCCGCGCCCATGTTCATCGACAGCAGCGACGCCAGCACGGCGCCCGCCCCCGCCAGCACGGCGCCCTGCCCGTTCATCTCAATCCTGCTCATGTTCAATGAATACCATATACGATTAATTGGAAAAGCGTCATTCGATGCGGCGTTGCACCAGATGCGTTGCCAGTTGCAAGAATCTCATACGTATGCAGCCTTGACCATCGCTGTCACTCGGCCCATCTGGCGGACTTCCGTCATTTTGCATTGCAGCATGGAGCTTGTCATGGGCAGCCAGTCCCACAAGGCGCACCCCGCGCTCGTCCTTTTCGCGCTGTCCGTGGGCGCCTTTGCGATCGGCACGACCGAATTCGCCTCCATGAGCCTGCTGCCCTTCTTCGCGCGCGACCTCCACATCGACCTGCCGACCGCCGGCCATGCGATCAGCGCCTATGCGCTGGGCGTGGTGGTCGGCGCGCCGCTGATCGCCGCCTTTGCCGCGCGCCTGCCGCGCCGCACGCTGCTGATCGCGCTGATGGCGATGTTCGCGGTCGGCAACGGCCTGTCGGCGCTGTCGCCCAGCTATCACTGGCTGCTGCTGTTCCGCTTCCTTTCGGGCCTGCCCCATGGCGCCTATTTCGGCGTCGCCGCCCTGGTCGCCGCCAGCCTGGTGCCGATCGAGAAGCGCACCCTGGCGATCGCCAAGGTGATGTCGGGCCTCACCATCGCCACGGTATTGGGCGTGCCCGTCGCCAACTGGATGGGCCAGATACTGGGATGGCGCTCGGGCTTCTTCGTGGTCTGCGCGCTCGCCGTGCTGACCATGAGCCTGGTCGCCCTCTACGCTCCGCGCGACGCCGGTGATCCGAAGGCCAGCCCGATGCGCGAGCTGAGCGCACTCGGCAAGTCGCAGGTCTGGCTGACCCTGCTGACCGGCGCGATCGGCTTTGGCGGCCTGTTCGCGGTCTACACCTATGTCGCCTCGACCATGATCGAGGTGACCCATGTGTCCGAAACCCTGGTGCCGCTGATCCTGATCGTCTTTGGCCTGGGCATGACGATCGGCAATCTCGTCGTTGCCTGGCTGGCCGACCGTGCGCTCAACCGCACCGTCATCGGCATCCTCGTGTGGAGCGCGGTTGCGCTGGCTCTCTTCCCCTTCATGGCCGGCAATATCTGGAGCCTCAGCCTCATCGTCTTCCTGATCGGTATTGGCGGCGGCATGGGCACGCCGTTGCAGGCGCGACTGATGGACGTTGCGGGCGACGCCCAGACGCTGGCCGCCGCACTGCACCACAGCGCCTTCAACATCGCCAATGCGCTCGGCCCTTGGCTCGGCGGCCTGTCGATCGCGGCGGGCTATGGCCTGGTGTCGACCGGCTGGATCGGCTGCGCCTTGTCGCTGGGCGGCCTGGCCATCTATCTGGTCGCCATCGCCACCGCGCGGCGCAGCGCCCAGCCCGCGCTGGTGCCCTGCGAATAAGCCGCTTCCTTCCATCCGTTCCGCTGGCTAAGGCGGGCGGATGACGGATCGGGCACGCGAACAGACCTTACAGGACGCGGCAATCGCCGCATTGCGCCGCGGCGACGCGGCAGTGGCGCGCGCCACCCTCTCCGAAATGGCCGATCCTCCGGCCATGCTGCTGTCCCAGGCCTGCAATCGGCTGGGTGATCTGGACGGCGAACAGGCAGCGCTCAATCGCATCCTGCAACAGGATATGCGCAACCTGCCAGCGCTGCTTGCCATGGGGCAGAATTTCCAGCGGCGCGGCGATCTGCGTGGCGCGACATCCTGGTTCCGCAGCGCCCTGGCACAGGCCGCCGCCCATGGCACCCCGCCCGCTTTACAACCGCTGCTTCAACGCGCGCAGGAGGCGATCGCTGGCGCCAGCCGGGATTTCGAGGATCATCTCGACGCGGCGATGGCGGGTCTCCCCACGTTGCCGCGCATTGCCCAGGCGACCGACCTGCTGCTGGGCAAGACGCCGCTCTATCTCCAGCAACCCAGCATGTTCTATTTTCCCGGCCTGCCGCAGCGCGCCTTTTACGAGCGCGACGAATTTGCCTGGGTACCGGCGGTTGAAGCGGCAACCGACGCCATTATCGCCGAACTGAACGACGTCCGCGCCGGTGCGCCCGATTTCGCGCCCTATGTCCAGACGCCCACCGATCGCCCGGCGCCCAACAATCCGCTGCGCGACGATCCCTCCTGGGGCGCCTATTATTTCTGGCAGGATGGCGAGATCGTGGCCGATCATGCCGCACGCTGCCCAGCTGTCATGGCGGCGCTGGAACAGGTGCCCCGTCCGGTCATCGCCGGCCGCTCGCCCATGGCGCTCTGGTCGCTGCTGAAACCGGGTACCCACATCCAGCCCCATCATGGCGTGCTCAACACCCGTCTGATCTGCCACCTGCCGCTGATCGTGGCCGACAATTGCGCGTTGCGGGTCGGCGCAGAGACCCGCGCCTGGGCGCCGGGCGAAATGCTGATCTTCGATGACAGCATCGAACATGAGGCCTGGAACCGGGGCAATGACACCCGCGTCATCCTGCTGTTCGAAGTCTGGCGCCCGGAAATCCACGCGGAGGAACGGATCGCGCTCACACGCCTGTTCGAAGCGATCGACCGCTTCGGCCCGAAACAGGTGGATGCCGGCTAACCCGCCTCTTTTCAGAACGCCCATCTGCGACTATGGGCGCGGACAAAGACGACAAGAGAGGATGGCACGGGGCGCTCACGCTTTTCGGACATGCCATGACCTCGATCGACCCGACGCCCCCGGCGCCGCCCCCTGCCCTGCCCGTTCCGCCCGCCCATGTCGCGCGGCCGCATAGTCCTGCCGAGGATTTCTATGCGATCGCCATCGGCTGCGCCTTCATCGCCATGGGGCTGATGCTGCTGAAACAGGCAAAGCTGGTGACCGGCGGCATGGCCGGCATCGCGCTGCTGCTGTCCTATTTGATCCATCTGTCGCCCGCGACGCTGTTCCTGCTGATCAACATCCCCTTCTTCCTGTTCGCCGGGCGGGCGATGGGCATGGCCTTCGGCCTCAAGACCCTGTTCGCCAATATCGCGATCATGGGCGTCGGCCTTGCCATGCCCTATGCGATGGAAATCGCCCGGATCAGCCCCTTCTTCGCCGCGCTGTTCGGCGGCTCGATCATCGGCTTCGGCATCCTCGCCATCGCCCGCCATGGCGCGGGCGTGGGCGGCGTCGGCGTGGTCGCGCTGATCCTGCAGAAATCGCGCGGCTGGAATGCCGGTCGCACCCAGATGGCCTGCGATGTGCTGATCCTGCTCGCCTCGCTGCCGATCCTCAATGCCGAGCGTTTTGGCCTTTCCGTCCTGTCGGCCGCCGCGATCAACGCCGTGCTGTTCGTCAACCACCGCCCCGGCCGCTATATCGGCCATTGATGCGCGCCTGCCTCCCCGGCTAGACGGACCCCGGCGCCCACGCCGGTGCGCCCATCATAAAAGGGGTCCAGAATGAAGCGGTTCGCGCTCTGTATAATATTGGCCAGCACGGCCCTGTCGGTTCCGGCCAGTGCCGCCACGCCCACCAGCGCGACCGCACCGGCCGATGCCCGCGCCATTGCCGCGATCCGCGCGCGCCCGGCGGTCAAGGCCGCCTTCGCCGCGCTGGAGGCCGAACATGACCAGTGGGTCGACAATATCGTCACCCTGACCCAGATTCCGGCGCCCCCCTTCAAGGAAGAGACGCGGGCCAAGGCCTATGCCGACATGTTCCGCGCCGCCGGCCTTACCGATGTGGAGATTGACGAGGGCGGCAATGTGCTGGGCCTGCGCCGTGGCAGCGGCAAGCCGGGCGGCAAGCTGATCGTCGTGTCCGCCCATCTCGACACCGTCTTTCCCGAAGGCACGCCGGTCACGGTCCGGCGCGAGGGCAACAAGCTCCACGCGCCCGGTGTCGGGGACGATGTCGCCGGCCTCGCCACCCAATTGAGCCTGATCAAGGCGATCGTCGGCGCCAACATCAGCGCGCCGATGGACATATTGTTCGTCGGCGATGTCGGCGAGGAAGGCCTGGGCGACCTGCGCGGCATGAAGCAGCTGTTCCACAAGGGCAAATACAAGGACCGCATCGCCAGCTTCTTCTCGATCGACGATGGCTCGGTCGATGGCCTGATCAATGGCGGCGTCGGATCAAAGCGCTATCGCCTGACCTTCACCGGCCCCGGCGGCCACAGTTTCGGCGCCTTCGGCCTGGTCAATCCGATGACGGCGATGAGCCAGGCGATCGTCGATCTCTACAAGATTCCGGTGCCCCAGTCGCCCAAGACGACCTACAGCGCCAGCGTCGTGGGCGGCGGCTCCTCGGTCAACGCCATCCCGCAGGAAGTCTGGCTGCAGGTCGACATGCGATCGGAAAGCGCGGCTGAACTGGCCAAGCTGGAACAGGCGTTCCTCGCCACGGTGGACAAGGCCGTCGAGACCGAAAATGGCGCCCGCTCGATCAAGGAAGGCCCAATCCGCGTCGACAAGAAGGTCGTGGGCGATCGTCCGGCCGGCAGCACCGCCGCCGACACGGCGCTGGTCCGCCAGACCGCCGCTGCCTATGCCGCCGAAGGCGTCACCGCGCGGATGAGCTTCAGCTCGACCGACGCCAATGTGCCGATGAGCCTGGGCATCCCGGCCATCACCATCCCGCGCGCGGCGACCGGCGGCCGGGGTCACTCGCCCGACGAATGGATCGACGTGTCGGCGCCGGAATCGCTCAAGGTCAAGCGGATGGACCTAGTCGCCCTGCTCGCCGCAGCCGGCTATCGCTGATCAACCTGATGGGGCCGGCCAAAATGCCGGCCCTGTTCAGTCCGTCCCGTTCAGTCCGCCTCGCACAGCGGTTCCTCCTCGCGATCGCGCGCACGCAGGGCCGCGCCCGCATCATTGGCGATGCGCGGGAAGGTCACCCCTTCCAGATTGCCGCGCCCGTCGCACAGCCGGTCACAGGCCATGTCGACCACGCCGGGCAGCGCCACCTGGTCGCCATCATATTGGGCGACGATGATGCACTTCCTGCCCCCGGAAAAGCTCAGGATCAGTTTGTCGCCAGCCCGCCGCGCAGTGCCCGCGCCATGGCAACTCTGTTCGGTGCCGAAAATCGCCTCCAGCCCGAAACGATAGTCGCCCGACTTGGCGGGAAGGACGCAGAGCGTATCCCGCCCCGCCTCATGCCGCCGCTGGAACAGCCCGACCGGCGCGATCCGCGACGCGTCGGCAATGGCGCCGGTCGCGATCGCCGCGCGCTCCAGCCCCGAAGCTGCAGCCCCGGCGCGATCGGGCGCGGCTGCGCCCGGCGTCACGGCCTGCTGACACCCGGCTAGAAGACATGCGAGGAAAAGGCTAGTGCGCCGCATCGACACCCGGTTCATCGACCGCGCTCAGCCCATCGGGTCCGATCCGGCGGAAGAAGCAGGAGCGCGCACCGGTGTGACAGGTCGGCCCCGCCGGCTCGGCCAGCACCCAGACGGCGTCCTGGTCACAGTCGATCCGGATGTCGCGCACGCCAAGCATATGGCCGGAACTTTCGCCCTTCTTCCACAGTGATTGGCGGCTGCGCGACCAGAAATGGGCCAGGCCCGTCTCGACCGTCAGCGCCAGCGCCTGCGCATTCATATGCGCCACCATCAGCACTTCCCCCGAGCTGACATGGGTCACCACCGCGGTGATAAGGCCATGATCATCATATTTGGGGTTGAGGGTCAGCCCCCGGTCGCGTGCGTCATCCATCCGCGCGCTATAATCGGCAATGCGGCCCGTGCGAAGTCCCTTCGGCGCTTTGCATTGGGGCACGGCCTGACAGCCCCATTGGGTCGGACTGTCGCATTTTGGCAAATCTGTTGCACGGATGCTACAGAATGGCGACAGTCCTGCTTGCTCCGAGGCCCGCGCGCGCATAGCGTCGCGCGCGATCCGCAACAGCGGACAGCAGCAGGGAAACGGATGCCAGGCCAATCAAGGGGGCCAAATATGACATCTTCGCATATCTTCACCAGCATTTCGCGCGGCGCGCTCGCCGTCGCACTCACCGCTCTGGCGCCGATCGGTGCCGCCCATGCCCAGACCGAAGCGCCCGCCGCATCGGGCGAAGGCCTGGGTGAAATCGTCGTCACCGCCTCGCGCCGGGCTGAAAATGCCAAGGACGTGCCGGTCGCCGTGACCGCCATCGGCGGCGAAAAGCTCGACGCGCTCAACAGCAGCGGCCTCGACGTTCGCTTCCTCGCCGCGCGCACGCCCAGCCTTCAGGTCGAAAGCTCGTTCGGCCGCACCTTCCCGCGCTTCTACATCCGGGGCCTTGGCAACACCGATTTCGATCCCAACGCCGCCCAGCCGGTCTCGGTCGTGCTCGACGATGTCGCGCTCGAAAATCCGATGCTCAAGAGCTTCCCGGTGTTCGACCTTGCCAGCGTTGAAGTGCTGCGCGGCCCGCAGGGCACGCTGTTCGGCCGCAACACCCCGGCGGGCGTCGTCAAGATGACCTCGGCCGCGCCGACCGATCATTTCACCGGCTATGCCAGCGCCTCCTGGGCGACCTACAACACCGTCAATGCCGAAGCCGCGATCGGCGGCCCGATCGCCGACGGCCTCAGCTTCCGCGTGTCGGGCCTGCTCCAGCGTCGCGACGACTGGGTCAAGAACGACAATGAAGGCGGCAACGCCGCCAGCGAGCTGGAAGGCTATCGCGACATGGCCGGCCGCGTGCAGCTGGCCTATGAAGCCGGCGACTTCAAGGCGGTGCTGAGCGGTCATTATCGTGACCTGGACGGCAGCCCGCGCGTGTTCCGCGCCAACATCTTCAAGCAGGGCAGCAACCATTTCGTCGACGGCTTCGACAAGGATCATGTGAACCTGGACGGCTATACCAGCCAGTCGATGAAGCAGGGCGGCGGCAATCTGCGCATGCAGCTCCATGTCGACGGCCTGGGCACCTTCTTCTCGACCACCGGCTATGAGAAGGCCAGCGTCGAAAGCACCGGCGACATCGATGGCGGCGGCTGCTACCCCTATACCGGCTGCACCGCCGGCCAGCTCGGCGTCGGCTCGTTCGACTCCAACACCGGCGGCGTGACCAAGCCGGAGGAATTCAGCCAGGAATTCCGCTTCGCGACGGACGACATGAACGGCATCCGCCTGCAGGCGGGCACCTACTTCTTCCACCAGCGCCTGAAATATAACGAATATGCCTATGATCTCGCGGGCAACCGGGTGAGTGCGATCCTGCACAACAACACCAACGAGAATATCGGCCTGTTCGCCTCGGGCGAAGCCAAGGTGACGTCGGCCCTGACGCTGCGTGCCGGCGTGCGTTATTCGCACGACGACAAGCGCGACACGATCACGCTCGATCCGGCGCTCGCCGCCAGCAGCATCTCGTCGCAGCTGATCGGCGTCGACCTGCCGCTCAGCAACACCGCGCAGGGCAGCAACCTGTCCTGGGACGTCAGCGCCACCTATGCGCTCAGCCCCGACGTCAACCTCTATGGCCGCGTCGCCACCGGCTATCAGGGCCCGGCGATCCAGGATCGCGTGACCTTCTTCAGCGTCCCCTCGGTCGCCAAGAAGCAGACCACCATCTCCTATGAAGGCGGCATTAAGGGCGCGATCGCCAACATGGTCCGCTTCGACCTGTCGGCCTATTATTGGAACACCGACGATCTGCAGCTGACGGCTGTCGGCGGCGTCGGCAACTCGGCCCGCCTGATCAACGTGAACAAGGCGGTCGGCTATGGCCTGGAAGGCAATCTGGAGGCGCAGCCGCTGGATCACCTGAACCTGACCGTGGGCGGCAGCTACAACTTCACGGAAATCCGCGACAAGAACGCCTTCGTGGCGGTCTGCGGCTCGGGCATGTGCACGCCCACCGGCAACACCTTCGTCGATGGCGGCACCACCTACAGCTATCTGGACGGCAATGACCTGCCCCAGGCGCCGCGCTACATCGCCAATGCGACCCTGCGCTATGGCATCCCGGTCGGCGATGCGGGCGAAGTCTTCGCCTATACCGACTGGGCCTATCGTAGCAAAATCAACTATTTCCTCTACTCGGCAGCCGAATTCCGCGGCCGCTCGTCGCTGGAGGGTGGCCTCAAGGTCGGTTACAAGTCGAACCATGGTTATGAGATCGCGGCCTTCGCCCGCAACATCACCAACCAGATCCGCGCCGTCAGCGCGATCGACTTCAACAACCTGACCGGCATGATCAACGAGCCGCGCATCATCGGCGGCATGATCAAGGCCAGCTTCTAAACCGAAGTCTAAGCGCCCCATAGGCGTTAGTCGGCAGAGGAAGGGCGTCCCGCAAGGGGCGCCCTTTCTTGTTGCGCCCAGGGCAGCGGAAGGCCGCCGCCACGCGCCAGGAAAATCAACGAAGCCAGAAACGCGAAAACCCCATCCTGCCAAGGCAGGACGGGGTTTCATTTCGCGCATTCCCGAAGGAAATGGGGCGATCGACGGGATCCGAACCCGCGACCTCCGGTACCACAAACCGGCGCTCTAACCAACTGAGCTACGATCGCCACAGGGGCTGTTGCCCCGCGAGAAGGGCCACATATGCGGCCGCCCCTCCCCCGTCAAGCAGCTTATGTCAAAGGATGAAAATTATCGCCCGGCATCGTTGCCGGACGCCGCCAGACGGGCGCGCAGCACGGCCAGTTCGTCCGCCCCGACGCGCGGCCGCCCCTCCGCCGGCTTGCCCTTGCGCAGCTTCTTGCGATCCTTTTCCGGGGGATCGACGGCGCGAACCCGGACCGCCGCATGGCCCTGCCCGCGAATCCCCAGTTCCTCCGCCGCGCCGCGCGACAGGTCGATGATCCGCCCACGCGAAAAGGGGCCACGATCGTTGATCCGCACCAGGATCGTGCGCCCGCTATCCAGCGCCGTCACCTCGACATAGGCGGGCAAGGGCAGGCTGGTGTGCGCAGCCGTAATCCAGCCCGGCCGGAAGCGTTCGCCATTGGCGGTGCGATTGCCCGATTCCGATCCATACCAACTGGCATAGCCGACCAGGTCATAGCCCGGCTGGTCGGCCGGTACATAGGTGGTGCCACGCACCGTATAGGGCTTGCCGATGCGCACCGGCATGTCGCTCACCGGACGGAAATTCCCCCCGCCACAGGCCGACAATGCACCCAGCAGCGCCAAGGCCGCCCCCGAAGTCCCGATACCCCGTCTGATCGCTCTCATGCCCCCCTCCTACCCCCGCAGGCGGAGCAGGTCGAGGGCAGCGAGCCGATCATCGCCGCGATCCGCCGCACAAGGCCATGAAAAAAGGGGCAGAGGCCGCCGGCCCCTACCCCTTCCTTTCGACATGCACGCGCCGGGCGGGTTTCCCCTGCCGCAGCGCCACTCTCCCGCAAACCTACTTTCGACCGCGACGCCGGCAGATCATCGAACGTAAACGCGCCCGAACGGGCGCGCCTGCATCCTTAGTTGACCGAATCCTTCAGGCCCTTGCCGGCCTTGAACTTCGGCTGCGACGACGCCTTGATCGTCATCGTCTCGCCGGTGCGCGGGTTGCGACCGGTCGAAGCCTTGCGCTGCGACACGGAGAAAGTGCCAAAACCAACCAGGCGCACTTCGTCGCCCTTCTTCAGCGCGCCGGTGATGGCGTCGAACACGCCCTCGACCGCCTTGCTGGCGTCGCTCTTGCTAAGACCGCTGCTTTCAGCGACGGCGCTGATAAGATCCTGCTTGTTCATGCCTTGGGAACCCCCTTTATAGATGTTGGATAGTCAAGGAATCGCGGCGTAGGCGGGGCAATAAGGCCCAGCTTTCAAGCGGTGTCAAAGGGAAAGCGTCAAAAAAGCCGGCGTCGGCGCGTTTTTGCCCCCATGGGCATAAACGCGCCGAAAACCGGGCTTTTAGTGACGGATAGCGGGATCGCCGTCGCGCCCCTGGCCGGCGCTGGGCTGCGCGGCCAGATCATCTTCCTCGGTCCAGGTGATCGCTTCGGGCTTGGACACCAGCGCGCGCGCCAGCACCTCGTCGACATGGGACACCGGAACAATCTCCAGCCCCTCGCGGATGTTGGCCGGAATTTCCGCTAGGTCTTTCTCGTTTTCCTGCGGGATCAGCACCGTCTTGATGCCGCCACGCAGCGCCGCGAGAAGCTTCTCCTTGAGGCCGCCGATCGGCAGCACCCGGCCGCGCAGCGTCACCTCGCCGGTCATCGCCACATCCTTGTGGACGGGAATGCCGGTCAAGGTCGACACGATGGTCGTGACCATGCCGATACCGGCCGACGGACCATCCTTGGGCACCGCGCCCTCGGGCAGGTGGATATGGATGTCCTTGCGGTTGAACAGGCTCGGCTTGATGCCATAGCCGGGCGAGCGCGCCTTCACATAGGAGAAGGCGGCCTGCACCGATTCGTTCATCACCTCGCCCAGCTTGCCGGTCGTTTTGATGAGACCCTTCCCGGGCACGGTGACCGCCTCGATCGTCAGCAGTTCGCCGCCCACCTCGGTCCAGGCCAGGCCGGTGACGGCGCCGATCTGATTCTCTTCCTCGCCCACGCCGTGACGGAATTTCCGCACGCCGGCATAGTCGGCCAGGTTTTCGGGCGTGATCTCGACCTTGTCGAACGCGCCTTCCAGGATCTTGCGCAGCGCCTTGCGGGCCAGACGCGCCACTTCCCGCTCCAGCGTGCGGACGCCGGCTTCACGGGTGTAGTAACGGATCAGGTCGCGCACCGCGGCCTCGGTAACCTCGAACTCGCCATTCTTCAGGCCGTGGGCGTCGATCTGCTTGGGCACCAGATGGCGCTGGGCGATCTCGACCTTCTCGTCCTCGGTATAGCCTTCGAGCCGGATGATCTCCATGCGGTCGAGCAGCGGCTGCGGCAGGTTCAGCGAGTTGGCCGTCGTCACGAACATCACGTCGGACAGGTCGACGTCGATCTCCAGATAATGGTCCTGGAACTTGCTGTTCTGTTCGGGGTCCAGCACTTCCAGCAGCGCCGATGCCGGATCGCCGCGGAAATCCTGGCCCAGCTTGTCGATCTCGTCGAGCAGGAACAGCGGGTTCATGGTGCCCGCCTTCTTCAGGTTCGACACGACCTTGCCCGGCAGCGATCCGATATAGGTACGGCGATGGCCCCGGATCTCGGCTTCGTCGCGCACGCCGCCCAGCGACTGGCGCACGAATTCGCGGCCGGTCGCCTTGGCGATCGAACGGCCCAGCGAGGTCTTGCCGACGCCCGGCGGGCCGACGAGGCACAGGATCGGCCCCTTCAGCTTGTTGGTGCGCGCCTGCACCGCCAGATATTCGATGATCCGGTCCTTGACCTTCTCCAGCGCGAAATGATCCTCGTCCAGGATCGCCTGCGCCTTCTTGAGGTCGGTCTTGACCCGCCCCTTCTTGCCCCAGGGCAGGCCCAGCAGCACGTCGAGATAGTTGCGCACCACCGTCGCTTCGGCCGACATGGGCTGCATGCCCTTGAGCTTCTTCAGCTCGGCCGTCGCCTTGGCGCGGGCTTCCTTGCTCAGCTTCGCCTTGGCGATCTTGTCGGCCAGTTCGGCGAGTTCATCGCCTTCCTCGCCCTCGCCATTGCCCAGCTCGCGCTGGATCGCTTTCAGCTGCTCGTTCAGATAATATTCGCGCTGGGTCTTTTCCATCTGGCGCTTCACGCGGCCACGGATCTTCTTCTCGACCTGCAGCACGCCCAGCTCGCCTTCCATGAAGGCAAAGACCATCTCCAGCCGCTTGACCGGATCGGGCTCGACCAGCAGCGACTGCTTGTCGGCGACCTTGACGTTGATGTTGGCGGCAACGGAATCGGCCAGGCGACCGGCATCGTCGATCTCGCGCAGCTGCACCGGCGTTTCGGCCGGCAGCTTCTTGTTGAGCTTGGCGTAATTCTCGAACTGCTCGGCCACCGAGCGCATCAGCGCAGCGGCTTCCGGACCTTCGGCGACGATCTCCTCGACCGGCGCGACCTCGGCGACCAGATAGCCCGCCTCGGCCGGCGCCAGATCGGCCAGCTGGGCGCGATGCTTGCCTTCGACCAGCACGCGCACCGTGCCGTCGGGCAGCTTGAGCAGCTGCAGCACCACCGACACCACGCCGGTGTCATACAGCGCGTCCTTGCCCGGATCATCCTCGGCCGGGTCCAGCTGGGACACCAGGAAAATTTCCTTATTGCCCTCCATCGCCGCTTCCAGCGCGGCGACGCTCTTGTCGCGACCGACGAAGAGCGGGACGATCATCTGCGGGAAGACGACGATGTCGCGCAGCGGCAGAAGGGGATATTGCGTAGTCATTCACTCTCCAGGGCCGGACTTGCGGCCCGTCATGCGGTTCATCGCCTTTATGGGGATGCCCGTCGCGTCAATCAATCAGCGATCACCATATTGCTGCAACGATGAACAAGGGCTTATCCGCCAGCGGCAGCCCCGGAACGGCAGTGCGCGCCGGCTCAGAAGGGCAGCTTGAAGCCCGGCGGCAGCGGCAGGCCGGCGGTCATCTTGCCCATTTCGGTGTTGCTGACCTCGTCCGCCTTCTTGCGCGCATCGTTGAACGCGGCGGTGATAAGGTCTTCCAGCATCTGCTTTTCCGACGGCGCCAGCAGGCTGTCGTCGATCGACACGCCCAGGATGCGGCCCTTGGCCGACGCCTTCACCTTGACCAGGCCGCCACCGGCCGCGCCTTCGACTTCCAGCTTGTCCAGATTGTCCTGCGCGCGCTGCAGCTCTTCCTGCACGCGGCTGGCCATCCCCAATATTTCGTTCAGATCCTTCATGCTTCGGCACTCCATTGTTCCGGCTCGTCCGAATGGACCAGCTCGGCATCGGGGAAGGCGTCCATTGCCGCCTTGACCACCGGGGTTTCCAAAATTGCGGCGCGGCTGTCGGCCAGCTGGCGCTGTTCATTGGCCAGCAGGGTCGGCTTGGCCTCCCCCTCGCCCTGCGTCACCGTCCAGGCGACACCGGTCACCTCGCGCAGCGCCGGGATGATCCGGGTGGCGAAGTCGGGCGACAGGCTGGCCGTGCCGCGATATTCCAGCATTGGCGGATCATAGCGGATGATCCCCACGCAATCATGCATTTCCTGCGCCAGATGCCCCTTGCTCTTCTGCCAGAAGGCCTCGATCAGATCCTCGAATGTGGCAGGCAGGCTGGACGCGGGTTCCTGCGCGGGCGCGGCGGCGGCGGGCGCCTGGCCCGGCAGCGCCGGCGCGGCCATCGGCACCCCGCCCTGCAACATCCGGGCAAGGTCGCTGGGATCGGGCATGGTCGCGGCATGCATCACGCGCAGCAGCGCCATCTCGCACGCCTCGATCGGCAAGGCGGCGGTCGCCACCTCGTCATGACCCTTGAGCATCAGCTGCCACAGCCGATGCAGCGGGCCAAAGCCGATCTGCGACGCCCAGTCGGCCAGCGCGCCGCGCTCCTCGTCGGACTGGCCCGGCGTTGCAATATCGCGCCCGGCCTTCACCAGCGTGACGGCATGCACCAGCTCCAGCAGGCCGCGCATCAGCGACAGCGGCTCGACCCCCAGCGCATATTGGTCGCGCACCCCGCCCAGCAGCGTGGCGGTATCGCCCTCCAGCAGCAGGCCGAGCAGCCGGCGCGTCGAGCCGCGATCCGACAGGCCCAGCATCTCGCGCACCTGCGCGGCCGTGACCATCGGCTCGCCCTCGCCCATTTCGGCATGGGCGATCGCCTGGTCCAGGATCGACAGGCCGTCACGCGCGGAGCCCTCGGCCGCCTGCGCGATCAGCGACAGCGCATCGGGCTCGGCCGCGACCTGTTCGGCCTCGACCACATGGGCGAAATGGCCGGCCAGCATCTCGGCCGGGATGCGGCGCAGGTCGAACCGCTGGCAGCGCGACAGCACCGTCACCGGCACCTTGTTCACCTCGGTCGTGGCGAACAGGAATTTCACATGGGCCGGCGGCTCCTCCAAGGTCTTCAGAAGCGCGTTGAACGCGTTCTTCGAGAGCATATGGACTTCGTCGATGATGTAGATCTTGTAGCGCGCCGACACGGCGGCATAGCGCACCGCCTCGATGATCTCGCGCACATCGTCGACGCCGGTATGGCTGGCGGCGTCCATCTCGACCACGTCGATATGCCGGCCCTCGGCGATCGCCATGCAGGGTTCGCACACGCCGCACGGGTCGATCGTCGGCCCGCCCTGCCCATCCGGGCCGATGCAGTTCAGCGCCTTGGCGATCAGCCGCGCGGTCGACGTCTTGCCGACCCCGCGCACGCCGGTCATCAGAAAGGCATGGGCGAGGCGGCCGCGCCGGATCGCATTGCCCAGCGTCTGGACCATGGCGTCCTGCCCGATCAGCTCGCGAAAGTTGCGCGGACGATATTTGCGCGCAAGCACGCGATAGGGCTGAGGGGAATCGGACATCAAACCAACCTAGAGATTAGCTACGCCGACGTCACGCATCTGATGAGCTTCTACTGTGAAGTGCCCAGTCTCAACATCGAACGCCACGACACGCCACTTTAATCCTTGCCGCGCTTCAGGCCTCCAAGGTTCTGCGCGATCAACGCCCGCCCCCGGTTCACCTTCCACGATCACGGCATCGACCCAGCCGCCATATTCCTTCAGCGCGACGGCCAGATGCTTTTTACGCAACTTGTTGCCATGTCGTCCGACCCAATCCTCTAGCGGTCCGCTGCGTACTTGGGATGACATAGAAAGCGGCCGCGCTTCCCAATCGATCTCTTTTTTCCACAAAGAGACACAAATTCCATCGTCCTTCGATGCCGTCCAATCGAGCCGTGGACGCACTAAACGATAGCCTAATTTCTGGAATGCCTCAGAATAGAGCATATGTCCCTGAGTGCTAAAGGTGGGAGCCGGAACGACCCGCAGAAAAATCGTTGTGGCTGCTTCCGTCAGGACCTGACCAGGTTGGCGACGACTACGTCCGCCCGACTCCCGGCCGGGCATATGGCGAACTCATGACAGGAAGGCAAGGGCTTCCATGCCCTTGCCATGCCATAAGCCTAGTTCAGCCGCTCTTCTGCGCCTTGCTGACGAATTCCAGCGCCGAATGGGCGGCCTCGGCGATCGCCGCCTCGGCCTTCTTGTCGTCCACGGTCGGCCGGTCGAGATAGATGGCCAATATATATTCCTCGCCCGCGGGCGACTTCACCAGCGCGACGTCATTATAGGCGGTGCCGCAGCTGCCGGTCTTGCTGCCCGAGGTCCAGCCTTCGGGCAGGCCCGCCTTGATCCTTTTGTCGCCGGTGGTGCTGGCATTGAGCCAGCCGCGCAGCCTGTCGGCATCGGCCGCTGACATGTCGCGAAACAACAGTCGCCCCATCAGCCCGGCCATCGCCGCCGGACTGGTCGTGTCGCGCGGATCGCCAGCGACATTCTCGTTCAACTCGGGTTCGATACGGTCGAGCCGCGTGATCTTGTCGCCATGGGCGCGGATGAAGGAGGTCAGCCCCTCCGGCCCGCCCAGCATCGGCAGCAACAGGTTGGCGGCACTATTGTCGCTGACCTCCACGGCCGCCGCGGCCAGTTCGGCCATCGACATGCGGCCGCGCTTCTTGTTCTTCTTCACCACCGGCGCGTAATCGAGAATATCGTCCTTGGTGAAGGGAATCTCCCCCTCCAGCCCGAACTTGCCGCCCTGCGCGCCGATCAGCACGGCGGCCGCGAGCGGCGCCTTGAAGGTCGAGCACATGGCAAAGCGATCATCACGGTTGAAACCCAGGATCAGCGCGCCCTCGCGATCGACCAGCGCGATGCCCATGCGCCCGCCGGTCTCCTCCTCGATCTCCTTGGGATTGCGGACGGAGGTCAGCGCGGATTGCGGCACCAGATAGCGCGGCGCAGGCGGCAACAATGTCGGCAGGGTCGGCGCCTCCTCCACCTTCTTGGCCGGTGCCTTCTTCTTGGGCGCAGCCGACAGCGGCAGGGCCACGACCAGACAGGCGGTCAGCGCCGCGAGCGAGAGGGATTTGCGCAGCGCCATGGCTCACATACCTTGCATATTGTAGAATTCACCGGGGATACGGACGGTCAGCGCGTCCAGCTGTTCGGACAAGATGATCTGGCAGGCCAGGCGGCTGGTGCGGGTCGCCGCAGCGGCCAGGTCCAGCATATCCTCCTCATCCTCGCTCGCGCGCGGCAGCCGGTCGAAATCGGCGGCATCGACGATGACATGACAGGTCGAACAGGCCATCTGTCCTTCGCATGTTCCTTCCAGCGGCTGACCCGCCGCCTGTGCAACCTCCAGCAGGACCGACCCGGCAGGCGCATCGACCTCCAGTCGATTTTCGCCGTCGGCGCTGATGAAGGTGACCATGGTCATGCTATGCGATGCTCCCTGCTCACGGCGCCGCTTGTGCGGTCGCCGCCCCGTTAATCACCTTCGCAGCCTCCTCCAGTTCGGCCGATGTCGTGTATCGGCCAAAGCCGATCCGCACCGATCCGCGCGCCTGACTGTCTGAAAGACCCAAGGCGCGCAGCACATGGCTAGGCCGCCCGGACCCGCTCGCGCAAGCGCTGCCGAGCGAAAAAGACACATTGCGGCAATCGGACAACAATCGCGCGCCGTCGATCCCGGCGCGACGAATGTTGAGATTGCCGGGATAACGCGCGTCGGCGCTGCCGTTCAGCGTCCAGTCGGCGAACAGTGCGCGCGCCTGCGCAGACAGCGCCGCCACATGCGCTTGATCGGCCTCCGCCTGCTCCCGGATCAGGCGCGCCGCCACGCCAAAGCCGGCGCACAAGGCAGGCGACAAGGTGCCCGACCGCAACCCGCCTTCCTGCCCGCCGCCATGGATCAGCGGGTCGATCTTCACGCCGTCGCGCAGCCACAGCGCGCCGACCCCCTTGGGCCCGTGAATCTTGTGCGCGCTGATCGCCACCATATCGCACGGGTCGGGGATCGGCACCCGGCCATAGCCCTGCACCGCGTCGCACAGGAACAGCGCGCCCGCGCCATGGGCCAGTTCCGCCAACGCGCCGA
Source organism: Sphingobium sp. VMM (assembly GCF_056790315.1). Taxonomy (NCBI): domain Bacteria; kingdom Pseudomonadati; phylum Pseudomonadota; class Alphaproteobacteria; order Sphingomonadales; family Sphingobiaceae; genus Sphingobium; species Sphingobium sp. VMM. The sequence continues at coordinate 30,038 of NZ_JBXGSI010000025.1, forward strand.
CGGGCTGGATCACGCCAATCTCGTTATTGACCAGCATCGCGACGACCAGCGCCACCCCGGGCACGATCGCCCGCGCCGCCGCCGCCAGATCGACCAGCCCGTCGCCATCCACCGGCAAGACCGTCACCGCCCGGCCCGTCCGCCGCATCGCCGCCACCGTATCCAGCACGGCGGCATGTTCGGTCGCGATGGTGACGATGTCGCCCGCCGGCGCGCCCTGGATCGCGATGTTCAGCGCCTCGGTCGCGCCGGAGGTAAAGAGCAGCCTGCCGCCCGGCGGCAGCAACTGGCCGATCGCATCGCGCGCCAGTTCCACCTGCGCCGCGACTATGCGGCCGGCGCGATGCGCGCTGTGCGGATTGGCGAACTGGTCACGCAGCAGCGGCACCATCGCCTCGAAGGCTTCGGGCGCCAGCGGCGTCGTCGCCTGATAGTCGAGATAGATCACCGGCCCGCCCGCTCCGCCATGGCGGTCCATGTGGCCAGGAAGCGATCGACACCGCCCGCGCTGGTCTGCGGGCCGAAACTCACCCGCACCACTTCGCCCGCCGCCGCCGCGTCCCAGCCCATCGCGCCCAGCACATGGCTGGTCTTGAGCGATCCGGATGAACAGGCGCTGCCCGCCGACACGGACATGCCGGCCAGGTCGAACTGGATCAGCTGCGCCCGCGCCGACAGGCCGGGCATGCGATAGCTGGCGATCGCCGGCAGGCGCGGCGCGTCACGCGCGACGATCTGCCCGCCCGCCGCCTCGATCCCGGCGTCCAGCCTTGCCCGCAGCGCGGCCGCCACCGGCATCCAGTCGCCCCGTGCCTCCAGCGCCGCTGCCATCGCCATGATCGCCGGCAGATTTTCGGTGCCGGCGCGATAGCCCTGTTCCTGCCCGCCGCTCGGCTCGACCAGCGCCAGGTCGCGGATCAGCAGCGCGCCGATCCCCGGCGGCCCGCCGAACTTGTGCGCGCTGATCGCGATCATGTCGGCGTCGGGCAGGGCCAGCTTGCCCGCGCTCTGGGCGCAATCGGCAAACAGCAACAGCCCCGCGCGCCGGAAATCCGCCAGTGGCTGGATCACGCCCGTTTCGTTGTTCACATGCTGGATCGCGACCAGACTGCCCGGCGCCAGCTCCGGCAACAGCACCCGGCCATCGCCATCCACCGCCAGCCGCTCAGCATCCTTGGTCACGCGCAGCACCGCATCATGCTCGACCGGCGAGGTCACGATTCGCGCCGCCTTGGCGCGGGTCAGCGCGATGGCGATCGCCTCGCTCGCGCCGGAGGTGAAGAGGACATGGCCATCCCATCCCAGCGCCGCTGCGATCCGCCGCCGCGCATCCTCCAGCATGGCCCGCGCCGCGCGCCCGTCGCTGTGCGGGCTGGACGGGTTGGCCCAGCCGGCCATCGCGGCGACCATCGCGGCCTGCGCCTGCGGCAGCATCGGGGTGGTCGCGGCATGATCGAGATAAAGGCGGTCGGCGGCCAAGCGGAACTACTCATTGATTGCGGAAATGGCGGCGGCATCTATATAGGCGGATTGCCGCGCTGCGCCAGCGTGAAGGCCATATGGCCAAGCCCCGGCGCGCGCACGGACCCTTTCCCCGCTGCCCCGTGGCAGCCCAGACCATAACAGGTGCCATGCCCGACGTCATTTTCCCCGGACCCGAAGGTCGCCTCGAAGGCCGCTTCAGCCCCCCGCCCCGCCCGCGCGCGCCGGTCGCCATGATCCTGCACCCGCATCCGCAGGGCGGCGGCACGATGAACGACCGCATCACCCAGGCGCTCTACAAGACCTTCGTGAAGCGCGGCTTTGCCGTGTTGCGCTTCAACTTCCGCGGCGTCGGCCGCAGCCAGGGCACGTTCGACAATGGCATCGGTGAACTCAGCGATGCCGCAGCGGCGCTCGACTGGGTGCAGAGCTTCCACCCCGAAGCGCAGACCACCTGGATCGCCGGCTTCTCCTTCGGCGCCTGGATCGGCATGCAGCTGCTGATGCGCCGCCCGGAAATCCGCGGCTTCATCTCGGTCGCGCCGCCGGCCAACATGTATGATTTCTCGTTCCTGGCGCCCTGCCCCTCGTCGGGCATCATCGTCCAGGGCACGGCGGACGAAGTGGTGACCGCCAGCGCGGTGCAGAAGCTGGTCGACAAGCTGCGCACCCAGAAGGGCATCACCATCCATCATGACGAGATCAAGGGGGCCAACCACTTCTTCGAGCATGAGCTGGACCAGCTGATGAAGTCGGTCGACAATTATCTCGACATGCGCCTGTCGCCGGACTCGCCTATCCGCTGAGGACCGGCCCGATCGGGATCATGGAGGGGCTGCCGCCGCGCAGCCCCTTTTTCTTTGCCCGCACGATCCGCCTGGCCGCCAGGACCGGAAATCTGCCGAGCCGCATCCAGTACCGGCCCGCAACCGAATGTCGATCAGCCTGACCTTCGTGATCTCCAGCCCCCGCCTCTGGCCTTTTGCAGCGGGACGCCCACAGCCCCCCGCCATGAAGCCTTGATGGCTGGCGCCCAGAAGGAGCACCCTCCACTTACTCCACGGCTTCGACCAGAAGCGGACATTCCTCCCCGGCACGGGGAGGTGGCAGCGCGAAGCGCTGACGGAGGGGCAGGTGCCTCTTAGCGCTGCGCTATCAGGTCTGTGCCCCTCCACCACTTGCTACGCGAGCCGTCCCCCTCCCCGTGACGGGGAGGAATGTCTTGTTCCCACCCCATTTTGTCATTCCCGCGTAGGCGGGAATCCATCTCCTGACCTCGCATCTGGTCCGAAGCTGGTGAGATGGATCCCCGCCTGCGCGGGGATGACGCTGTGAAACAGGTGGCCAGCTTCCCACCCAAATCCCACCCGGTGAAGGCTGTGATTTTCCTGTTCTTCGAGAGCAAGAGATGGTGGAGGACGGTCGCCCGCCGCGCGGTTCATGCGCGCGGCGCCGTGAAGAAGGCGGAGGAAGGACAGGCCGAATGCCGCCGCCAGACCAGCAGCCAAGCGGCCATCCCGCCCGCGCCCTCCCCAGGGGCGCCGGCAGGATCAGGCCAGCTCAGTTGGCCTTGGACAGGTCCACCTTCTCGACCCATTCGGGGTAGAAGGTCGGCTCGCGGTTGGACCAGCCGACCGCGGTGGCCGCCGCCTCGCTGATCGACTGCAACAGCAGCCGGCGCTTTTCGGGATGAAGATGCGGCAGGCTCGCCGCCGCGCAAAAGGCGCCCGGCAGCCAGGGCCGTGCCCCCGCCCCCAGCAGCCGCTCATAGAGGAAGCGATAGGCCGAGAAGCTCGCCAGCCGGTCCTGCCCCAGGTCGAAGGCGGACACCGTCACCAGCGGCGCCATGAACGGCTCCACCTGGTCCAGCCCGCTATCGTCGGGGACATGCGCCTTGATCTCGTCCAGCCGGCCATAGATGCGCGCCTGGGCACGGATGCTGGCTTCCTCGACCATGTCGCGCGACCATAGCTTCATCGCGTCGCGGCGATGCAGCCCGATGTCCAGCGATCTGCGAATATATCTTTGCGTGGCCGACGGGAAACTGGCGAATTCCCGCAATTCCGCCAGGGTAATGGCCCCGTCCGCCGGTCTTGCACTCGTGCCCATTGCTCATGCCCTCCGACTTGAAGTCGATCAGCAGAACATGCGCCTCACATGGTTAGCAAAGGCTTAACGGGCACCTGTCCCACCGATTGTCACAAGGGACCAGATTTCGTTTTGCAGTGCAACATGATATTTTTGTGAAATGCGACGGACGGAGGATTATGCCTCCGCTTCAACCGCTTCGGCTTCCAGCAACCAGGCCAGCCCCGCCGTCGCATCATCGAATATCCGCAGATAGGGCTGCGTCATTTCCCGCTTCACCTGCAACCGCGTGATCGCGCTGCCGGTGATGATGGCGATCCGCCGGGCCTTGGGAAAATCGCCCAGATTCGCGCGGAAGGACGCGACCGCCTCCTGCGGCTGGGCGCTGCTGGCGCTCATGTCCATGCGCAGCAGATAGCCCGGCTTGAACCCCTCGGCCAGGAAGCGGGCCTTGCACTCGCGGGCATAGGCCGCGACTTCCTCCGCCGTGAACAGCTTGGACCATTTGATGTCCAGCAGGTTCAGATCATGGCGAAATTCGATGTGGTACATGGCGCAGTCTCCTGCGCGCTCCCTGCCACGACCGGGTTAATATTTCGCTCCGGGGACGCCCCTGCTCAGGCCGGGCGCCGCTCCAGCACCGCGCCGATCATGCTGCGCCACACCGCCACGTCGCCGGCGCGCGCCATGTCGGCATCGGGTTCGCGCAGCGTGTGCAGGATCGCATAGGCATCGTCGACATGGTCGGGCCAGGCCGCATCCACCGCGCCCGCCGCATGGGGGTCCTTGCCGCCGCCATTCAGGCTGAGCTGGCGCCCGGCCAGCACGCGGGCAATGCGTTCGATCGCGGGGGTGGTGGAAGTCGGCATCGTCGTCTGCTCCTCTCGCGCGGGAAGCCGGCCTGACGCCTGATGGCGGTCGGGGCCGCGCTTGCCCGACTGGAATAACATGGATTTTCGCGGTCCGCTATCGGTCAGCGCTCGGGCTTTTCTGGAAATCCCGATGACGGCACCGGTTCGCCGTCATCGTCTGGCCGGCTGGTCGCGGGCGGGTCCGACGCGTCCATGCTGTCCTCCAGCGCCTCGTCCAGCTTCTTCTCGCTCTCGCGCCTGGTATCGCTCATCTGCGCGTCTCCTTTTCTCCTGCCGGATCAACCGACAGGAGCCAGCATCGGTTCCCCACGCCACCGCTTCGACCAACCGCCAAGCCGCTTCGACCAGCATCGCGCGCAGGGGGCGACAGCGTCGCCAAGCTGGCGTAGATATCCTCCATGACACTTCCCACCGAAGAGGGGCCACGCGGCGTTTCGCCGACCGCCGCCCTCTATTCCATCATCGGCTTCTGGTTCTTCTACGCGATCCTCATCAGCGTGCGGGCGCTGGTGGTGGGCTTCGACTATCAGGGCGAAATGGCGGCCCGCCGCGCCGTGGTGACGTTGATCGGCATCATCGTGACGTGGATTCTCTATCTGGCGATACGCCGGTTCGATGCCAAGCCGCTGGCGGTCCGCATCGTCGCCGCCTTCTCGCTCGCCGCGCCCTTCGCGCTCGCGATGGCGGTTGCCAACTATTATGTGTTCAACATCTATGACCCGATGGGTATGTTTCCCGACATGGACCAGCAGAAATATGAGGCCCAGTCCCATGCGCTGATCTATATCGTCGATGACGCCGTCAGCCGCTATTTCTTCCTGTCCGCCTGGGCCGGCCTCTATCTCGGCCTCTCCTATGCCAGCGAGGCGCATCGCACCGAACGCCGTGCCGCGCGCCTCGAACGCGCCGCGCAGCAGGCCGAACTGCGCTCGCTGCGCTATCAGGTGAACCCGCATTTCCTGTTCAACACGCTGAACTCGCTCTCCTCCCTGGTGATGAAGGACCGGCGCGACGAGGCCGAACAGATGATCATGTCGCTCTCCAATTTCTACCGCACCAGCCTCACCGGCGATCCGCTCGATGACGTGCCGCTGGAGGAGGAAGTCCATCTCCAGAAACTCTATCTGGATATCGAGGCGGTGCGCTTCCCCGACCGTCTGGCCACCCGGATCGACATTCCCGCCGACCTGCTGACCGCCTGCGTGCCGGGCCTCATCCTCCAGCCTCTGGTCGAAAATGCGATAAAATATGGCGTCTCGCGCACCTCCAGCCCGGTCGCCATCACCATCCGCGCGCGCGAGGAGCATGGCCTGCTGCACCTCATCGTCGCCGACAATGGCGACAAGCCGCCCAGCCCGGGCGATGGCGGCAGCGGCATCGGCCTCGCCAATGTGCGCGACCGCCTGTCCGCCCGCTTTGGCGATCAGGGCCGGATCGACTATGGTCCGCAGGCCGATGGCGGCTTTGCCGTCAATCTCTTCCTTCCGCTCAACCGCCGGGGGTGCTGACGCCCATGTCCATCCGCACCATGATCGTCGATGATGAGCCGCTTGCGGTCGAGCGATTGCAGATGCTGTGCGCGCGCGAACCGCGCATCGCGCTGGTCGGCACCGCCAATGATGGCGAGGCGGCGCTGCGCCTGGTCGAAGGGCTCAAGCCCGACCTGCTGTTGCTCGACATCGCCATGCCGCTGCTCGACGGCATCGGCGTCGCCCGCGCGATCAGCCAGATGGGCATCCGCCCGGCGATCATCTTCGTCACCGCCTTCGAAAGCTTCGCGGTCGAGGCGTTCGATCTCGCCGCGGTCGATTATCTGCTGAAACCCGTCGCCCATGATCGCCTGACCCGCGCGGTCGACCGCGTCGAACAGGCGCTGCGCAGCCGCGAGGGGGAGGATGGCGCCCCGCCCGCCCCGGCCGAACCCGCGCCCGAATGGGCCGAGGAATTCTGGGTGCCGCACCGTTCCGAACTGGTCCGCATCGCCGCCGACCAGATCGACCGGATCGAGGCGGAGCGCGATTATATGCGCCTCCATGTCGGCGCCCATAGCTATTTGCTGCACCAGACCATCAGTTCGCTGGAGGAACGGCTCGATCCGCAGGCGTTCGTCCGCCTGCACCGCTCGCACATCGTCCGCCGCCCGCATATTGCGCGACTGCGCCATGATGGCAGCGGCGTCTGGTTCGCGGCGCTGGCCGACGGCAACGAGATCCGCATCGGCCGCACCTATCTCGCCAATGCACGGGCGATGACGGGACGCTAATCAGGCGCTGAGTGTTCTTTTAGGAATGTCCTGACGGGTCCGCACCTCCACCCGACCACCCATCAGGGTAGAATGCCTGGGCGGTCGGGTGGGGGGGCGGGCCGGTGCCGAACTGAAAATGCGCTCTTCCGCGCATTTTCCAAAACAGGCGCCCGCTACCCGCTCAGTAGATCCACTGGATGCGGGTCAGCACCGTGTCGCTCTCGCCGCGCTCGCCAAACCGATCGAGCCAAGTATGGCCCCACGTCGCGCCGAATTTCCAGCGCGTCGTCGCCCACCAGTTGAGCCCCAGCATCGTCTTCTTGAAGCGGCCGCCCTCGATGCCACTATCGTCCAGGTCCATTTCCGAATAGCGCGCCACCAGTTCCGGCGCGCCCCAGCGGCCCTTGGGAATGACGCGCCGGGCATAGCCGACATTGCGGTCATAGGGCCGGGTTTCGCCGGTCAATATCCAGCTGCCGGTGACATACCAGCCATGGAAGACCGGATCGCGAAATTCGCGCGAATTGGTCCGGTTCAATATATATTCGCCCAGGAACGACACCGGCCCGACATTCAGCAGCGCCTCGCCGGCAAAGCCGTCGCTGCTCTGCGCCGCGAATTTCCCGGTGTCGATCGCGACATCGCCGACATTGGTTTCCGCCCGGCCGCTATAGCGGATCGTGCCGTCCGCTGCCGCATGGCGATAGGCGACACCGACATGCAGGAACTCGTTGCGGTCCGGCACGTCCCAGATCAGCCCGGTCATGCGCGCCGAATAGTCCCAGCCACGATCGGTCGAGCTGCCGAAATCCCAGCTATCCTTGTAGGCCCCCGCCGAAAAGGTCGCCGCCTTGTTCGCGCCCAGCACCTGGACGAAGCGGACGCCGAAATTGCGCGACGTGAAAAAGGGCGTCAGCACGCGCTCGCTATGCGGCAGGTTCGCCGAATCCCCTACCATTTCGTAGGAGAATGTCTCCTTGGTCTTGCCCAGCGTCATCTTGGTGCGGCTGCCCAGCGGAAAGGTCAGCGACGCGTCGGTCAGCTTCCATTTCTGCTCGGGGTTGGTGTCGAACCCCTTATATTCGCCGCTGACCTGATAGCTCACCCGATAATCGCCGCCGACCGATCCGATCAGGCTGAGCCGCGCCGATCGCACCTGAAACTCATTCTCCTGCCGGCCGATCTGGCTTTCATTGACCGCGTCCTGGCTGAAATCGGTCCAGTCGCCGATCAGCGACAGGCCCAGCCGGATCTTGAAGAAGGGCAGTTCCTTGTTCGGGTCGGCGGGCTTGGCCGGCGCGAAATCGGGGACGACATAGCTCGGCGTCTCGTCCACCGCATGCACGTCGCCGCCGCTATGGTGGCCGATCGGTTCGTAGAGCGATTCCGTGCTCTGCGCCCAGGCATCGGGCGCGCATAGCCCCCCGGCCATCAGCATTGCCATGATGACGGGCGAAGTGCCGGGAAGACGCGCGCGCATGACCATTATCCCCTTGAACCTGTCCCTTCTGATCGTCGCAAATCCGGAGGTCCGCTATCGGGGGAAATACCGAGAATGGCCGGGGCGGACGCGCCGGTTATCCCAACGCGAAAAGGGCCCGGCTCGCGCCAGGCCCTCTCCCTCCCTTGGCGGGATGATGGGCGTCAGTTGCCGACCACCGGCCGGGCATCCTTGGCATCGGCATAGCGTTCGTTGGTCTGGGCGCGGGCGATGGCGGTCGCGATCGGCGCCTCGACCTGGGCGATCGCCGCCGCGCGGCACGCGCTCATGGTGTTGATGTCGGTGCTAAAGCAGACCCGACTGGCCGCACGGGAGATGCGGGTGCGCAGTTCCTGCTGGTCGGCGTGGCGCGTGAGGTCCAGGTCGCCGAAGCGGACCTCGGTGGTGCGGCCGTTGGACGTGAACTCCTCGGCCGAAGCGATGCCGGAACCTGCCAGCAGGGCGGCGGCGGCACTCAGGGCAGTGATGATCTTGGCGGTGGCGAACATGGCGTGTCTCCTCAAAACTGTCATGGCATCCGGCCTGCGTCGTCAGGGGGCGTCGACGCGCCGGATGCGAACGGTTCGGCGGGGGTCTTGTAGGGGCGTTGCGCCATATCCCGTTCGCCCATCCTGTGTACGCGCCCGGCCGTCTCGCCGCTCGTCCGCTTCGACCGGCAACCCTCGTCATCGGCCAACGACCGATCCATCGACCAAGCGCGGATTTGCGAGGACGAACGACCGGACGAATGGCATTCGTCCGCGAAACGACAGCCAATTCCCTAGGGGAAATTACGGAGATTGAAGGAAAGCGGACATGAAAACGCCCCCGGCGCAAGGGAATGCCGGGGGCGTATCCGGATGCTGTCGGGCACTCCAGATCTTGTCTCAACTGTTACCGTCAACACGGCACCATCGGCCGTGAACCGTCGCTTAACGCGCTGCTCTCTGGCCTGTTTCCATGTCAGAATAGCGACAGGACTAGCGCTGCGCACGCCGCTTCGATAACCGGGGCACAGCATCCGCCGGGCGGCATCGGACGCGGACGAACCGCCCACCGCCATCCACCAACGACATCAGCCTTCCAGCGGCGGCAATCCGGCGCGCCGCAACGCATCGGCCAGATAGGCGGCAAAGGCGGCATCCCGTCCCGGCAGACGGTGCCGCAACCAGGCCAGCCCCACCAGCGCCCGCCAGGCGTTGAGCGCTTCCGGCTCCATCCCCGCCAGCTTGCGATAGCGCCCGACATAATAGGCCGTCGTCGCGTCGCGCAGCATGCCCTCCAGCCTCCCGGCCGACTGCCCCGGCCCGAAACGCATCAGCATCTCGCTGCGCACCACATCGGCCGCCGGGGCCGATCGCGCCGCCTTCGACCAGTCGATCACCGCCAGCCCGTCGCCACTTACGATCAGATTGGCGGGATGCAGGTCGCCCTCGATCAACTGGTCCAGCCGGTCGATCGCCGCCGCGCGCAGCCGATCGCCGATCGGCGCCATCTCGATATCCTCGGCCAATATCGCCTTGCGGCTGCGCAGTTCGGGCAGGTCATGCGCATGAATGGCCCGCTGCAACGCCGCCATCGCGCCCATCGCCCAGCCGATCCGATGGGGATGGCGGACGATATGATGGAGCAGGTTCGGCCCCTCTATCTCGCTATAGATGATGCCCTGCCGCCCGCCAGCCTCCGCGCGCCCGAACACGCGCGGCACCGGCAGGCCGGTCGCCTGGATCGCCTGCGCCGTCGCATGTTCGCGGGCGATGATCCCGGCGTCGACGCCCTCATGGAATAGTTTGAGCACCCGCCCCCCGTCCAGCCGATAGACCGCGGCGGAAGCGCCCTCGGCAATGAAGGTGGAAGGATCGGGCAACGTCATGCCCGTCGCCTGTGCCGCACCCGAACAGGCTTGACCAGTGTTTTTGCGCCGATACGCGCCATCAGCGACGCGACAGCTCGTCCGCCCCCTCGCCTGCGACCCGCTCACCCCGTCCCGCCGCGCTAGAAACGGAAGGACAGATTCCCCCGCCACTGCCAGCTCGACAGGCCGCCCGATCCGATCCCGTAATATTCGCCCGATCCGATCAGCGCGACATTGCCGCGCAACTGGATGCGCGTGCCGAACCGGACCGATCCGGTCGCCGGCGTGGTCGCGATCAGGCGCAGGTCCGGCCCCAGGACACGGCCGCCATTGGGGCGCAGATAGGCGAAATCGACGCCACCCTCGACATAGGGGGTGATGACCATGTCATCCGATCGGAACGGCCGACTGATCTCCAGCGACGTCGCCACCGCGCCATAATCATAGCGCGCATCGCCCTGCAGCACGCGCAGGTCGATATTGCCCACCTGCCCCTGCAGCACATAATTATCGTGCCAGATGCTGGCATAGCTCCACGACAGGCGGGGCCGCAGCAGGAAGCTGCCGATCGGGCGCTGCGCGCTCATCCCGACCGTGCCCGACAGGGTGAAGCTGTCATGCTTGCCCGACAGCATCAGCACATGCTGTTCATATTCGCCGAAGTTGAAGCCGATGCTGGCATCCAGCACCACGTCCGAATCTGCCATCCGATGCACCATGTATGGCTTCACCGTGATGGAATCGGCCTGCTGGCGCATGCCGCCATTGAAGGATTTATAATCCGAATTGCCGAACTGGATGGCCAGGCCGGCAACGGTGCGCTTGTCGATCCAGCGATCCAGGCCAATATTATACTGGTTCGCGCTGCCCCTGGTCCGGGCGCCGGAACGGTCATCCTTCAGCGTCGAATAGCTCCATTCTCCCCAGGCGGTCCAGCGCCGGCGGGCATTGGCCGCAATCCGGCAGGCCTTCGCGACCAGTTGCGGATCGCCCCGCAGCCGGCCTTCACGCCCGGCCCGGCAGACCTCATCGGCGGTCATCAGCATCGGGCGCCGCTCATCGCGGCCCGGCGCGACACCGGTCGGCGCGATCGGCGGCAGCGTCTCGGGGCGCGGCCGCTGTATCGGCCGCACGGTCGGCCCGCCCACGTCCGGATCGGGCCGCAGTCCTGGCGTCACCGTGTCGGGATCAGGACGCAGCCCCGGCGTCACCGTGTCCGGATCAGGCCGCAGACCCGGCGTCACCGTATCCGGATCAGGACGCAAGCCCGGCGTCACCGTATCAGGATCAGGTCGCAGACCCGGCGTCACCGTGTCCGGATCAGGCCGCAGGCCCGGCGTCACCGTGTCCGGATCAGGCCGCAGGCCCGGCGTCACCGTATCGGGATCGGGCCGCAAACCCGGCGTCACCGTATCCGGGTCAGGTCGCAAGCCCGGCGTCACCGTGTCCGGATCAGGACGCAAGCCCGGCGTCACCGTGTCCGGATCAGGACGCAAGCCCGGCGTCACCGTGTCCGGATCGGGTCGCAGGCCCGGCGTCACCGTATCCGGATCGGGCCGCAAGCCCGGCGTGACCGTGTCCGGGTCAGGCCGCAGGCCCGGCGTCACCGTATTAGGATCAGGCCGCAGTCCCGGTGTCACCGTGTCAGGATCAGGACGCAAGCCCGGCGTCACCGTGTCCGGATCAGGTCGCAAGCCCGGCGTCACCGTATCGGGATCGGGCCGCAGACCCGGTGTCACCGTGTCCGGGTCGGGCCGCAGGCCCGGCGTCACCGTGTCCGGATCAGGCCGAATCCCCGGTGTCACCGTATCGGGATCAGGCCGCAAGCCCGGTGTCACCGTGTCCGGGTCGGGCCGCAGGCCCGGCGTCACCGTATCCGGATTGGGCCGCAGTCCCGGCGTCACCGTATCCGGATTGGGCCGCAGTCCCGGCGTCACCGTGTCCGGATCAGGACGCAGTCCCGGCGTCACCGTGTCCGGATCAGGCCGCAGCCCCGGTGTCACCGTGTCCGGATCAGGACGCAGTCCCGGCGTCACCGTATCCGGGTCAGGACGCAGTCCCGGCGTCACCGTGTCCGGATCAGGCCGCAAGCCCGGCGTCACCGTATCCGGATCAGGTCGCAAGCCCGGTGTCACCGTATCAGGATCGGGCCGCAAGCCCGGCGTCACCGTATCCGGATCAGGTCGCAGCCCCGGCGTCACCGTATCCGGATCAGGCCGCAAGCCCGGCGTCACCGTGTCCGGATCAGGACGCAAGCCCGGCGTCACTGTATCCGGATCAGGACGCAGGCCCGGCGTCACCGTATCGGGGTCAGGTCGCAATTCGGGTGTCGGTGTATCAGGGTCCGGGCGGACTTCCGGCGTCACCGTATCGGGGTCTGGTCGCGCCTCCGGCGTAATGGGAACGGGCACTGGCCGCAGTTCGGGCGTGACGATTTCGGGATCGGGTTGCCGTTCCGGGGTCACCGTGTCGGGGTCAGGCCGCAGCCCTGGCGTCACCGTATCGGGGTTCGGACGCAGCTCCGGCGTCACGGTCTCGGGCAAGGGCCGCAATCCGGGCGTGATCAAATCCGGATTGGGGCGCAACCCCGGCGTTACCGTATCCGGCAAGGGGCGCAGCCCCGGCGTCACCGTATCCGGGTTCGGCCGCAATTCCGGCGTCACCAGATCAGGCAGTTCCGGGTCGGGCCGGTTCCAGTAATCGGGGAAATTGATGCCGCCCGGATGCTGGTCGGCGGAATCGACGAAATTGTCATATTCCGCATATTCGGTGCGGATATGGGCGAACAGATTATGGGTGCCGCCATTTTCCCGCACGATGGGCGATACCGTCAGGTGCAGGCCGGTATCGGGCTGGGTCCAACTGTCCACCCGCTCCCCGGTCTCGGGAAAGACGACGAAAAACTCGCCCGGATCGACGCCGGACAGCCACACCGAATGGTCCTTGCCCTCGGTCCAGCCCAGGAAGATGATCCGCCCCGCCGGCGTCTCGCTCTGGGCCATGGCCCCGGTCGTCGCCAATGCCATGCCCGCGACGCTGCCCGCCACGCTCAGGACGCCCGCATGCCAATGGAGCCGCCAATAGGTCATGCCCCGTTTCTACGTGCGATCCCATAGCCGCGGCCATCCATGGAAACCCCGAGACAGGCCGAGACGCGCCCGCAGCCGAACCAGAAACGCCCTTCGGCCGGCGCAGCGCGCCATCGTCCACGCCCGGCCATCTTCCCCTGGCCGCTCCCCCTTCCTATCTTGCCTCCCGACCGGGCAACGCCCCTTGCCCCCACGGAACAAATCTGGAACAACGCCCCCATGAGTCTGACCCACATTCCGAAGCAGAGGTTTACCGAATGCTGACCCACATCAGCGTCCGCGGCGCGCGCGAGCACAACCTCAAGGGCGTCGATGTCGATCTGCCCCGCGACAGCCTGATCGTCATCACCGGCCTGTCGGGCTCGGGCAAATCCTCCCTCGCCTTCGACACCATCTATGCCGAGGGGCAGCGCCGCTATGTGGAGTCGCTCTCCGCCTATGCGCGCCAGTTTCTGGAGATGATGCAGAAGCCCGATGTCGAGCATATCGAGGGCCTCTCCCCCGCCATCTCGATCGAGCAGAAGACCACCAGCCGCAACCCGCGCTCCACGGTCGCCACGGTCACGGAAATCTACGACTATATGCGCTTGCTTTGGGCGCGCGTCGGCATCCCCTATTCGCCCGCCACTGGCGAGCCGATCAGCGCCCAGACCGTCAGCCAGATGGTCGACCGCGTGGCCCTCCTGCCCGAAGGCACCCGTTTCTACCTGCTCGCCCCGGTCGTGCGCGGGCGGAAGGGCGAGTATAAGAAGGAACTGGCCGAGTGGCAGAAGGCGGGCTACACCCGCGTCCGCATCGACGGCGAGCTTTACCTGATCGAGGATGCCCCCGCCCTCGACAAGAAATACAAGCATGACATCGAGGTCGTGGTCGATCGCCTGGCGGTCAATGCCGACATGGCCACCCGCCTCGCCGACAGTTTCGAGCAGGCGCTCAAACTCGCCGACGGCCTCGCCTTCGTCGACCTGGCCGAGGGCGTCGTCCCCGGCCGCGAGGGCGTAGGGGCGGACAGCCTGCTTCCGGGGGAAGCAGGCAGCCCCGAAGCCGGCTCGCCTGGGCGAGCCGTTAGGGCCCAGTCCGCGGGCAAGATGAAGAATGCCGGCATCCCCGCCAACCGCATCGTCTTTTCCGAGAAATTCGCCTGCCCGGTCAGCGGCTTCACCATCCCCGAGATCGAGCCGCGCCTCTTCTCCTTCAACGCGCCGATGGGCGCCTGCCCGGCCTGCGATGGCCTGGGCGAGCGGCAGGAGTTCGACCCCGAACTGGTCGTCCCCAACGAAGCCCTCTCCCTGAAGAAGGGCGCCGTCGTCCCCTGGGCCAAGTCCAACCCGCCCAGCCCTTACTATATGCAGGTCCTGGGCTCCCTCGCCAAGGAATTCGGCTTCTCCCTCGACACCGCCTGGGCCGAGCTGCCGGGCGAAGTGAAGCTCATCATCCTCCACGGCACCGGCGGCAAGCCCGTCACCCTGCGCTTCGTCGACGGCAAGAAGAGCTATGAGGTCAAGAAGCCGTTCGAGGGCGTGATCGGCAATCTCAACCGCCGCCTGCTCCAGACCGAAAGCGCCTGGATGCGCGAGGAACTGAGCAAGTACCAGACCGCCATGCCCTGCGAGACCTGCCACGGCGCGCGCCTCAAGCCCGAGGCACTCGCGGTCAAGATCGCCGGCGAGGACATCTCCGTCTCCACCCGCCGCTCGGTGGTGGACGCGCTCGCCTTCTTCACCGCGATGCCCGACGCGCTCAATGAGCAACAGAACCAGATCGCCCGCGCCATCCTCAAGGAAATTGTCGAGCGCCTCGGCTTCCTCAACAATGTCGGCCTCGACTATCTGAACCTCGACCGCACATCAGGCACATTGTCGGGCGGCGAAAGCCAGCGCATCCGCCTCGCCAGCCAGATCGGCTCGGGCCTGTCGGGCGTCCTCTACGTCCTCGACGAACCCTCGATCGGCCTGCACCAGCGCGACAATGACCGGCTGCTCGTCACCCTCAAGCGCCTGCGCGACCTCGGCAACAGCGTCATCGTCGTCGAGCATGACGAGGATGCGATCCGCGCCGCCGACTATATTGTCGACATGGGGCCGGGCGCCGGCGTCCATGGCGGCACCATCGTCGCCCAGGGCACCCTGCCGCAGCTATTGGCGCACAAGGACAGCCTGACCGCGGACTATCTCAACGGCACCCGCCGCATTGAGGTGCCCGCCAAGCGCCGCAAGGGCTCGGGCAAGAAGCTCACCGTCCACAATGCCCGCGCCAACAACCTCACCGGCGTCACCGCGTCGATCCCGCTCGGCACCTTCACCTGCATCACCGGCGTCAGCGGCTCGGGCAAGTCCAGCTTCACCATCGACACCCTCTATGCCGCCAGCGCCCGCACCCTCAACGGCGCCCGCATCGTCGCCGGCCCGCATGACAAGATCACGGGCCTGGAACATTGCGACAAGGTGATCGACATCGACCAGTCGCCGATCGGCCGCACCCCGCGCTCCAACCCGGCCACCTATACCGGCGCCTTCACCAATATCCGCGACTGGTTCGCCGGCCTCCCCGAAGCGCAGGCGCGCGGCTACAAGCCCGGCCGCTTCTCCTTCAACGTCAAGGGCGGCCGCTGCGAAGCCTGTCAGGGCGACGGCGTGCTCAAGATCGAGATGCACTTCCTCCCCGACGTCTATGTCACCTGCGACGTCTGCCACGGCGCCCGCTACAACCGCGAGACGCTGGAGGTGAAGTTCAAGGGGATGAGCATCGCCGACGTGCTCGACATGACGGTCGAGGATGCGGTGGAGTTCTTCAAGGCCGTGCCGCCGATCCGCGACAAGATGGCGATGCTCGCCGAAGTGGGCCTTGGCTATATCAAGGTCGGCCAGCAGGCCACCACCCTGTCGGGCGGCGAAGCCCAGCGCGTCAAGCTCGCCAAGGAATTGTCCCGCCGCGCCACCGGCAACACCCTCTATATCCTCGACGAACCCACCACCGGCCTGCATTTCGAGGATGTCCGCAAGCTGCTGGAAGTCCTCCACGCCCTAGTAGACCAGGGCAACAGCGTCGTGGTGATCGAACATAATCTCGATGTCATCAAGACGGCGGATTATATTATCGATCTCGGTCCCGAGGGTGGAGTGAAAGGGGGTGAGATCGTCGCTACGGGCACGCCGGAACAGGTCGTGAAGGAACCCCGCAGTTTCACCGGCCACTACCTCGCCCCCCTTTTACGCCAGCCGAAGACCGAGGCCGCTGAATAAAGGATCATCGACATTTGATCGCGCCGAGACCGTCCGGGGGACGGTCTCGGCGCGATCAACCGGAGGGCGGCGTAAAGCCTGTCCTGACCGAAGTTCGAGCGAAGCCGAGAACCTAGTCGAAGGGGGCGGCGAAGTCGTCGCACAAGGCACGCCGAAGCAGGTGGTGAAGGAGCCGCGCAGCTTTACCGGACGCTATCTGGCGCCGTTGCTGAGCCACGCCTCAGTGAAAGCAGCAGAATGACAACACTGCGGTGCCCGCTGGCGAGCACGCGCCAGCGGCGCCCACCGAGTGCATCACGAGAGCACAGTTTCTACTAAACGCTTACCATCGGACTTGAGAAATTTTAATTGTTTCAAAATCGGCTTGCCGGGCGCGCCAAATGTTTCTGAAGCGCGGCGTGCATAAGTCCAAAAGGTCCAGCTCTTCACCGATTTTGCCTTATCGAACTCCTCGACACGCATAAATGTCTGGAAGAGATGATCAAAATTAAAGCTGTCAATTAACTGAACTGGCGTTCTATTTGAATATCGACGCTTATGGCCTTCAGCCCTAATCCTTGCAGCGAATGTTAATTTCCTTTTGAGATTAGAAACTGTCGAATCTCTTAGAAAAACTTTGGAACCATCGAATCTAAATCCAAGGTACTCCAATCCATTTTTCCCAGCCCCTTTAATATGCCTACACCTTAGAACACTTCCAGAATCTATATTGAATTCGTGAATGCTGCTTTTAGACTCTTTAATAACAAGCTGATTACCGAACGATGGCATCTTTAGCCGGACCTGTTTTTCTAGGTTCTCAGCCGCCGCCTGATCCTCAACTGCCACGACGAGCATTATATCATCGGAATATCGAAATGCCCTGCCGTTGTGGCTATCGGCAATCTCTTTCAGATAAACGTCAAAGTTCATCAGATTCATATTCGCGACCAAATCGCTTATCGGAGTTCCTTGGGGTATGCCGAAATCATCAAGGTTCTTGCGTATTATCGAACTAAAATGTTTTGATCCTGCAATTTTTTCTCGAAATTCCTTGGGGTTACAAAGTTGCTTCGGGATATCCTTGAATGGCTTCAAATACCCTTGAACCAACGTGCCATTTTTTGCCAATTTTTTGCCGAAATAGCCCAGTCGTTCGTAAACTTCAATTCGATCAACCCAACGATAGTTTGTTAGAGAATTCAAGACCGCTTCATGGTCGGCAGGCAGCGCATCCGCCTCCAACAGATCAGTCCAAATCTTCCTAATCATCTGGTGATCAAGAGATTCAAAAAACTTTGAGATATCAAGAGTTATAACAAAAGAATTCGGCATGCTGGCGATAAAACCAAAGGCATCTTTTGCAAAATCAATGTTACATTTCCCCTTGCCACCAGCTCCAACTATCTTCCGATAAGCAATCGGAATATCCGATATTCCCAGTGAGGAAATTCGCGCTTCATAGAGCGGCGATAGTATCCGGCGATATTTTGCGTAGATATACGCATCACGCCGCGCAGCATATCTAATCTTTCGAATTTTAGGGTCTGGCTTTGGGTTCGCTTTTGAACCACGGAATGGCTGCCAGCGCTTCTCATACTGTATTAGTGGAAAAAAGGCATTATGAGCAACCTTAACAGGGCTGTTCACTATGCTTCGTATTTCCGATAGCTTCAGCGGCGCATCGAAGTGCGGATAATGCTTAAGATCTTCAAAGCTGGGATCCCAAACATCTTGAGAAACAGAGCGAGAGGGGGCGGCACCAGTTGTCTTCATCAACCAAGGCCCGCCCCACACCGTTGTCTGCGAACTCGAAAGCTCTAACCTGAAGAGGTTCGACGAAGTATGTTATACTGTTGCTATCGGGGTATGGAACTTTCTGATTCAGAAAGCCCGCCCGTCACAGAATCGGCGCGACTTTGCGCTAGGAGAAATCACAATGGACTTACTCTTTGCACTGGTCTCGCAGATACCGCTTGACAGTCTTAACAAACGACTCACCGAAGTGATGTGCAAGATATAAGATGAGCCGTGAGTTCATTCAAGAGGGTAGCATGAAGGAAATTTCATGGGGTTACGGGATTATCATGACATTTTACTTAACCGCTAAACCCCAACCGAACATCCTCCAATCTGAACCAAACTCACCCCTCTCAATCGACACCACGCCACATCCCTGATACCTTCTTATCCATGACCAAGCTTACCCCCATCGAGTCCGAATTCGCGACGACCGAGGATGCGGAAGCCCATGACGCATGGGTCCGAGCCAAGGTGGAACGGGCACTGGCATCAACCAAACAGCGCATCCCACATGACGCAGTCATGGCCAAGGCGCAGGCCGTTCTCGACAAATATAAATGACCCTGCCGGTCGTCTGGGATGACGAGGCCGAAACGGCCCTCCTCACCATCCTCGACTATATCGGCCCGCGCAACAAAACTGCGGCCGAGCGCCTCTATGCCGCCATCCGGCACACTGCCGACAATCTGCCCAACCACCCCTATGCGCATCGCCCAGGCCGCACGCCCGGCACGCGCGAAGCCGTGGTTCATCCCAATTATATCCTCATCTACCGCGTCGGGATCGAGGCGATCGAGATATTGACGCTCGTTCACGCGCGCCAGCAATATCCCTGAGCACCGGAACGCAGAAAGGCGCGCTTTGCAGGCCCGGATGGGCGCACTGGTGGCCAATTCCTATTCCGCTGTCCTACACCCCGCCTTTCTGCCTACCCTTCCGGCAACGCGTCCTCTTTCCCTGAAAGGGCCTTGCCATGTCCTGCACATTCCCGCCGATCACGCCGCCCCTGCCGGACACCATGCCCACGCCCGATCCGCAGCGGCGGGTCGATGGCTGGAGCCCGGCGCGCCAGCGGCGCTTCCTGGAGATACTCGCCGCCACCGGCGTCATCATGCTCGCCTGCGAAGGGGTGCACATCACCGCGCGCTCGGCCTATACACTGCGTATCCGCCATGACGGCGCCGCCTTTCGCCTCGGCTGGGACGCCGCGATCCTGATCGCCCGCGCCCGCCTTGCCGACGATCTCCTGTCGCGCGCGATCATGGGCAGCGAGGAGACGATCCGCAAGGATCCCGACAATTACGAAGTCCGCCGCCACCGCCATGACAATCGCCTCGCCATGTCGATGCTCGCGCGGCTCGATCGCATGGCCGACAGCCCGCCCGAAGGGTCGGATGCCGCGCTCGCCCGCGTCGTCGCCCAGGATTTCACCGCCTATCTCGACCTCATCTGCCCGGCCGAAGAGGCCGACAAGGAATCCGAACTGATCGGCCTGCCCCGCACGGGAATGGAACATATGGCCCGCCAGATGGCCGACGCCCGCCTGCTCAACGGCGACCAGCCCGAGACGCCCGAACCCGTCGCACCGGAAGCGGCAACCGCCCTCGCCCCCGCCGCCTCGGTAGCGCTCTTCATCGCCGCCCGGCTGGCGCTCCAGCCCGGTGCGAAGCGCCCACCTGTCCAGCCCGGCATCTCGCCCTTTTCCGACCGCAATGAACGGTGTGAACTTCGCCCCCATATCCACCGCGCCGACCTGCCGCCGGAGGAGGCCGCGACCCGTTTGCGCGGCGTCTGGTGGGATGAGGATCGCGAGCAATTGCGCACCGATTACCCCGCCCCGCCCGACTTCACCGGCGACCAGAGCGGGGATTATTACGATATCGACGATTATGACCGCACCCTGACGCAAGCCGAGGAGGCCGCCTATGCCGCGGAGCTGGAGGCGGAGGCCCGCCCCTATGAGGAAGCCGCCACCCGCGCCCGCGACGCCCGTTTCGGCTTCGCGCCGGGCAGCGACGAGGAAATCGCCGTCCTGGAAGCGGCCGGTTACGAGCTGCTGAGCGAGGATGAGGAAGACGAGGAGGAAGAGGAGGACGCGGCGGCAGACCCCGCCGAAACGGCCAGCGATTTGCCAGGACGCCGGCAATGCCGTACAAGGGCGCTGCTATAGTCGCAAATCGACGGTCTTCGGCGCTTTGCGGCACCTATCTCCCTCTTTCCCTGCCCCTCTAGCGACCCGGCGTGCCCGCCATGGGTCCGCCGCATGAAAGAAGGAAATATCATGAGCAGCATCACCGGAACCGTGAAGTTCTTCAACGCCGACAAAGGCTATGGCTTCATCGAGCCCGACACCGGCGGCCAGGACGCGTTCGTCCATATCAGCGCGGTCGAGCGCGCCGGCCTCGCCACCCTGCGCGAGAAGGACCGCGTCACCTATGACCTGGAGCAGGACAAGCGCGGCAAGATGGCCGCGGTGAACATCGCCCACGCCGAATAATCGGCCCCCGGCCGGGATCGGGCGCCGCCTCACGGTGGCGCCCGATCCCGCTCAGATATAATCCTCGGCAATGCTGGCGCCCAGCAGGATCAGGTTCGCCGCGATCAGCATCGCCATGTTCGCGCGCCGGCTCCGCACCCGCAGCAGCGCGACCAGCAGGGTCAGCAGCCCCACCAGCCCGCCCAGCAGGATCGGCGCGGCATAGGGGGCAAGCGGCCCGGCGGGGGCATCGGCCACCGGCCTCACCTCCTCCAGCACGCCCTGGCCGATCGTGACCGCGACATTGGCCAGCAGCAGCCCGCCGATCACCATCCGCTTCTGCCGGTCATACCAGTCGTCGAAATCGGGCCATTGTTCCGGCTCGTCGGGAAAGATCAGCGACGCGGCGAGATGATAGACGCCCACGATCGCCAGCACCACGACCAGCGTCAGATAGCTCGCATCCATCTGGTCCCGCATGATATAGGCGCTGCCCCAGAAGCTGGTGAGGTCCAGCAGCACGAACAGCCCCAGCAGCGGCGTCAGCCAGCCGATCCGCACCGGCTTGGCGGTCCGCTTGAGCTTCAGCGCACGGGCAAAGCCGCCCAGCACCTCGGCGATCGCCAGCCCCAGCAGCAGCCCGAACACCGCGAACACCAGATCGAATGCCGACATGCCCACCCCCTAGTCACGGCGGCCCCCGCCACCGTCCGTCGCAAGACTAGCAAGGCCCGTCGCGGACGCAATCATGCTCGGAACCCTTGCCGCCGACGCCGGTTCTTTTCCCCGAATGGCAACCAAGGAGTTCCCCATGATCCGCACCCTGATTTTCGGCGCCATCGCCGGCTATGTCGGCAAGAAGCTCTATGACGACGGCAAGCTGACCGAGTTCAAGGACGACCTCGTCGCCCGCTACAACGACGCCAAGGCCAAGCTGGAGGACCAGCGCATCCAGGACAGCCCGGCCCCGGTCGTCACCCCGGCCACGGCCAGCGGCGCCTCGCCCCTGGCGCACTGACGCCCATCCTCTCGGCGGCGCGCCTCCTCGACGCGCCGTTGATGCCGTCCGCTCGCTGCCGCACTCCCCTCTCGATGGCAGCGGCGGGCGGTTTCGCGTTTCTGATCAGTATCTTGGCGCAACCTTCGCGTCGCTTGCGGGTTCTCCTCCCGACAGGGAAAAGAAGAGGAGACTATCCCGTGCGTACCCCCATAATGGCGCTTGCCGCCCTTGCCATGCTCCCGCTCGGCGCCTGCGCCTCGGACAATTATGGCGGCGGCTATGGCTATGACCGCCCCGGCGGCTACAACCGCCCGCCCGGCGGCCGTGACCGCGACCGGGATCGCCGCCCGCCGCGCCGCCACCTCGGCGACAATGACCAGATCTACCGCGACCGCGACGGCCGCTATTATTGCAAGCGGGATGACGGCACCACCGGCACCATCGTCGGCGCCCTTGCCGGCGGCGTGCTCGGCAATGTCATCGCTCCCGGCGGCTCCAAGACGCTCGGCACTATCCTCGGCGGCGCCGGCGGCGCCCTTGCCGGCCGGGCCATCGACAAGAACGACATCAACTGCGAATAGCCCGCACAGAAAAAGGGCGTGGGGATCACTCCCCACGCCCTTTCCTACTCAAGCCAATCCGGCTTACAGCTTACCGGTCAGTTCCGGCACCACCTTGAACAGATCACCGACCAGGCCGATGTCGGCCACCTGGAAGATCGGCGCATCCTCATCCTTGTTGATGGCGACGATGGTCTTGCTGTCCTTCATGCCGGCCAGATGCTGGATCGCGCCAGAGATGCCGACCGCGATATAGACTTCCGGGGCGACGATCTTGCCGGTCTGGCCGACCTGATAGTCGTTGGGGACATACCCAGCGTCGACCGCAGCGCGCGAGGCACCGACCGCCGCGCCCAGCTTGTCGGCCAGCGGCATGATATATTCCTCGAAGGTCGGACCGTCCTTCAGCGCGCGGCCACCCGACACGATGATCTTGGCGCTGGTCAGCTCGGGGCGTTCCAGCTTGGCGATCTCGGCGCCGACGAAAGAGGAAATGCCCTTGTCGCCGGTCGAGGCCACAGCTTCCACCGCACCATTGCCGCCTTCTTTGGCCGCCTTTTCAAAGGCCGTTCCGCGAACGGTGATGACCTTCTTGGCGTCCTTCGACTTGACCGTGGCAATCGCGTTGCCGGCATAGATCGGGCGGGTGAAGGTATCTTCGCTCCCGACCGACAGAATGTCGCTGATCTGCATCACGTCCAGCAGGGCGGCGACGCGCGGCGCGATATTCTTGCCGTTGCTGGTGGCCGGCGCGACGAACGCGTCATGATGGCCCATCAGTTCGACGATCAGCGGCGCGACATTCTCTGCCAGCGCATGGCCAAAGGCCGCGTCGTCGGCGACATGGACCTTGCCCACGCCGGCGATCTTGGCGGCTTCGGCGGCAACGCCGTCGACGCCCTGGCCAGCGACCAACAGATGGACTTCGCCCAGCTTGGCTGCAGCGGTCACGGCGGAAAGGGTCGCGTCCTTGACGGCGCCGCCCTCATGTTCAACCCAAACGAGCGTCTTCGTCATGCTGCAACTCCCAGAGCCTTGAGCTTGGCCACCAGTTCATCGACATCGGCAACCTTGATGCCGGCCGAGCGCTTGGGCGGTTCGGAGACCTTGAGCGTCTCCAGACGGGCGGCGATGTCGACGCCGTAATCAGCCGGGGTCTTGTTCGCCAGCGGCTTGGACTTGGCCTTCATGATGTTCGGCAGCGACGCATAGCGCGGCTCGTTGAGGCGCAGGTCGGTGGTGATGATCGCCGGGGTGTTGAGCTTCACCGTCTCCAGGCCGCCATCGACTTCGCGGGTGACGTTGACCTTGTCGCCCTCTACCTCGACCTTGCTGGCAAAGGTGCCCTGCGGCAGGTTCAGCAGCGCGGCGAGCATCTGGCCGGTCTGGTTGCTGTCATCGTCGATCGCCTGCTTGCCCAGGATGATCAGGCCAGCGCCTTCCTCTTCCTGAACCTTGGCGAGCAGCTTGGCAACGCCCAGCGGTTCGACTTCGTCATCGGTCTGGATCAGGATGGCGCGGTCCGCGCCCATCGCCAACGCCGTGCGCAGCGTTTCCTGCGCCTTGGCGACGCCGATCGATACCGCCACGACCTCGGTCGCCGCGCCCTTTTCCTTCAGGCGAATGGCTTCCTCGACGGCGATCTCGTCGAACGGGTTCATGCTCATCTTGACGTTGGCCAGGTCCACGCCCGTGCCATCCGCCTTCACCCGCGGCTTCACATTGTAATCAATAACCCGCTTCACGGGCACAAGGATCTTCATTTCAACATCCTCCATTTTCACGCCATCGCCCGCCAACGCGAACACGGACGTGGGCGACCCGTTTCCAGGTCACCCACGCCCTATGGCGTATCTTCTCAGGTGATTAGGGGGCTCAGGCCGCCTTCCTCACTTCTGCCACGATCTTCTTGGCCGCATCGCCCAGATCGTCGGCGGGGACGATCGGCAGACCCGAATTGGCCAGAATGTCCTTGCCCTGCTGGACGTTGGTGCCTTCCAGGCGGACAACCAGCGGAACCGACAGGTTCACTTCCTTGGCAGCCTCGACGATGCCATTGGCAATGATGTCGCACTTCATGATGCCGCCGAAGATGTTGACCAGAATGCCCTTAACGGCCGGGTCCTTCAGGATGATCTTGAACGCCGCGGTCACCTTTTCGGTGGTGGCGCCGCCACCCACGTCCAGGAAGTTGGCGGGGAATTCGCCATTCAGCTTGATGATGTCCATGGTCGCCATGGCCAGGCCAGCGCCGTTCACCATGCAGCCGATGTTGCCGTCCAGCTTGATGTAGGCGAGGTCGTACTTCGACGCTTCGACTTCGGCCGCATCTTCCTCGGTCAGGTCGCGCAGTTCGGCGATGTCCTTGTGACGGAACATGGCGTTGCCGTCGAAACCGACCTTGGCGTCGAGGACGAGGAGGTTGCCCTGCTCGGTCAGCGCCAGCGGGTTGACTTCGATCTGCTCGGCGTCGGTGTCGAGGAACGCGGCGTAGAGCGACGCAGCAACCTTCGAAGCCTGCTTGGCGAGGTCGCCGGTCAGGCCGAGCGCAGCGGCAACGGCGCGGCCGTGGTGCGGCTGGAAGCCGGTGGCCGGATCGACCGAGAAGCTGTGGATCTTTTCGGGGGTCGAGTGGGCGACCTCTTCAATGTCCATGCCGCCTTCGGTCGACACGACGAAGGCGATGCGGCTGGTGGCGCGATCGACCAGCAACGCCAAGTAGAATTCCTTGGCGATGTCGGCGCCGTCGGTGATGTACAGACGATTGACCTGCTTGCCCGCTTCGCCGGTCTGGATGGTGACCAGCGTGTTGCCGAGCATGTCGGTGGCGTGGGCCTTCACCTCGTCCAGGTTGAAGGCGAGGCGGACGCCGCCCTTGGCTTCGGGGGCCAGTTCCTTGAACTTGCCCTTGCCGCGGCCACCAGCGTGGATCTGCGACTTCACGACATAGAGCGGCCCGGGCAGCTTCTTGGCGGCCTCGACGGCTTCCTCGACGGTGAAGGCAGCGTGACCGGCGGCGATCGGCGCGCCATACTTGGCGAGCAGTTCCTTCGCCTGATATTCGTGAATGTTCATGGGCTAGCCCGTCCTTTGTTCACAGGAAAACTGTTGAGGCGGGTTAAGCACAGGCGAGGAAGCAGGGCCAGAGCCATTTCGCAAAACGACTTTGCAAAATTGCAAAACCCTTGCGAAGCCCGACCCTGCTTTATTGTGAAATCGGCGTCAGAAGGAGCAGTGAATGGCGGCCTTGCTGGTCACCAGGAAAATCTCCGGATCCTCCAGCGCACGGACTTTATAGAGGAGTTCATCCATGCTCATCTTGCCCATGTGCGACTTGTGGAGCGATGCGATCGACTGGAGCCGCCGCAACTGCACCAAACTGAGCCGATCAACCATGCGTTCGGCCATGCAGCCCGCCATTCGCGGCGAAAGACCAGCGTCGATCAATCCGGCACGCACACGTGATTCGGGGGAAACGCTGGCGCAGGAGGCCAGCAGAAGGTAGCCGGCGAGCGCGCCGATCGTTGCACGAAAAGATATGGTTGCCATGGGCATGGCCATGACAGCAGATGGCTGAACAGAGCCTAAATGCGCAGGACATCCAAAGGAGTTTGCATGGATCGGATATTTTCCGCCCTGTCGGCACGGATCGCCAGTTGGACCGGCCAGCCGCTCGCCTTCATCCTGGCGGTCGGCGTGGTATTGATCTGGGGCGTGACCGGCCCACTCTTTCATTATTCCGACACTTGGCAACTGGTGATCAATACCGGCACGACCATCGTAACCTTCCTGATGGTCTTCCTGATCCAGAATGCCCAGAACCGTGACGGCGCCGCGATCCAGGCCAAGCTCGACGAACTGATCCGTTCAATCGAGACTGCGCGCAACGACTTCATCGGCATCGAACATCTGACCGAAGCCGAACTGGAAAAGATCAAGAAGATATTGGAGCGCGAATGCGGTGCCGATGGCCCGCATCAGGAAGTTATCGATCGCCTGATTTCCCGTCGATAGCGCGATGGCGCAACGATCGGAGGATCAATGCGCCGGAATGATCAGCCTCTCCTGCTGCTCATTGCGTCTGCGATAGGCTTCGACCTGATCGATATAACCGCGTGCCAGTCCTTCATAGGCAGCGCGCCCCTCGGGCGATGCTGTTGCCTGCGCGTTGATCAGCGACATCTGCTGGCGGTGCAGCAGATAATTGACGTCCGTCTCCATCGGTTCGCCCTCCTCCCGTATTTTTCGAAAGTGCGGTCGGCGCGCTGACGCGAAGCGAGTCGCGGCAACGGCAAGGCGATAGTAGCATGAAGGTTAATGCTACGCGATTCCCCTCACCCTGCGCCCCGCGCGACTGATCGCGGTGTCGGCGCAAAACGCAGCACCGCATAACCGCACAGCGCGGACAGCAAGGATCCGCCAAGGATGCCGATCTTGGCCTCCTCGACCAGCAATGGCTGCCCCGGAAAGGCGAGCGCGCCGATGAACAGGCTCATGGTGAAGCCAATGCCGCACAACAGCGCCATGCCGTAAATCTGCACCCAGGTCGCCCCCGAAGGCCGCGCCGCGATGCCCAGTTTCTGCGCCAGCCAGATGCTGCCGAACACGCCCAGTTGCTTGCCAAGCAGCAGCCCGAGCGCCACGCCGATCGGCAAGGGGCTGAGCAGAGCGCCGATCGCTTCGCCATTGAGCGTGATGCCGGCATTGGCAAAGCCGAAGAGCGGCACGATCAGATAGGCGCTCCAGGGATGGATCAGATGTTCCAGGCGATGGAGCGGACTGTCCACCGCATCCGGCGCACCCGGCGTGCGATTGACCGGGATGGTGATGGCGGCGAGCACGCCCGCGATCGTGGCATGCACGCCCGACAGTAGCATCAGATACCAGAGCAGCAGGAAGCCGATGAGATAAGGTGCCAAGGCCCGCACGCCGACGCGGTTCATGCCGAACATGACCAGCAGGACGATAAAGGCGCCGGCCAAAGCCATGACATCCAGCCCCTGGCTATAGGCCAGCGCAATGATCGCGACCGCCCCCATGTCGTCGACGATCGCGACAGCCGTCAGGAACAGCTTGATCGATGCGGGAGCCCGCGATCCCAGCAGCGCCAGAACCCCGATCGCGAAGGCAATATCCGTGGCCGCCGGGATCGCCCAGCCGCGCGCCAGGGCCGGTTCCCCAGCCGTAACGGCCAGATAGACCAGCGCTGGCGCGATCATGCCCGCCCCCGCCGCGATGAAAGGCAGGCGCCGCCTCTCCCAGGTGGACAGTCCGCCATCGACGAACTCACGTTTGATCTCCAGCCCGACCAGCAGGAAGAAGATCGCCATCAGTCCGTCATTGACCCACAAATGGATCGTCATGGGACCGAGCGCAGGAGCAAGCACCGGCCCCGTCACCATATGGAAGATGTCATGATAGACATGGCCGGCAGCACCCGGAAGATTCGCCATGATCATTGCGATCGCGGCCGAAATCATCAGCAAGACGCCACTGCCTGCTTCTCCCTTCAGGAAATTCCTGAGGGCGGACACGGGCCGTTCGGTCACGTCTCTTCTCCATAAGTGCTTGCCGGTATTGCCATTCTTCCCCCTTAGGGAAATTTCCGCTCAGGTCCAACCCAGATCAGCCGGCCAATGTTGACAGACTTTCTCCAAAATACTTGGAAGACCGCTGTTCTCATGACATAAATTCGCCCTGCCGCATGGCGATCGGGACAGGGGGAATCCGGGATCGTGGGGGACATGCTCTTTGGCGCGCTACAGGCGCTGCATTATGAGATATTGTTGTTCGCGGTCATCGGCTTCGCATTGGGCGGGCTGGATGATCTGGCGATCGACCTTCTGTTCCTGATCCGCCGAGCCTGGCGGGCGGTCCGGCATCCTCGCCGCCTCCGCATGACGATGGCGACATTGCCACCTTCATCGACGCCCGGCCGTATCGCCATCTTCATTCCCGCCTGGCAGGAAGCGGACGTCATCGGCGCAATGTTGCGCCATGCCGTACATTGCTGGGGCGATGCCGATTATCGCATATTCGTCGGCGCCTATCCCAATGATCCGGCGACGATCGACGCGATCGCATCAGCCGCCATCGATCAACCCCATATCATATTGTGCCTGAATGACCGCCCCGGCCCGACTACCAAGGCCGATTGCCTGAACATCAACTGGCGCAGCATGCTGGCGGAGGAAGGTCGAAGCGGCATCCGGTTCAAGGCCGTCGTCATGCATGATGCCGAAGACGTCGTGCATCCCGATGAAATCCGGCTGTTCGATCATATGATCGACCGGTTCGCGCTGGTGCAATTGCCGGTACTGCCATTACCGGGTCGCGGCACCTGGTTTTCCCGTGCCATCGCCAATCATTATTGTGATGAGTTTGCCGAAACGAATTGGGTGTTAGCGCAATTGTGAAAGCTGCTGACCGCCGGTTGCGATCGACAGGATTTCGTCCATCTGTCGGATCACCTGAACGACGACGCCGCGTTCGCGATCGAGGCGCGGGCTGACGATGATGTTGGCGATGATGGAGCGCAGACGGGGGATTGCTTCAAGCTGAGCCTCAGGATCGGCCAGCGCCGCCTCCAGCTCTTCCACCTGGCGCCGATAGACCTCCTCGACATGCGGGTGCAGCGCCAGGACGTTGGGCACGGCGTCCATGCTGGCGAGCTGGCGTTGCAGCGCCTCCTTGTCGGCCCGCGCGCTGGTCAGCATCTCGCGGATCTCTTCGAACTCGCTGCCGCCATCGGTGAAGGCCTGAAGCATGCGCTTCATTCGCCGCTCGGCTTCCTCCAGCTTGCGTTCAAGCTTGGCTCGGTCGCGACCCATATCTGCGCTCTGCCGGGCGAAGTCGCGGTGATATTCGCGGACGTAGGCGCTGATCACGTCAGGCGACAGCATGCCTTCCTTGAGGTCCGCAAGCACCATGCGCTCGAATATGTGGGTGCCGACCAGGCGGTTGTTGGTGCAAGCCTTGCCATAGCGGTAGTTGCTGCATCCCCAGAACTTGCTGGACCGCAGCACCCAACGCGCGCCGCACACCTCGCACACGCCCAGCCCGGACAGAATATGCTTCGGCCGCCGCAGGCGCTCCGGGCGAACGCCCTGGTTCGACGCCAGGCGGGCCTGCACCTGTTGCCAAAGGTCATCATCGATTATCCGTAAGTGCCCGATTTCCTGCCGCTCGACCACGTCGTCGCCGTTCGGGCGCATCAGCCGCTGGCGGGTCTGAGGATTCACCACCGTCCGGCTGCGACCATAGGTGACGACGCCGACATAGGTTTCATTGCGCAGGATGCCGCGCTTGTGGCGCGTATCGCCGCTGATCGCGGTTTCGTGCCAGATGCCGCCACGCGAGCCAGGAATGCCATCGGCATTAAGGCCGGCAGCGATGGCATTGGGGCTGCGGCCAGCGGCATATTCGCGAAAGATGCGGCGGATGATATCCGCCTTGTCCGGATCGATTTCCCGCAGACCGCGCACAACCTGCCCGCGATCATCAAGGCGGTTCGCCTGCCGATATCCGTAGGCGATACTGCCGGGGATGCGCCCCTGCTTCAGCGTCCCGATCTGGCCGCGCCGAACGCGCTTGGCAAGGTCGGTGCGAAACTGCGCGTCGGTGAAGCCCTTGATCAAGCCGATCATGGGGGTAACCGCGCCGTCGAACAGGGTGAAAAGCCGGGCGCCGGCAAATTCGATACGCTCGCGGAGAATATGCGCGTCGGCGACATGGCGGGATATGCGGTCGGTAGATTCCGCCAGCACCTGATCGACGCCGCCGGCCTCCACCATGCGCATCATGGCATTAAGGCCGGGACGCTGATCGGCACCGATGCCGGCAGCGCCGGATATGGCGGCGTCTTCGAATGCGCCTATGACGGTCCAGCCTTCATCGGCAGCCCGCTTGCGACACAGCTCGATCTGGTCGGCCGTTGAACGCGGGTTCTGATTATCGCTGCTGAAGCGGGCGTAAATGACCGTTCGCACGGGCGTCCTCCTGTCGGCCGCCTCCCTGCGCGGCGCGAAGGGCGGCAATGTCTCTCTTCACCTGCATCCGCGCAAGGGCTTCCGCGAAGGCGATCACATTCGGGTCGGCCGCTGGCCGGATTTTCGCGGGCGCGTTCATGCGGCCTTCCTCTTCGACCGCAGGGGCACAGGCCGCTCAAGCGTGTAGAGCAAAGTGAACTCCAACGCATATTGCAGATCCCGCAGGCCTCGGACCTTGCCGGGCAGCGCATAGAAGCTTTCCGGCGCCTTCCGCAGGGTGGTCGCGATGTTCTCGGCCATGGTGCGCTTGTCTTCATCGGGCCACGATATCGGCCGGCGCTCGCCGTTCAGGATGCGGGCGAAATGCTCGATATCGGACCAGACGCTTTCATCCTCGCGCGCTGCAGGTGTGTCCAGCCTGCCCGCGCGTTCCCACGCCACCTTGCGGCGGGCGCGTTCTTCGCAGGCCACCTGAACCAATTGGCAGGCTGGAGGACGCGTCATGCTGCGATCCTTTCCTCGCCTGCTCCGTCGTCGTTGGCGACATTCGCGCGGGCTAGCGCTTCCGACATGACGGGGGAGACGCTGTTGCCGCACATGCGGACCTGCGCCGTTTTGGTCAGCGGCTTGCCGTTCACCATCAGGTCGATGATGTATTCGGGCGGGAAGCCCTGAGCCAGGAACAGCTCTCGCGGGCTGAGCATGCGCATGCCGATATCGACGATCGCATAATCCTCGCCGCCGATCGTGACGATGACAAGGCCGAAGCGATCCTTGGTCGTTACGGCGCCTAGGGGCGCGGCCAGACCGTGGCCATGCTGTTCGTTGCCATAATATTTGACCAGGAACGCGCGAACCTCCGCATGATGCAGACCGCCTGCGCTGATCGTGTGCAACGGCGTGTCGCTGGGCTGTCCGACCTTCGACGTGCCCCGCAGCTTGACGATATGGCTCGCCACCAGCTGCTGCTGGGTCGCGCGGTGGACGATGGTCGATAGCGGCGCGGCCGCCTCGCGGCCGATCGCTCCGCCGTTGTGCTGGGCCATGAACGCGGCAACCAGTGCATGCTTCGTTGCACCTGCGACGATCGTGCCGAGCGGCTTGCCCAGATCGAGCGCGCGGGGCGCTTGTCCTTCCCTCTCCCCATATCCGGTCTGGACCATAGTCGGGGCGATCAGGGCGATTTCTCCGCGGTTGGCGCCCGTCACGGTCGGCAGGGGCTGTTTCGGCCCATAGACCCGATCAGGCCCGCCCTGATGGGTCAGCGGCGCGAAATAGGGCGTCACCACGGCAAACTCGCCGCCCTTGGCCGTCGTGATCGTGCGCAGAGGCTCGCCGCCGGCATAGACCCGCTCCGCCCCCCAATTGCCATTGCAGACGGGCACGATGAACGGATGCGGCGCATTGATGACATAGCGCATGATACCGGCGGCAATGCGGCGGCAGGTCGCTTCCTTCAGCGGCCGGGCGCGGGTGAAGATCGACGGACATCGCGGGCGCGGCCCAACCCAGCTGACGTTTGAAGACAATTACCGCAAGGCGAGGGAGCTGACCGGCATCGATGTCGTCGCGAAGCCGGATCTGGTGTCGGAGCCTCACACCGGCCTGCTGGTCGCCTGCACCTATTGGGAAGCCCGCAAGATCAACGCCGCCGCTGATCGCGACGATGTAACCGCCGTGTGCCGGCTGGTGCAGGGCGGCACCGGCGGTCTGTCTGAGCAGCGCGCCTATCTTGCCAAGCTGAAGAAGGTTCTGGACGCATGAACGTCGGCAAGATCCTGATCTCCATCGCGCGCTTCGGGTGGAAAAAGATCATCAAGCCCGCTGTTGT
Organism: Sphingobium sp. VMM; assembly: GCF_056790315.1. Taxonomy (NCBI): domain Bacteria; kingdom Pseudomonadati; phylum Pseudomonadota; class Alphaproteobacteria; order Sphingomonadales; family Sphingobiaceae; genus Sphingobium; species Sphingobium sp. VMM. The sequence goes on from NZ_JBXGSI010000025.1 coordinate 62,028, forward strand.
CGAGCATGGCCCCGAGATCGTCGCGGATGTGGTCAGACGAAGGAAAGGTAAATCCACTGGCAGGCGCGATGAAGAAGGCATTTCGCCGGCAAGGCTCGATAGCGACGTCCCCAATAACGAGGCAGTTTAGATCCATCAAATATATTTATTGGAATCAGATTTCGCTTTTAACGCCCATACTGTCGACAATTCCCACCGTGAAATGATCCGATATAGTATCGAACTGGATCGGAAGATTACGGTAAAGAACATCGCAAGCCCCATTAACTCCTTCAGACCTGAGGCGCGCGAGACAATCGATCCAATCGGATCGCCGGACCATAAAGTATTGAGCTTCTCGTCCGGCCTCCATCACGCTCTCTAAAAGCTGATCCATGGCCTCATCAATCTTCATCGCACTAGCCTCCCCTTGTTGCGTAAAAGCTAGCGTAAATCGTCCGCGATCCAAAGATGCGTTATGAGGAACGAGAAGTCAGAACATGATCTGGGAAAGGTGAGCCCGACGCGGCCGAAAATTTGCGGACTTTCGGGAGGGTACGTCGGGCTCAAGTCTCAGATAGCAGCGCTGCATGAATAGCGCCATACCTGTCACGAGAAGGTGCTTCTGGCGCGCGCCGCGATGACGTTGAACCTCGCCAGAAGCATCTGCAGGATAATCGCGAAGAAGAAGACGTTCAAGGGTAACCCCGTCTGCCTCAGGCGGGTCGCTACCAACTGAACTGCAGACGGGGTATCCAACGGGCCGGGCAGTCTAAAACCGAATCGCGGGACGGCTTTGGGTAGGCACTCTGTCCCCGCTTAGGAAGCGGAATATGTCGACGAGCGAAGCGGTGACCCCAGCGCTGCACTTTCGAAAGGGCGTCGCAGTCTTCAGCACCGAGGTCGGCCTAAAATATCTTTGACCGCCCAAGCCGACAATAAGGGGAAGCACGAAAGGGCGACCCTGACCGACCAACCGATTGCAAACGTCGGTCAGGCCCCACCGTGGCGATAGCATCATCGCTGACGGGATCAAGAAGGGCTGGGCATTATTGCCGGCTAAGCGGCCGCCCGGTCCTGTAATCCATAAGCTGGTGGACCCGCTCGGCAATAGCCTGCCAGGTCTGTACGCCATCCAGATCCCCAGCCGCCGCCAATTCACCGATGCGCTGAGCGACATGCTTCGGAGCTTTAGAGCCGTGCTGCTTGATGACCTGCTGCGCGGCGGCCCAGAGTTCCCAGTCGCCTAGCAGTGGTCACCCTTCACGCGCTTATGGGCGCGCTCGCCGTATACCTGCAAAACGTGGGCTGCATCTTCCGCCGTCCGACAAATCACTATTGTGCCAAATCTAAGCCCTTCGGAAAGTAGCGAATAATGAATGCCCTCCTCAAGGCATCGCTGTTTTACTGCCTGTGGAGTATCATCGACACACACCGCATTTGCGATCCCGTTCATGCATTCAGCCACTCGGCTTCAGCGTCATCAAGTGCTTCAAAGCTGTCGCCCTCAGCGCCCGCATCCTGAAGGCGCTTCCTTAGATCGTCCGGCGCCAGGGATTTCCGAAACTTCGGATCGCTTTTGGCCTGCTTCGCCAGTGTGCCGATCCAGTCATCGCGGCCGGCCTGCTTTAGTAGCCAGGCTCCGAAAGCCTCGCCCTGCTCGTTGGTGTCCATGGGCGATTCTCCGTAAGTTTTCGGCGCGACCATATCATCATCGGCGCGGGCCATCCAGCAGGACGCCCGCAGGGGTCAGGCCGTCCATAAGCATGTCGGCCCATTCCTGCGCCAGCTCGCGTCGTCGCGGCATATGGGCTGCCCGGTTATAGACGGCCTCCACCTTGTTGGTGGGGACGTGCGAAGGTGCCCCTGACACCCGTCGCTATGACGATGGACCGCGACAGGGGTCTGAGGGAAATAGCGGCCCCGGCGAGGCATAGCAACCAGCGCTGACGATTCGACGTCTATGCGAATCAACGCTGTTCGCATTATGTTCCGCGCATGCCGACGCTAAACAAGAACGACACCGCTATCATCAAATTGTCGCTCCAGATCCTTGCCAGCGCCCGCGATGACGGCTCGCAGCAGGCAATCAGGACCGATGCCGTTCGCTTGGCCCTGCGCTGCCTGCGACCGTATATGCGCGAGCAATGGCCGCTGCACACCTTCTGGGACTCCAGCGAAAGCGAAAATGAGCTTGGCCGAAGTGCGAGCACGACCGCCAGCTTGAACGGCGTCGTTCATCAACTGCGATCGGCGGGGATCAAAGTGGATGAAGGTCTATGATGGTGGTGATCGACAGGTCCTTCCGCCGGCGTCCGGAACCGGCAGGGGGAGCACCTCCGCTGGGCTGACCTTGCTCTGAAGCTGCACCGTTCCGGTTTACGCGGGAATGCCAAGCTATTGATAATATACAAGGCAATTTCGCTCTGTTTTACAGCAGGCCGCCCGGAATTGCTGGTTTTTGCAGAGCTTGGAAGGCTTGTTACCCGACGACATGCCGCATAATGCTTCCCGTAGGATAGAGGCGGGAGTTGGCCATGGCGATTGCGTTGCCGGGGATGAAATGGACGGACGGTCAATCTGATGCTGAAGCATTGCACCAGCTCGGCAGGATTGTACTGGCCGTAATCGATGAGGAAATAACGGCCTGGGCAGCCGAGCAGTACCGAAAGCTCCGTGATGAATTACTCAGCAACAACGAATATGCGGACGTAATTCCTGCTTTCCTAAGAACCTATCGATCGCTGCCCGCACTCTCGACCTACCTCGGAAATTTGCAACTTGCGCCAGACACTTCAGTAAGGACGTTTGTGCAAGAGGCATTCAACAGGCTGGATGAGCGAGCTGAGGCCCTTGAACAGGCTGATCCGGCCGGGCAGTTGGCCACAGATTTCCTCAATGATCGACCTGGCTCGGATAGTTTGAACGTCGCGCCCGGTCGTCCCGAAAAGCCGTTTTACGATCAATCGGCAGCGCCGGTCTATTCATCTACGGAGTGGACAGGATTACCGACGCCGCGATCGCGTGTGGCAGCCGTAAAGGCGCTGTTCCCTGCCGCTCTGCAAAGTCTCGACGCCATGATCACCCCAGAATTCAGTCATAACTACGGGCCGCCACTGGATATCGACGAAGATGGCCTTGAGGCGATCCGTGATCTCCATACAAAATTAGGTGAAATACTTGCGCTTGCGCAGCGGAACGACCTGAATAATATCCAACTCACCGGTATTGTTGCTCAATTGGCCGATTATGTCACCCGCGCGCGCCACGCCGTAAGGAATAATCCTCTCAAATATGCAGTAATTGGAAGCATTGCGGCAGTGGGAGGTTTTATATGGGGAGCCCAGTTTGCAGCCGGGGTGGCTTTGACAGCCACCTTCGAAGCAAACGACAAATGAACCTCAGCGGCGCGATTTCACTGTGATATATGTTAGCAGCTGACCCCCGCTATCCGCTCAGCCCCTGATTGTCGACCCGTCCTGTTCGCACGTCGCGAGGCCATGACAACGCGCTCATAAGCCCGTCGGATAAAGTCTCACTTTAACGATCAAGTTGGAATTCCCTTTCGATTGGGATCGAGCAGCCAAGTAGCAATTCCGTCGAGAAAGCCCCATACATCGCCCTCCGCTGGCTTGATATATCCTGGAGCGTCCGGGTCCTCACCCATGGCTTCGAACATGGGAATTAGCCAAGTCGGTCCATGCCCGCCATTATGCACGGAATTCAGCCATGTTTCCAATTCGCCCTTACGAACCACGAACGCTCCGTATGCATCGAGTTGGTCGAAGTAATTGTCTGCCGCAGCTCGGTCCGCCGCTTTAAGAAGGTCGATGCCGCCCTTCGTCTTCCATGAAGTGTCAGCGTCATTCAACGCCTTGAGGACCGAATTTTTCAGAGAGGTAATGCTGGGTTGCTGTAAAGCTGGCACCCCAGCAGTCTGTAGAAAACGCGTTGCGACCCCTCCGCCATCCTTGACAAAATCAAGATCATAGATCGCGGCAGCTGGAATCCCGAGAGAACGGAGAGGCTCTAATATAAACGGCACTGTCTGTTTGTTTTGAGCATTTAA
>NZ_JBXGSI010000026.1:0-55602 GCF_056790315.1 Sphingobium sp. VMM
CTAGATGCCGTAATGGGCCGGCGTCTCGAAGGTAGCCAAGTGGGAGGCTGTCTTGATCCGGGGTTTGATGAGCGACGAGGAATGGACGTGTCTTGAGCCGTTTGTGATCGAGCGCAGGGCGCGCAGCGAGCGGCGCCCGCGAGATCACCGCCTCGTCCTCGATGGGATTTTCTGGATCGCACGGACGGGCGTGGCCCGGCGCGACCTGCACGAGCATTTTGGCAAATGGTCATCGGTTTACCGCCAGTTCTGGCGCTGGACGCTGTCAGGCTTGTGGGAGTTGCTGCTCGAAGCCTTCAACGAAAGCGGGGGCGGCAACCCCAGCCTACAGATGATCGACAGCACAATAATCCGGGCGCACCACTGTTCAGCCCGCGCAAAAGATCCCATGATGAGAAGTGGACAGCGGCCTGAGGGAGATCAGAGTCGGTTTGCTACCAACCTCTCTGAAAGGATTTGCCATGTCAGCAGAATCAATCTCGCCGCCTGCCGCCATCTGGGTTGACCTTGGCGCAATTTTCGTTTCGCTGGAACTGTCGAAATCGACCTGGCTGGCGACCTCGCTATCGCCTGGCAGCGAGCGGATGTCGCGTCACTGGGTGCCGGGCGGCGACCTGCCCGCATTGCTGGCCTGCTTGGGTGCCTTGCGTGAGAAGACACGGGCCCGGGAGGGCAGGCTCTATCGTGTAGTGGTCATCCAGGAAGCGGGGCTTGATGGCTTCTGGATCCATCGCGCGCTTGAGGCGGAAGGTTGGATCGCAAGCCATGTCGTGGATGCCGCATCGATCGCGGTGTCACGCCGGCATCGCCAGGCGAAGACCGATCGCATCGACGGAGAGACGCTGGTCCGCACGCTGATGGCATGGATGCGCGGTGAGCCTCGCGTCTGCACGATGGTCCGTGTGCCTGCAGTCGAGGATGAGGATCGCCGCCGGATTGGCCGAGAGCGCAAGGCGCTGATCGAGGAACGCAAACGGCACGTCAACCGGATCAAGGGGCTGCTCTTTGGCGTCGGCATCCGGCATTATGAGCCTGTTCGTCGCGACCGCCGTGAGCGCCTGGAAGAACTGCGAACCGGCGACGGCCGCCCATTGCCTACCCATCTCAAGGCACAGCTTTGTCGTGAACTGGACCGGCTCGAGCTATTGGACGGACAGATCAAGGCCGTCGAAGCCGAACGCAATGCCCTGTGCTCCCAAGCCCATGAGACCTCGCCTCAAGCGATGCTGACGGGGATCAAGGGTATCGGCGCGGAATCCGCCAACATCCTCACGAGCGAGGGACTATTCCGACAGTTCGACAATCGGCGCCAGGTCGCGGCCTATGCAGGGCTTGCACCCTCGCCTTGGCGAAGCGGCTCGATCGATCGTGAACAGGGCGTCTCGAAAGCAGGCAATCCACGACTGCGCACGACGATGATCCAGCTGGCATGGCTATGGCTGCGCTATCAGCCGGACGCGGCTCTCACACGCTGGTTCCATGAAACGGGCAAGCCACAGCGGCGGGCGAGGTCGAAAGGTCGCGATCGTCGCGCTGGCGCGCAAGCTGCTCGTTGCCTTGTGGAATTACGTGACCGCAGGGGTCGTGATCGAGGGAGTCGCCATGACCGCAGCGTAGCGAAGGGCTGCTCGCGATACACTCCAATCCTCAGGACCTGATCGGTCCTGACGGATCCAGGCGAACGGACCGAAGCCCCCCCATGGCTTCCAACGCCGCTCAAAAGAAGGGTTCCGTTCTCCTGAGCCGCGTCCCCGAATGCGGGATTATGGTGCAGCCGTCCCGAGCGGCGACCGGATATGAGGTGGTACAGGCGAGGCACACCCGCCGGTACTCGTGAACGGGCTCAGCTGGATGCCGATGCCGACCGGGAGATACGAAACGACGAGATATCCCCTTGACCTTCAACTCATCATATGAGGGGGACTCCGCGTCAGGGTCTTGGCCGCTCAAAAGGTGGCTTTACGACCAAGATCCATCTCCGCATCAATGCGTTGGGCCTGCCCATAGCGGTGGCGCTGACCGGGGGCGAAGCGTACGCATCCGGGGAGGCTTGCGATTACCCATAAGTTTTTGAATCACTTATCAAGTAGTTGTCGAAAATTGTTGAATCGGATGAGTCGGTTATGATTGATTGAACGAACGAACATGACGTAATCGCGGGAGCGCCGGCCATGGGCAAGGGGCTCGAGATTACTGGAAGGTTGGTTGCCCCCCGCTAGATGAAGAACGGGCTCACGATTTTGGACCGGGCCCAGCATCAGATGGAGGACAACCGTGGACCAGCATATAGGACTCGATGTTTCCCTGAAAGACACTTCGATTTCGATTCGTCAGGATGGCAAGCGCGTTTGGCGTGGCAAGTGTCCGTCGGATCCGAAGCTGCTCGCAGAAGTGATCCGCAAACGCGCGCCGAATGCAAAGCGCGTGGTGTTCGAGACAGGGCCTCTTTCGGTTTGGTTTTTTCATGCGCTGACTGCGGAGGGTTTGCCAGCGATCTGCATAGACGCGCGCCATGCCAAGGCGGCTCTCGACATGGCCGCGAACAAGACAGACGCGAACGACGCTGACGGTCTGGCGCATTTGGCCGAGGTAGGTTTCTTTCGGGAGATCCGCGTCAAAGGCTTCGACAGCATGTTAATGAGGACGCTGATTGCAGCACGACGCCAACTTATGAAGATGCGGGTGCAGATGTCGAACCAGATACGCGGGCTGATGAAGACGTTCGGTCTCGTAATACCCAAAGGCGCAGGCAGCGTCTTTGAGCGCAACGTAGTTACGCTTCTGGAAGACGAAGACAATTTGGCGCGCATCATCCTACCACTGCTTAAGGCCTGGGGCGATATTCGGCTTCGCGTGGCGGAGTTGACCAAGCAGCTGGTTGTTATGGCCGGCACGGATCAACGCTGCCGCCTACTCGCCTCGGTACCTGGCGTGGGTACGGTCACCGCCACGGCCTTTGCAGCAGCAGTGGAGGATTCGATCAACTTCAAGAACTCGCGCGCGGTGGGCGCCTGGGTCGGGCTGACCCCGAAGCGATATCAGTCAGGCGAGGTTGACTATGAAGGTCACATCTCGCGTCGTGGTGACGCTAAGCTACGCACGTTGTTGTACGACGCGGCCTCGGTGATTTGAACAGGTCGTCGGAGACCAGCGCGTTGCGAACATGGGCACTCGCGCTGAAAGAGCGTTTGGGATTCAAGCGGGCCGCTGTCGCCCTTGCGCGCAAACTGGCGGTAATCATGCACTCGATGCTGAAGACGGGTGAGCTGTTTGATCCAAATGCCGGAGCCACTGCCCCGGCCTGACCAATAGGAGGAAAAAGCGCCGGAACCAGCATCATCTATCGTTTCATCAGTTAGCGCCCGTTCGGGGCGTGCCGAGCCGTCCCTGCCGGGACGCGGTTGGGATCATTCCGCGAAGCGGGAAGCAACTGCCCCTTGCGAGCAGATTGCGTCACGAACATAGGAAGATCTCGGCTACGGAACCCATCCTGCGGCGATCAAATTTGTATCGACCGCGTAGACGACCCTGTACCCGGCACACGCGGCGCATCTTTATGAACGATCAATTCGTTGGACTTGACCGAGGGGCGATTAGACGACCCGCTGACGCGGCACTGGGTTGTTCGCTGGCTGGAATGGCCTCCTGATGGGAAGGTTTGGTTGCTGAAGACCAACCCCTGATCAGGAGACCATCCATGACCGACACCTTGGCAGCGGTGAGCCCGCTGCGCCGTCGCATGATCGACGACATGATGCTTCGCAACCTGTCGCCAGCCACGCAGCGATCCTACCTCCATGCCGTGACGAAGTTCAGCCGTTATTTCGGCCCTTCGCCGGACCGCCTGGGGCTGGAGGATGTCCGCGCGTTTCAAGTGTATCTGGTGTCGCAGGGCATTTCCTGGCCGGCGCTGAACCAGACTGTCTGCGCGCTGCGCTTCTTCTAAGGCGTGACGCTGAAGCGGGCGGAGATTCCCGAGCGGATCGCCTATGCGCGCACGCCCCGCAAGCTGCCGGTGATCTTGAGCGCCGACGAGATCGTGCGCCTGCTTGAGGCGGTGCCGTCCCTGAAGGCACGCACGGCGCTGACCACGGCCTATGCCGCGGGTTTGCGCGTTTCGGAAGCGGTGAACCTGAAGGTTGCTGATATCGACAGCGCGCGCATGGTTATCCAGGTCCGTCACGGCAAGGGCGGCAAGGACCGGACGGTCATGCTCTCTCCACAACTGCTCGGTATCTTGCGGACCTACTGGCGCCTGGCGCGGCCGAGCGACTGGCTGTTTCCGGGTCGCGGCGACAAGCCGATCAACGTTTCCGTGCTCCATTCGGCCTGCCGGTCCGCGACCAAGGCGGCGGGATTGACCAAGAAGGTCAGCGTGCACACGCTGCGGCACAGCTTCGCTACCCATCTGCTCGAGAGCGGCGTCGACATCCGGATCATCCAGGTCTTGCTCGGGCACAACAGCCTGTCGACGACGGCGCGCTACACGCATGTGGCGACGACGACGATCGCAAGCACGCAGAGCCCACTCGATCGTTTGACCATCGAGGTGGTGCCGCCCGCCTGAGCCGACCCCGTGCGGTCCGATCTGGAGGTGGCGGATATTTTCCGCCGCCACGGTGCTGCTTTTCGCCTGGCCCATGACGGCCATCTCGGTCGCGTCGAACGCCGCGTCATGTCGGCGGTCGAGCTGTGCCGATGCGCAACCCCGTGACCGCGAGTAGGGCTATCAAGGTCGCATAAGTCAGCGGGCGCAGGCCTCCTTGAGGTCGAAGCTGGCTAGCGGCTTCGATCAGGCGAGCGATCTCCGTGCCCGAGTAAATGTGCGGTGGCCGGCGCCTTTTTTGGGCACCGAAGTGATTGCGCGGGGGCAACTCGTGCCGCACGTCTTCGACGCGGATATGGCGTGCGAAGCGGCAGACGGCTTTCAGTCGCGCGTCGCGTTGCGCAATCGACGGTCCCAGTGCGGCCCAATCGATGGCTGTTTGCGTTTGAACATACGCCTGTCCGCGCTCAGTCGCGAAGCCGGCGAAGCTTTTGAGCAAATACTCGGCATTCGACATCGCAAAGCCCGTGGCACGACGCAGTGCGAGATAGGTCTCGATGGTCTTCAACATCAGAGCGCCTCCGGCCATGGCTGCGCCACCTGCTTCAGAAGAGTGACATCGGCTTTGGCGTAGTGGGCCGTAGTGTCGATGCCACTATGCCGGAGGACCAGACCGATCTTGTCGAGCGGCACCCCGTGGCGCAGCATCTCGGTCGCCGCGGTGTGCCGCAGGACGTGCGCACCCTTGAACGGTGTCACGAGGCCAGCCCGCTTCATGATGCGCCTGACCACCGAAGAGACGGCGTCACCGTTTAGGAACGGGCGACTGGGCGCGATCGTGCTCAGGAACACGCGATCACTTCGGCAGAAAGACGGTCGGCATTCGAGATAGGCCGCGACCGCATCCCCGACGTCCTGGGGCAGCGGCAAGCGAACTTCATGGCGCGACTTGCCCGTAATCCGCAGCGAACCCGCCTGCCACTCGATATCGGTGAGGCGGAGCTGCGCCACGTCGCCGGCCCGCAGTCCGATGCACCAGCGAGTCCAGCCCTTTTCATGAAGGTGGCGGTCGAACAGATCCTGAAACCGCGTCTGACGCGTACCACAAATTATTTCAAGGTAACTCAACGGGATAGGGCCGACCTCGTCGGCGTCGTGGTCCGCGTACGACGCTCCCCTGGAACCGGGTCATACGGGTCTTACGGCAATATGACCTTGTTTCTACAGGCTAATACGCCCGCTGCACCCGTGCGTAGGGTCCATCACAAAACGGCCTCGCGCCGTGCGTCCCGCCTTACGCAGCGCGCTCGCGCTGCGCAGCCTCGCACCGGCAGGCGCGGGGCACTCTTGCTGCAGATTTGCCGAGAACATCGGCATGATGGTTTGAGGGATGTCGATCATGGGTGGGGTCTTCGCAAATACAAAAAAAGGACCGGGCGTCAGGCCCGATCCCGAGGTGCAATTAGCCTTGCTGGGCGATCAACATATGCGCTTGATGTATGAGCATGGCGGCCTCGTCGTCCCGACCCTGCGCCCGAATGATCCAATATGCATTGGACCGGGCAGCCATGCAGGCGAGGTCCGATGCCTTGTTCCATTCGGCTTCATATTCCTCGTCGCACTCGCCGGTGATCACGACATCGCCGGTTTCGTGATCGGTGTAGCCATAATATCGGCCAGCGTAGGAATTGGCGCTTTTGAGGTATCGCTCGATCTTGCGGATGAGCGCGAAGCCCCGCGCCTGCGCATGGAAGTAATGGGGTTCATGGGTTTCGACGAACCGGTCGTAATCGGGTTCGATAGCAAGCATGGAAGCCTCCTTGAAAGGGGGCCGCAGGCGACAGGCACCGCAGGCCGATGGATGGGATGGGTCAGTGAAGGATCGACAGGAGCGGCCAGGCGCGACGCCCCGCCGGTTCCGCAGGAAGCGGCAATCCCCGCTTGCGCTGGTCCGTCGATGTGGCAGAGTTACAGGTGACGGGCAGGCCATCGGGGAAGGACGATGGAAATGCCGAAGATGACGGAAAGGGATCGGCTTGCCGATCTGGAAGCGCGTCAGCGCAAGATGAACGGTGAACTGGAAAGCGCGCGCCGTTCCCTGCGAGGCAAATATGCCGCGATGATAGCGGACCTGCCGGTGGAGAAGCTCACGGAAAAGGATTTCCGCGAGCTTCTGACACAGGCGATCCGGGTGGGTGGCAGTGTTGCGCTAACGGCGCTCAAGGGATTGCCGGCAGCGACCTGATCGCGCCGCAGGCAATCAGAGGTTCCGACAGGGATGCGCCTCGAGGAAGCTGTCCCTGTCGGAATCCGATCGGAGCGTAATGAACCGCTCTTCCGGATCAAGCCAGATCACAATGAAACATCCCCGCGCCGCCAATCGGTGGATATTTGCGAGACTCCCACGGCTGCGATCGTCCCAGATCACGAACCCGCAGGATGCATCTTGCGCCATCGCCATGTCCTTGGGCGTGTGATAGGCGGCGGTGCCCTTCGCCCCGGAAGACGGGATGTTTCGGGTGGGCCATTTCCCGAGGTTATTGCGCGGTCCATCGCCCGAACAATAGACCATGACGGCATCGATATTTCGATCGGAAAGAAAGCGCTGGACGGCACGGTCCGCACCGCGTGCATCCCCGATCAGGACAGGAAGCGCGCGCTCGACGATACCGTCGATACGCTCGATGACGGGTTCGGGAAGCGCGGTAATGGACAGCGATCCTGAAATGAAGACCGCCGGGTTCGTGGATGATGGAAGGATATGGTCGGACATGGCTTTAATCTCCTCGAATGAACCAATCGTCCCTGCCCTCCTCTCCTCTATGCGGCGGAACCGGACCTTGCCGCCTCAACCCACCCCGCCAAAACCGCACCCGAAGGGTGTCCCTGCGACGAGCACGGCGAAGCCGCGCGCAGGAGGCCGGGACCGCTTTGGCGGTTCCGCATCGCGCCCGCGACGGACCCGCCTGCGGGTCCCTGAGCGGGGGCGAGAGCTACGCTCGAAAAAAGAAGTGAGGACCGGCCCGGCGAACCGGACCGATCCTCTTGGGGAAGCTCACTGCGCCTCCCATCCCTGATCGTTGAGCCTGACGAACCGCGCCGGGATACGCTTCTCCTTCACGAGACGCGCGAGGTGCGATTGCAGTCCCGATCCTTCGCAGACCAGCGCTTCGACGGGTCGCAGGCCCACCATCTGCTCGTTGCGCACGAACCCCGCCCGCTTGCCCAGCTTTGCGCTGAGGCGGAATGTGATGAGCTTCACTTTGCGGGAGGCTGCCCACGCTGCGGCCATGGCGTCGCACCCCTTGTCCTGTGCGGTCGTCGCCAGCAGCATCAGCGGATTGCGGGTTTTCGCTTCGTCGAGTTTCGCCCAGATGAGGCGGTCGTCGAACCATGTGTCCGCTCCGCCTGAGAAGATCACGATGGGCCCTTGCGGGTTGTGCGCGTCGGTGCGGCGCTGGCGGCGGGCGGCAAGGAAATCGGTGGCGGCTATGACCGAGGCGGTGCGCTTGCTCGAGACCAGCGACCCCTTCGGTGCCGACCATGGCCGTCCGGTTTCGGTGTGGAAGACGTCGGCGGCATGGTCGCGCATGCACCGCAGGGCGTCGGTGGCTTCGTCGAGAAATTCCAGAGTGTCGCGTGCCTGCTCGAGTTCGACGCCGTGGATCTCGCTGCCGTCGGCGCACCGCAGCAGGTCCTGAACCTCGCGGGTCGCCTTGTCGGCCTGCCCCTCCCATTGCTGGGCGACATGATGGAAACTGTTGACGATGCCCCATGCGAGGCGTTCGGCAGCAGGCTGCAACCGGGTGTCCCGCAGCACGTCGAAGAGCGTCGTGACGATGAGTTCCACGGCGAGCTGCGCTTCCCTCGGATCGGGCATGTCGGTCGCCATCTCCTCCTCATCGCGTCCGATACGGATGCCCTCCAGATTGGAGGCGAAGGCGGCGTGGAAATCGTCGGCCGTGGCCGTCGTTTCCTGCGCGATGAATTCGGCGATGTCGCAGAACGGGCGGACGGTGCGGTTGATAGTCGTCATTGGAACCTCCTGTTGAAACGAAAGAGGTTCCCCCTTGGGCACGGGCTCCGAGCGACGGGGTCAAGGATCGCGGAGCGACCGGCGCAGCCGGCGATGGGGGTCACGATTTTTTTGGGCGGCGACCATCATCGCAGGCCAGGCGCGACGCCCGACCCGCCCGGAAAAATGGTGGGGCCCCGTCGTCCTTGAGGCCGACGCGGTCCCGTGCCACCATAGGAATTCTTGAGAGAGAGAAGAGGCTTTGCGAATCTGGGGCTCGATGCCCCTGATTCGCAAATGGGTGCCTCCGGGCGCCTCCCTCAAATCCATGGACGGTGAGGGCCGGGGTCAAGGACCGCGGCACGCGGCCGCGAAGCGGCGGTGGGGGCAACGATTTTGCGGAGCAAAATGGTGGGTCCCCGCCGTCCTTGACGCCAACCGATGCCTCCATGACGATGATGGGAATGGAAGGGTATTGCGAGCTTGCTCGTGATGCCCGCATCTCCCTTCTGCCTGATCGAGGGCACGCGCCCCGCTCAGGCTGCCGGCGGGACATAGGCGTCGAAGGGATCGCCCTCATGCAAGTGCCCGAACGGCGTGAAAAGATATTCGTCCCCGCTCCGGCCGACGGCGCACACGACAAAGCGTGGCTCGCCGGAAACCGCATCCACGCACTCCATCAATGCGAGATCGCCGCTCAGGGCGGCATGCAGCAATGTCTGAAAATTGGCTCGGTGATGATCGGGTATCGCCATGACACGTCTCCATGAAAATGGGGACAGCGCGAAGCGCCGTCCCCGACAGGATGAATGAAACTCGCGGTTCTTATGCCGCCCGACGGAGCCGGCCCTGCACTGGCAGAGCGATCTTCTCAGCCGGAGCCTGATCCGCCTTGCGGAAGGCATGGATAGGGACACCTGCCTTGCGCAGGGCCTGATAGAGGTTCGCCTGAATGCCCGACCCCTCCCCCAGCAAGGCTTCGACGGGCTTGAGATCCACCAGCTTGCGGTTGCGCGCGAAGGGCGCACCGCGTCCCGAGCCCGTCAGCGAATAGGTCACGAGCTGGACCTCGCGGTTACCGGCCCATGAAGCCACGATCGCGTCGAAGCCCTTGCGCTGCGCGGTCGTCACCAGCGTCATGTGCGGAATGCGCTCGAGGATGGTATCGAGCCGGTCCCACAGCTGCTGCCAGTCATGCCATTCGGCATGGCCCGAAGCGACGACGATCGGACCGCGCGGGCGGTAGCGCTCGCGTTCGGCCAGTTCACGGGCGCGCAGGAAATCCTGTATCGATACCTGCGTGGCGGTGGCGACCTTCGATACGCGCGAGCCGCGTGCGGGCGACCATGGGCGGCCCGAAAGCACCCGAAAGGTGTCGGCGGCATAGTCGCGCATGCACTCGACCGCCTCGCGCTGTTCGCTCAGCGACTGGCACAGCAGCTGCTTCTCCTCCAGCTCGGTGTTGAACACCTCGGAAGGGTCGGCACGACGCATCATGTCGCGCAGTTCGTCAGCCAGCGCATCCTCCTGTCGCTCGAGCTTGCCGGCGACGAAGTGGAAGCTGTTGACCATGCCCCATGTAATCTCGGGCGCAAGCGCATCGAGACGGGTGTCGGTCAGCAGATCGAAGATCGTCGCGATGATGCCGGCACAGTCGGCTTGCGCGTGAAGCGGCTCGGGCATGTCATGTTCGCCCGGTTCGTCCCCCGGGCTGATGATCGAAAGCGGAATAGGGTCGCCGAAGGCGCGCTTGAATTCCGGCGTCGCCGTTATCTCGGCGAACAGCGCCGGCAGGTCTGCGAAGCGGCTGATGCTGCGCGAATGTTCTCTGGTCATGGGAGTTCTCCGTGGACATGAAAAGAAAAAGGGGCGCGGACGCCCTGGCGTCCCGCCCCCCGGTGTCGGATCAGTGCAGGATCGCCCGGATGCCGGCGAAGGCGGCCGAGCGCGTCAGGACGGCTCCGACGATTTCGGCGGCATGCGGGGCAAAGGGCGTGCCCTCGAGCAGGTCGTAAATGGCAGCGATGATCTCGCCGCAGGTGATCCCCGTCGGGATCTCGGGAATGTGGGCCGCTGCCAACGGCGGCGAAAGCATGTCCCGGATGGCGGGACTGGCCATGATCGCGGCGCAGAGCGCGGAGAGATCGGCCAACGGGGCGAGGTCGTGCAACGAAGGGAGCGGCATGGACTGCCTCCTCAGACAGGAGAAAAGAAAAGGGCCGGGGAAGCCTGACGCCTCCCCGGCCCGGAACCTGTTCCGATCAACCGGCGATCAGAACGGATCCTCCTCGCCGAACGGCGCACCCGCGCCGGTCAGTTCGCCGCCTGCACCCACGGTGCTGTCGCCGAAGCCGCCCTGATCGCGCGGGCCGCGATCGTCATAGTTGGTGCGGCTGACGCCCATGCCGCCGCCGAAGTCGGAGCGCATGGTGTCGCGCCGCCATGCGACCATGTAACCGCCATGATCGGCCGGGAAGAGCGCGATCGGCATCGGTTCGGGCAGGCTGGGGTCGTCGATATTGCCGGCGAGGAAGACCTCGCCCGTGCGCTTCGACACGGCTTCCCACAGCGCGCCGATCTGGACCCAGCGGCGTGCGACGTTGAGGGCGAGGATCTCGTAGACCGGGGCCTTCTCGTTCTCGCTCATCACCTTGCGCAGCCCGATGCGGGGCAGGTCGATCGTGCGGGTGGCGATCGAGCCCGTCAGGCGGTTGTTCACATTGAAGATTTCACCGATGTTCATCGTCTTGACCTTTCGAATGTCGCTCGGAAACCATTCTCCGGCGACACCCTCCCCGGTCCTTCTCTCCTCTCTGTCCCGCCCTCTCCCCGCGCGCCGTCCGCCCGTGGACCAGCGCTCCGCTGCCTCCCGCGCGACGCCGCACCGCCTGCCCCGCGCGCAACGCCACAGCCCGCCCACAACTCTGCGCGACCACCGCGACATGGCGCGAAGCCGGGACGGAGGTGGGGGGCCGAAGAGGGGCTGGGGAGCGAGGCTGGAGGCGCGGCGGTAGCCGCGCTGGCGTTACGCCAGCGGACGTAGAGGTAGCGGCGCGGGCAGCATAATCAGGCGGTCCCTGCAGGCAGTACCGGCGGACCCATGCTGGAACGGCACCAGCCGGTGCGTTTCCGGTATCGGGAACAATCGGGGGATGGCGGCGGGCCGCACGGCGGGATCGCCGCAGACTTCTGTCTCATGGGGGATAATTTGTGGGACCGACAGCAAGGCGCACTGAACCGCATTGGCTGCGAGGCGGCGGAGCATGCCTTTGGGCGGACTATGCTGATCTTGTCGGCCATCGTCCCAAATGGCCGTATGGCTTCCGTTATCAGGGAGGTGCGATGGTGGACGAGAAACTGGAATCAGGCTGCTCGGGGGAACTCATCCGGATCATTGATTGACGGGGAAGCACAGGCCCGCCCGGCATTGAAACGCTCGATCCATGTGCTGATATGGGATCGCTGCTCGATCGGAACGGCTGCGGCGGCACGCTGGAATTCGAGAAGGTCGAGCGGCGCCGTCGCGATGATCTCGTCAATCTCATCGGGATCGAGCAAGCCTTCGGCACGGATGAACGCGGTCATTGAACCGGGACGTTTCTTGGTCGATTTGCGCCATAGTCCTTCGACGGTTCGAAGCCTCGGCGCGGCGCGCGCTTCGAGCAGAACGATAAGGCGCAATTCCTCGCGCGGTAGAGCGCGGACCTCTGAAATCTGCATTCCGGAACAAAAGAAGCACGAACTTTTATAAAAAGGAGGCAGACCTTCATCCGCGATAAGGCGCTCACAATCTTCTCGTGTAAAACCCCATTCTCTCAGCGGGTATCTGTACTCGAAGAGCGGATCGACATGCCCCACGCGATGTGCGTAACGTTGATTGTCGCGAGCGGAGCAATCGTAGCCGATCAGGCGGACAATCTTGCGTCCCTTTGCCCAGGCGTGTTGCGCCGGAGGCCATGCCTTGACCCATTTATCCTGCGGCGAAATTTTATGACGGGCCGAACAGCTATGCCGCCCGAAGGCTATCGACGGCAATGTGCCATTCGTCAAATTCGCCTCTAACAGCGAGGTGTAGGGTGGCCAATGTTTGAAGAACCGGGCCTGATATTCAACGATCTCGTTGGGAACGCCATGATCGTCCATCCACTGGCGAAATATCGGGATAAGCCTGCGCGTGTGCGGCTGTTCGGGCATCGCGGCCAGCAACGTCATCTCGGGGATTTCGCCGCGCCGAACGAGTTCAATGATCATCGCTGTCGAATTGGTGCCCGCCCCCCATGCCGCGACGACGGGCGCCCGACTGCCCGCGCTCATGTGACCATCGCCAGCCAACGATCCGGCCATGGCGGCGGACGGGTCGTGACGCGATAGGCCTGGAAAGGCGCGATGCCGTGCACGACATAGTGGGGGACGCCGGTGGCGCGCCGCAGGTTCAGCGCAATGCGATAGGCGCGATCGAAGGAGGATAACTGGCTTCTGAGCGGTGAAAGGCAGGCGGGCGGGACTGGCAGAGCCATGGGAACCTCCGAAAGGAGCTGACCGGGAATGGAAATCGATCAGGCCGCGATCGGCAGATCGGGTGGAACAAGAGCGAGGAGACTTTCCAGCGTCACCGGCGCGCGGCTTGCCCGGCGCGTTCGCGGTCCCCGGCTGGGCCTTGCCGGATCATTGAACCGGTAGCCGATGCACGCCGCATGCTTGCCGATCACCGCCGGATCGCGGCCGAGCGCCTGTGCTACATCGACCATCGAAACGCCATGGAGCCAGGCGCTGCGGATAGCCCGGTCTTCATCGCTGCTGAACGGGCGCATGAACCCGTGGACGAGGCCCAGATGATTGGCGCGGTAGAGCACGGCGCGAAGCCCGCGCCCCAATGCCTTGGCGATCTCGCGCGTCGGGATTTTGCCATAATCGGCGCGCAGACGCGCTTCATCCTCAGCGGTCCAGACCGGCCCCTGCCGAAATCCGTCACGGCGAACATGCGTGCCGCGAAGCTTCAGGGCTTCGGCGCGCCATCGGATGGAATGGGACGAACGGCCCAGCCTTTCCCGTAGCGGCGTGAGACTGGCGCCGGTCGCATAGGCATGGCGGAGCAGATCATCCTCTTCCGCGATCCACGCACGTCCCCAGCCCCGTCCATAGCCGAACAGGCGCAGGCGCTGCCCCAGGCTGCGGCTGTTGCGCTCGGGAAAGCCTTCGTGGGCCAACATCCGGGCAATGGCCATATAGCGCGCGCCCGTGGCGGCGAGGTTGAGCGCACGGGTCATTTCCGCGTCGCTCCAGTCGTCGGGCTGGCAGGCATGACGCAGGCCCAGCACCGATGCGCGCGCGATGACACCGCTTAGCGGCCGCCCGATGAGGCTCGAAATCTGGGCGACCGGAACGCCCTGTTCATAGCCGGCGCGAAGTTGCGCATCTTCCCATCCGCTATAGGGTGGGGACCCGGGCTCGGACAGGCCGAGCAGCCGCGCGCGGGCATAGAGGGCACTCACGCCCCGGCCGAGCCGGGCGGCCAGCGTTGCCGTCGGGACATGTGCGTAGCAACGTGCCATTTCCTCGTCGTCCCAGTCGTTCCAGGATCGCCGGGAGTTGCGGCGCAGGCCAAGGTCATGGATACGCGTGGCGACACCTGCCCGGGACCTGCCGAGCACGGCGGCGATCTCGTCGATCGTGCGATCTTCGGCAAAGGCGGCGCGCAAGCGATTTGTCTCATCGGGGAGCCATGCGTCCGCACGGAAAGCCAGTTCGGAGAGCGGCGCGGTTGGAGCGGTTTCCGCTTCGGGGACAAAGGGGGTCAGTTCGACGATATCGGCGTCGAGATCGAAGCTGTTCTGGGTCATGGTGGGCGCCTCTCAGACCAGGCCGACGACGGGCGTATCGACGACGCGCAGGCGCAACCGGGCCGACAGACGCGCAATACGCGTATCCCCCCGCGGCATCGTGTCGGACGCGCCGATGGCAGCGAGCAGATCGAGCCCGGCGTCCACATCGTTGGCGGCTAGCGCGAGATGGCGCGCAAGATCGTCGGCCGTGGTGGCATTGGGCGCTATGTTGCCCAAGGCCCCGACAATGCGCGCGGCGGCGGGAGCGGCAGGGTCGAGCAGAAAGGCATCGAGCGCACGCTGCCCCCGCATGGCGGCATGGCTGGTCCTGCTCGGTGCGACCTCGCGCAGATTTTCAAGGTCGAGCAGAGTGCGGCTCTCGTCCGGGTCAAGGTCGGCCGCGGCCACCAGATCGGGCGTGCGGCCGATATGCGGTGTGATCGTCGGATCGATTTTGGCGAGCACAGGCGTTGCGGCCAGCGCGGGACCGAAGGCGAAGAACTCGCCGGGCGGAAGCAGGCGCAGCAGCGCTGCCTGATCGCTGCCGAACCCGAGCAGGTCGGCGGCGCGCGCAACATCGCGGTCGAACACGTTGAGGCCGATCAGATGATTATGCAGTTCCGAGACCACCGAACTGGCGAGTTTCGCGAGGCGCTGCGTGGCGATGATCGTGCCGATGCCGCGCTTGCGCCCCCGTGCACACATGTCGGCCAGCGTGGCGACACCCAGGCGGCGGGTTTCCGCGTCGCGAGCGGACGCCGCCATATGCGGTGCGAGCAGATGCGCTTCGTCGATGCATACCAGCACCGTATGCGCCCAATGTTCGCGTTGGGCGGAGAGGAGCCCCGCGAAAAAGGCGGCGGCCTTCTCGATGCGGTGATCGGGTTCAAGATCGGTGAGATCAAGGTGCAGCGCAATGCGGTGCTGGCGCGTGCGGAGCGCAAGGGCGGTAAGGCCGTCATTGGCATAATCGCGCGCGACAACCGTCGTGGCACCGATATGCGCGGCGAGATTGGCGAACTCTCCCTCCGGGTCTACGATGATGGTCGTGAGATAGTCGAAAGCTTCCTCGATGATCCGGCGCAGCGTCTGGCTCTTGCCCGCGCCGGATGATCCCTGGATGAGGCAGCGGCCCGACATCAGTTTGCCGAGATCCAGTTCCAGGGGGCCGGTCGAGCAATGGCCGAGCGGGACGCGGGCGTCGCGTGTGAAATTGCTGATGGGAATGGTCATCGGGCATACTCCTTCAGCGGCCGCAAAAGGCGGTCGTTCGCGTTGAATGTGGAGGGGGAGTTCAGGCGGCGATCGCTGCCGGAAGAATGATGGGTCCAGCATTGCGCCAGTCATGACCGGCCGCTTCCAGGGCATCGGTCACGACAGCGAACTGGCGGTCGCCGTCATCGTGGAGGATTCCCAGCGCGCAAGCGTCGGCCATCACCTGGCTGAACAGGCCGGCTCGATAGGCGTCGAAATCCTGCCCGGCTCCGAAAGGCGCCTCGCAGGTAACCCAGAGCGAAGCCTCGATTTCCCGGATCAGTGCAGACGCGCGGTCCAGTTTCGGATCGTGGAACAGCGAGCAGCGGCGCAGCAGAAGCTCAGGCGCCCAACAAGGGCCTTCCGGCTGGTCGATCTGCTGTGCGGCAGCCTGCCATCCGGTTTGCGACAGCGTGCCGGGTGCCAGGAAGGCGACGATATCGTTGAACCAGCGCAACTGATGCATGCAATGGATGCGCGCGCCGATGGCGTCGCACCGGTCCAGCGCATCGGGATAGTCGGCCTCGAGCGCCGCTTCCAGTTCGGCGGGTGTCAGCGCGATGAAGCAGGCACGCTGCTGCGGATCGGGAACGGCGCGGGACGCGTAGAGATTGGCCAGCGTGACCGGTGCAGATGCGGGAGGCGGAGCTTCGACAAGGGCAGGCGCCACCGCGCGCCAGAGCGCATCGGGATAATCGCAGAGGGCGACGACATGTTTAAGCGTGCCGCTGTCGTCAGCATCGATCAAGTTGAGCCGCGCGCCGCCCCGGATCGATGAAACGGCTGCTGGATCGAATAGGGCGACCTGCAAGGCCGAGCGTTCGAGGCTGCTGAGCGCGACATGGGTGACAGGATGGTCTATGGAGCCTGATGGCATGATCATGCTGAAACCTCCTTGGTTTCAACGGTCTCCACGACCGATGTCGTGTCGTTCTCGCAGGCTTCGCAAAAGGCAGCGTCGAACACCGAGCCGAGTACCCAGTCCTGGATGTCATCGTCCCAGCAGGCCCAGGCGTCGCGCATCACATCAGCGCTGCCGCATGAACCGCATCGAAGGGCGGTTTTCCCGGCCACAGGGCTGGCGGTGGCCACCGGTTCGGCAAGATCGCCGGAGTTCTTTGGCGCGACTTCCGTCATCTCGGGAAAGACCGGAAATCGATCGCAAGGCGGTTCGTCGCGGTCGAAGCTGATCCAGTTGGCGCCGCTCTTGCGGGCGTCAGTCAACAGAGCCCAGAGCTCAGGGGAAAGTTCGTCGGGGCGCTCGGGCCAGTCATCGAGCAGGCCAAGATGGATCCAGAAGCCATATTGATGTGGTTCGATCGACAAGAGCGGGTGATCGACGATGATACGGCCACCTTTTCTGGGCGCGTTCCGGATCAGACCGTCAATGGTGTCGCGCTCGGCCAGGGGAAGATGCGCCGTCGAGCAGGCGCAGACGGGGAAGCGGCGCATGGCCGGTCTCCTTCATAGATGGTGGACAGGAATAGCGGGAGCGCCAGGCGCTCCCGGCGGCAGTTCAGTTCGACAGGAAGTCGACGGTGATGCCGCCGCGCTCCGCGTGAATGACGACCTTGCGATCCTGCGGGATCAACCAGACCAGATGATCCCACGCGCTCATATTGATGGCTTCGAGGATAGCGGCATCGTCTCCGAGAAGGATCCGGGTCGCTTCGTGCTGCGCGTCGCGCTCGAAGGCGCGGGACTGGGTTTCCCAGCTATCGCAGTCGCTGTCGTCACTCGAACAGAAGAGGCTCGCATAGATCATGCGGCCCAGCCGAGAGGGTTTGATGCCACCCTCCTGCGCCGCGAAGATGAGCGCCTCCTCCATATCCCAGCCGCCGTTGCGGCACACAAGAGCCGGGATTTCGACGGTATGGACGCTGTGCGATGCACCCTCGTTCCCAATCCGGGCGACAATCAGTTCCACCACGATCCTGTCGCTGAGGCCTGAAGCCATATCAGCAGGAAGGCAGGTCTCGTCGTCATAGCGATATTCCGCGCCATCACGGTGAATGCGGAAGGAGATCTGCTCAATGATCGGCAGTGCGTCATACCAGGCGTAGCCTTGCAGTGGACGTTCCGCTTCGACCAGTTGAAAGTCCCGAAGCGGTATCTTGTCCCGGGCGAGCGCCAGAGCCTGCGCGATGTCGGGCTCCAGCGTGGGAACAATCAGCATGGCGCCCTCGGGAGCCATCGTTGCGCTGGCGCGTCCATGACAATCATCGGCCGTTTCCGGGCGCCAGGTTGAAAGTCCGGAGCGCGCCTCAGGCAGTTCCACGCCAAGTTCGCCTGCCCGTTGCCAATTGGCAAATGCAAGACGATGATCTGCCTTAGTGCCGATGGCTTTGTAGATGGCGCGTTCCGCGGCTTCGCGAAGGGCCCGCAGCGCTGTGCTTTCGATGACCTGCTTGCGGGCAGGCAATAGCAAATGGATATCGGGCGCGTCGACAATATCGATCCGGACGGCCCAGTGATCGAAACTGTCCTTGACCTCGCCAATTGTGGGCAAGGCGCATTTGACACGCAAACCGTGAAAGTTGATGCGGCGGCCATGTTGCGAGTCTGCGTCGAGATTATAGACGCCGATACGGCATCCACAGGTTTCCTCGACGAACAGAGCTTCCCGCAGAAAATCCTCTCGCGGCTGCAACACCCCGTTCATCGTTATCGGCAGGGGAAAGTGGAGCGCGACATCCGCGACAATGCCGTTCAAACCCAACTGCCAGTCATCGGGCATTTCGATAGAGATCAGCGTGCCCCAGCTAATCGTGCCCTGGTCAAGCGGTAGCGGTGCGCCGCTGTCCCAAGCCTGTGCCGGGATGCGCACTTTCCATGCCGTGCCGGCCGATGGTGAGAAGGACTGGATGTCGACGGTGCGGCCGGCAAGGCTGAACATGCCCATGCCGGCAGGATCTTCGGACCGCGCGATGTCATGGTCCCAGCCCGAATGCCCCAACATCAGCAGGGCAGCCGGATCGTCGATGCCGCAACCATCGTCGCGGATGTGCAGAAACAAGCGGCCATCCTGCCGGGTGAGATCGATGGCGATCCGCGTGGCGCCGGCGCGCCTCGCATTCTGGCACATTTCGTGGAGGCAGTCCCGACTGTCGCCCGAGAAGAGACGCGATGCGCGGCGGATCGCGTCCTGGCTGACGGCGGTCTGGATGGTGGCGGGAAGAGGCATGATCATCTCCGGTCTCGGCGACGGACCCTCTGTCCGCCTCTCTTGCGCCGCCCCCCTCCCCCTTTCATCCCGGGTTGCAGATGCGAGGCGGACAAGACGGTTGCCGCCAGGATGCCCCTCCTGCAAAGAGAGGGCGATGAGCCATTCAAACGATGTAAAATTGCGCGACCTTCTTCGGCGATTACCCGACTGGATGAGAAAGGATCTGGCCTCGAGCGATGTGACCAGGCGGGAGCGCGCCGAAGATGCGCTTCAGGTCATGCTGCTGCCGTTGCTGGAGCGCGGGGCCGGCGGCCCATGATGGGGCAAGGGCAGGATATGCTAGCGAGCAGCCTGATCGTCGGCGAGGAAAGTCGACCAGTCCCCATATAGCATGCCGCCATATTCGATGAGATCGTCGATCACGTTGAATTGGCAGTCGCAAAGCGGTCCGTGAGCGTTGCTGACGCCGCCGGCGCGCCACTGTGCCATGACCTCCGGGAAAAAGCGTTCCATCACGTCCGGCGCCGCGGCGAATTGCAGTTGGCTCATGTAAGTCACATGGATCGACGCCAGCGGTCCGATCACGGGGCCATCGCTGCCCCAGTCCTCCATCTGCTCGCCGGCCGTGGCGCGGCCATGATAGAGCCGAAGATAAAGCTTGCCCGTTTCCAGCGGCAGGGCCGCTAGTGTCGGCGGGGTGCGTGCGCTGTCCGAACGGCAGGGTGCAGTAGCGTGCTCAAGCATTCCAATCATCGGGTTTCCTTTCGACTATGGGATCACCAGTCGTGGACCGGCAAATCATCCGAGCGGTCACCGTCGCAATCGAGGAGCAGGAACTGGAAGCCCCGGCTGCGGCCGAACGTCATCAGGCGCAGCAGGTCTGCCGGCAGTTGCGCCTGGCGCTCTTTGTCGAGCGAACGGGTGGGAATGAACCAGCCGTAGACGGAGGCGGCGATGTCGATCGGCCGCTCGGTCGGTGGCCAGGATGCCCAGCCGTCGAGAAGGCCGGCGGTCTGGACCGTCAGATGCGCGGTCGAGAGCACGCAATAGCGTCCCGTTTCCACAGATTTCGAAGCGAAGCTTGTATGGAGAAGCGGCGGCATGACCTGCAGTAGGTCTTTGGCGCATCCGTCCGATGGGTGCCCGTCGAAATAGATGGCAATCACGGTTTCATCGTCCAGCGCGGCGGGATCGCGCTCGTCGCCAGCTTCTTTCCACCACTCGCGGCACCAGGCGGCGATTTCCGCGTCCAGCGTAGCCTCATCGATCGCGGCATGGATATTGGTGCCGTAGCGGTGCTCGATAGCGGCGGCATGAAGCTTGACCGGCCAGGGCAAGGGCGATCGTTCGATATGGTCCTCGGCACTGCGGATTGCCGCGATCAGTTCGCTACGCGCAAGGTGTGCGAGGTTATCGGGATAATGGATGGCCGAGCGTGCCCGCATCAGCAAGGCGAGATGATCCTCGCGGCTGGCGATAATTGTCGGTGCCGACGGTGGCTCTTTCCCGATGCCGGTTGGCCCAGCCTGTGCAGCGGCCTGTCCGGCCGCATCGACACGCAGGACCGGGTGGTGCGGATGGGACCAGTCGACGCTTTCGGCCAGCCATCGGCCGATATAGGCCCCGTCGAGACCGAAGGGGCAATCGTCATCGACGTGCTGCCATGCCCGTTCGACGGTAGCAGTCCAGCTGAGTATGATGGGACGCAGGGTCTCTGCCCCAAGCCTGTCGAACGCCCTGCGGATCGCCAGGGCGCGTTCGAGCGCATCGGGATCGGCGGCAGGCCGGTCACGCAAGGTCAGGACCGCCTCCCATAGGCAGGCGGCGATTTCGAGATGGAAGGGGGCATAGCGGGTCATGGGCTCAATCCTGGTTCAGGCTGCGCGGCGGTGATCGTTGAGACACAGGCCGAGATCGGTGGCGATCAGCGTTTCGATCCGGGGTGCGAGACTATCGAAGGCAGCATTGAGATCGATGCCGGAGATGCGATGGCGGACCTCGCCGGGCTCATGGTCGAGCAGAAGCATCGGCGGAACGAGACGAGTGGTCATTTCAGGGAAAATGGCCTGCAGGATGATGGCCTCGACACGGCGCGACACAAGGTTGAGCCGCGCGGCCAGGCCGCAATGCATGGCGAGATAGCGCTCGAACCAGCGTCTTGGCGCCAGCACGTCGGCGAGCCGGGTACAGGGCAGCCGTCCAGCCGGTGTCGGGACATGAAGAATGACGACACGATGCCGACGGTGGGCGGCAAGCTGGTCCAGCGGGACGAGAACCCGATAGCTGTAAAGCGGGGCCTGTCCGCTGATGCGGGTCCTGCAGATGATCATATCCATCGGGCATTTCCTTCATATGCGTGCGCAATGCTGCTCGCGGTTTCACGCACGCCCCCTCCCCCTTCGCTCCTCGGCCCGGTCGTGAAGGTGATCCAGATGGTCTGGAAAATTGGGCCGCAATCCGCTGAAGCGGTTATCAGCCTCCGATGCCGCCGCCATGAGCGGCGGCGTTGTCGTACATTGGTTTGTCGCCCGGCCGCCATGGGACGGGATGCCAGATACGGCCATTGTAGCTGATGCGACCGATGATGACGCCCTCGCGGATGAGTGTGGCTTCCGGAAAAGTGCTGGCGCCAAGACCGGTCTGGTCGCGGCGTTCGCAATAGTGGCGCGACGCATCTGCGAGTGTTTCCACCATGATGTCTGGATATCCGGCTTGCCTGACGATCAGGAACAACCGGTTTTGCTGGCCTGCTTCTGTATATGGCACTGTCGCATTTGGGGGCATGGCCGCGTTCCTCAATGGCAGGGCATTATGGGCGGAGAACGTCATAGCGAGGGTCGCATCCTCGCTCGCCGGGGTAGAGACCCATCGGATCGGGCAGGAGGAGCTGGACGACGGCATATTCCTCATGGCCAAGAAAGCGCCCGACCTGGATCGAGAATGTGCTGCGTGCCGTCGCTCCGGCAAGGCGCGGACGGATCGGGAAGGCGCCGCCGATATCGATATCCTGGTCGGGCACCTGCTCCGTCTGGCGCATTCGCCGAGCAACTTCGTTGAGAACCGACGCCATCAGGATCGGCGCGAAATTACCGATGATCAGCAGTTCGGGCAGGCCAAGGCGCGCGTTGTCGATCGTGTAGGGCAAGCCCGGCGTGTCGGCGTCGGGGAAGATTGCGAAAATATGTTGGCCCGCCCTGTCGATGTTGGATTGAATGACGGCCATGTTGGTCGTGAGGATGGTCATGATGGGTTTCCAGTTTCGCGATGCGAGCCGGCCTCGCGTCGTTCGGGACAGGTCAGTAGTGCGGAACCGCTGACGCGAAGCGGCGCAGCATTGCCGCCATATGTTTGCGTAAATGCGCCTTGTTGGAGACGATCGCTTCAGGCTTGAGCGGTTCGCCCTGCGGGGTCATGAAGCCCGTTGCGGATGTGCCGTCTGTGCATTCGACGACGATTTGATGGCCGCGCGGCCGGGCGGGACCGGCATAGCGGGCCGTGAATTCGCCAAGACGACCGGAGAGACCCCGGGCGATCTTCGTCCAGCAGATATGGCCGCCGGCCATGGTTTCGCCGGCATCCAATCCACGATCGAGCCACATGCGCAGCTGACCGCGCTGCTGGATCACAGAGTTTCGCGTTCTCTCCATGGTGCGGCATAGCGGAAGCAGGTCGGCATGGCGGTCGATCCAGTCGAGATCCGCGCCGTCCGCAAAAACCAGAAGATCATCAGGATCGATATCAGCGAGCAGGACAGGCAATGGGCTGAGCGCACGCGCCGTTCCGGCGTTGCAGACACTATTCCATAGGCGAAAACCCTGGCCGGGAACGGCCAGAATGACTGTCATCCCCTGGTGACCTGGGCGGGACTGGAGCATGGCGGGAAGGTAGAGACCGGTGTCCGCCGCGGTGGCCTCGCCTATGATCAGCAGGCGCCTCGACCATCGCGTGGGGCGCGGCGCGTCGGTGGGAAGAGGCCAACGGCTCGGAGGCGGCCGGGACACCGGCTGGTCAGGGGCGTTTCGTACCTCACGCGGCACCGCGGCCGCAGCGGCATAGGCACGCCTCGCAGCATCGAACGGGTCGTCGAAACAGCCTCCCGCGTCGCGAAAGCCCTGGGCGTAGGCACGCTCGAGAGGGTCTGCGTTCGCGCCACCCGGGGTACGGAAGGATCGGTGCGGTTCCCAGCCTGAAAGTGCCGCGACAGTGCCATCGGCATATTGAACGGCCTCGTCCCAGTCATATCCATGGCGGGTCCGGGCCTGCAGGATGACATGATCGCGCGTGTCGGCGGCGCCGGCGGCCGCACGGCGCTCGATGAAGGCGAAATTCCGGCGTTTCCTCTCGCGTTCGCCCTCCTCCTGGATGGCGTCGTTGAGAGGACGGAGCGCTGCGACCCGTTCACGAATGCGGGCCATCCGGTCCTGCGCTGGCGCCTCAATCGGGAGATCCGGGAAGTCAGCCCATGCGCGAGCCAGTTGCTCTGCATGATGCTCAGGGCGGCCGCGCGTGATCCAGCATCGCGCATCGGCGGGATCGAAGACTGTCGGGGCTTCAGTCATGGCAGTTGCGGCCGGCCGCGTCATAATGATCGGGATCGGCTGCCCCGACATGCCATCCGAACATCGCGCCGGCCTGCATGGCTGCGATCGCGGCAGGCGCCGCGTTGAAACTGGCATTGAACGCATCGACGGCGATGAGCGAGGGCATTGGCCAATATCCGGTTTCGCCGCGCTTGATGACGATGGTCTCGCCGGTTTCCGGATGGGGACAGGCGCACATGTCTGGAAGCTTTTCCAGATTGGCGAGGCGGCGCCCTGCGTTGTCGAGGCGGAGCTTCGGCAGGTCCCATAGCCAGGACGGCCCGAACTGGTTGCGGATCATACGAAGCGATGCGCTATCCGGCTCCCGCTCGTCATCGCCGTTCATCCATTTGAGATTGAGCGCGTCCTTCCAGCGCCTGCCATGGCGCGCGCGGAAATCGAGCAGCGTACGCCACATGCGATCGTCGGGTTCCTGCATGATGATTTCCTTGGTCGGCACCGGCCACTGCGACACATGCTGCAGCGCAGTGGCCGGCGTGATCGCAGACCCGTGTCAGGCTGGCCTGACGGTGGCGGTGCGACGCAGATCGGGAATGCGCGCATTATCGTAGACACTGTTCACCGACATATGCAGCGCCTGCTGCTGCGCGCTGAACCATGTCGCGGCCGGAATCCGATATGTCTCGATGGCGAAAGGGTCCGACCCGCTGAAAAAGGCGACGTCGACAGTGAATTCCTGGAGAGGGGCGGATTTGTGGGGACGCATGAGGGCATCCTTTCATGAGAAAGGGCATCCTGGCGCGGGACCAGGATGCCGGACTGGAAAGGGAAGAAGGGTAAGAAGGCCAGACGTCAGAGCGCCTGTTCGAGGAGCTTTCGGGCCTTGGTTTCCAGTTCGAGGCGGCTGTCCTGATGGGGCTTTGTCCGGGCGAGCGCGGTTATGCCCTGCACGAAATCGTAAATGGATTCAGGCGGCCGGCCTTCCTCGGCAAGCACGGTCTGGATGATCTTTGTGGTTTCCGCCTTCGAGAAGCCGCGCCTGCGCAGGAAAGGCTCGCGATCTTCCTCCTTGCGCGCGACGATCCGTTCGCGCGCCGCCTTGATGCCGGAGATGAAATGCGACGGCGAGGAGTTCGCGAAATGCTCGAGCGCCGGCGCCGCCTGATGGGCAAAACGGGCGGCGGCGAATTTCGAGTGGCGGATGTTGACCTCCTCGAAATTCTCGACACCCCAAAGGCACCTGTTGGCGCACACGCCGCGTAGGTAAAAGGTCGCGATGCCGAGGGTTTTCGAGCCGACCTCGCTGTTCCAGGCATAGAAGCCCCGAAAGTACAGGTCAGGATCGCCATTGGGCAGTTTTCCTGCCTCGATCGGATGGGTATCATCGACGAGGAACAGGAAAATATCCCTGTCCGAGGCATAGAGTGTCGTCGTCTCCTTGGTGATATCCACATAAGGGTTGTAGGTCATGCTGCCCCATTGGATCGTACCCGGAACCTTCCACCGCGTATCGCCGACGCCATCACCGGCAAAGGCCATCACCGCCTCGACAAGCTCCCAGTCGAAAATGCGGCCATATTCGGAACCGGTAGCGGCCCGCAGTTCGGTCCTGCCGTTGTCGGTCTGCAGCAGTTTGACCTGCTCTCCGCGGTGGGTCATGAGCCCATTCTGCAGGTTGATGCCCGCAAGGGCGGCGGGAAGCTGGCGCAGATAGGAAGCCGGCGCCCCGACGAGGCTCGACACCTGGCCGAAGGACCAGTTGGTCGGCGCCAGCGGGCGATCGTCGCCGGGCGCCATCAGCATCAGGCGTTCGGGATTGTCGCTTTTCGCCTCGACCCGGATCGCCCGGCTTTCGACGATGCGCGTGGTCGCCCGGTCCGCGCGGCCGCGCACGGCATCATAGAGGCTGGTCAGCGAGAGATACTTCTCATCGTCAGGGCGTGAAAACCATTCCGACGACACGCGGCTGTTCATTCGGCCGCGCGAGACATCGATGCGATAGGGGGCGGATATGGGGGGCGCTTCGTTCATGCGGGCAAGGGTCGCCATGGGAACCATCTCCTTGAGAGTGAGGAACGACGGGACGATCCACGTCTCCCGTCACATTCCCGCCCCTCCCTTCCCTTTCCGGTGTCTTGCGATCCCGGCTTCGCAATGCCCGGATTTGACGCTAGGATAGAGGCCGCGTTCCAAATCCTCCTTCTGGCTCATCCATCGATCGCCAGGAGGTCTTTACAGTGACGACGTTCGGTATATTGGTCCGGCTGATCCGGCTGATGCTGTCGGCGGACCTTGGCGCCAGGCGGAGCCTGATAGAGGCTTTTGCCCTGGAAGCCCTTGTGATCGCTATGGGTGTTGCCGGGCCCTATGCGCTCAAGCTGTTGATCGACACGCTGGCCGGACCAGCGGCACCGCCCTTGCAACTGCTATTATACATCCTGCTGTTCGTGGGATGCTGGGCGGGTGGCTCCATTCTGGAAACGGCCAGGCTCTCCTGCACTGCCAAGATGGTCGATGCACTGGGCCGACGGCTCGCCACCGATGCGCTTGCCGCCGCCCTGCCTCAAATCACCGCGGCGCGCGACAG
Organism: Sphingobium sp. VMM; assembly: GCF_056790315.1. Lineage (NCBI taxonomy): Bacteria > Pseudomonadati > Pseudomonadota > Alphaproteobacteria > Sphingomonadales > Sphingobiaceae > Sphingobium > Sphingobium sp. VMM. The sequence continues at coordinate 25,932 of NZ_JBXGSI010000026.1, forward strand.
CCGGAGTGGACGCGTTCCCGGCATGCTGGAGCGATTGCCCTATAGCCTGACGCTGGTCGTGGAAGGATTGATCTGGCGGCTGGGGCCCGTCTCTCTGCAGGCTGTCGCCAGTCTCGCGGTGATCGCCAGCCTGATCGAACCGCGCTATGTCCTGATCCTCGGGCTTACGCTTCTGGGATTTCTCGGGGCGACCTGGATGGGGGCGGCACGCCACCGTGTGCATGCCGATGCGACCAATGCGGCTGCATCGCATGTGTCCCGCACGATCGGCGACATCGTCCGCAATGCCCGCCGCGTCATCCTCAACGGCGCCCTCGATCGCGAACTCCTCTATGTGGGCAGGACTTTGAGCGTCAGGCGGCACGCCCATGCGGACATGTACCGGTCGCTGACCGTCATGGCGTCGCTGCAATTCTGCATTGTCGGGGCCGGGCTTGTGGCGCTGCTGATGCTGGCCGGTCTCGACGTAGGCAAAGACCGAATGACGGCAGGCGAATTCGTGCTGCTGCAAACCTACGCCTTTCGGCTGACGGTTCCGCTGAGCGCGCTGGGCTACATCCTGGCGCAGGCGGGCGTCGCGATCGCGAACATCCGCGACGTGCTGGCATTGACGAATATCGATGGCGAGCCGGGTTGCTGGCAGCCCGACCGCTTTGCCAACGCCGATCTCGCCGCCGAAAATGTGAGCTTCAGCTATGGTGATGGCCTGCCCGCTCTCGCCGGGATTTCGCTGCACATCGCATCAGGGCGCTTCGTTGCGATTGTTGGCCCGAATGGTTCGGGCAAATCCACGCTTGCACAAATTCTGGCCGGCGTGCTCGCACCTGCTTCGGGAAAAGTCGAGATTGCAGGGGTCGATGTTGCGACGATCCCCTGGGGAGAACGTCATCGCTATATTCTTTATGCGCCGCAGTTCATCGGTCTGTTCAACCGGTCGCTGCGGGAGAATATCCTTTATCCACCGGCAAACCAGCCGATCAGCGACGTCGAGGAACTGCTTCATGTCTGGCGCTTCCACGAGCCTGGCAGATCGATCGACTTCGATATGGAATTGGGAGAACAGGGCGAGCGCCTGTCGGGAGGCCAGATCCAGAAGCTGGAGCTTGCCCGGTTGGCGGGGGTCGACGTGCCGGTCCTGATACTGGATGAAAGCACGTCCGCGCTCGATCCGCGCAGCGAGGCAGATGCGATCGCAAGGCTGCGACGCAGGACCCATAGCGCGACGACGCTCATCATGATCACCCATCGCCTGGCGACAGCAAAGGGCGCCGACCAGGTTCTCTTCATGCAAGGCGGGAAACTGGTCGGCAGCGGAACGCATGCGGAATTGATGCGGCAATGCGCGCCCTACCCGGCTCTGTGGCATGGGTTGCAAGAGTGAGGTTGGAGGACAGCATTGCGGCCAAGCTTTCCTAGGCTTTGCACATTGGCGTATATGTTCAATGGAAGGGGTTCCCGATGCCGGTAAAGCACAAAGATGATCTGTCCCAGAGGCGTGAAGCGGTCGTGGCCGCCGCAAAAGCGGCAGGATTGCTGTCCGGCGCGAACAGCCGGCTCAGCGCGCGCGTGCCGCGTGAACTCATCGATCGTGCCAGGATACGTAGCGGCATCGCCTCGACAACCGATCTCGTCGAATATGCTCTTGCCAAAGTAGCGCTCGAGGATGATTTCGGGGCAAGGCTGGCAGGTCGGAAGGGTTCTCTTCCTGCGGATATTGCGATTGGCGTTTGACCGCAAAGGCGTCGCTGGGGAGAGTGATGTGGGGACGTGCCTGAGCTTTCGCTGATCGGAGGTTTACCTGCTCGCGTCACACCTCATCGCGCAGAATGGAATAGACGTCTTCACCATATAGGCGAGCGGTCTGGCAGCTTTCATCCCAGAAATGCGTTCCGGCGCGGAGGCGCGCGGCAACCCAGAGTCCGGTGTCCAGGGTGCGCCAGGTGCCGATGGCGGTCCACAGTCCGTGCGGAGAATATTCAAACCAGAGCTGGCGACCGAGCTGGCCGCATTTCATCTGGAATGCCCAGCCGCGATGGTGGCGCTCGGCCCTGACCGCGTTCCCCGCATATAGTCCGGGCAGGATGCGTTTCATGCTTTCGCCGTGGCGGATCATGGAGAGCTTGCCGGGGACATAAGCGGTTCGGCCTGAAAGAGACCGGCCGCCCACTGCGCGATCCAGGCGTCAGAAATTTCGTCGTGCGAAAGCTGCCCATCCTCGATCAGAGCCCGGATTTCGGCGCGTGCCTGTGCAATCGCCTTCTCCCAGGGATCGCGTGGCGGGCGATCATCGGGGCCTAGTGGAAGTTCGCCCTGTGTGGGCGTGGGCGCGTGGGCAGACCGCGCATATTGGCGGCGGGCCCATCTTTCCATATGATCGGCGACGAAGGCGTCGGTCTTGGAGATGCCGCGCTGGCGCGCCTCGATCCTGCTGGCAATTCCGAAGGCCTGGCTGTCGACTGTCTGGATGCGATGTTCGAGCCCGCGCAGCTTGCTCAAGGCCGTGCCCTTTATGCCGAAACCATGTACCATTGTCCCGTCGCCGAGAATGCGATCGAGATGCTCGAAAATGGCGATCACGCCGTCACTGCCGCCGACGGGCCTGCGGCACATCGAGCCGATCCCGATCAGAGGCACGGCATCGATGATGTCGCCAAGCGCATCGATGCAAAATTCATAGTCGCCCGCAACCCTGCCCTGCACTACGGGCATGAAGCGATGGGCAATGCCGCGGTCATGCGCGCCGCGCCAGCAATCGCGATTGACCCGGATGGTTCTCGAAATCCGGTCCCGCACCTCTTCGCGATCGGGCGCGATTTCGGGTTCGACGCAATAGTCCATGCTGGCGAACCAGCGGAATGGATAGCTCGCGGCGAGATCGAGATACTCTTCCGTCGCCCATGGATATCCGCGATAATGGGATAGAGCCACGAATCCGGCGGAATCAAGTGACAGGCTGGACAATCCATCGGCATTTTTCAGCAGGTCGAGGCGCCATCCCTGCCATTCGGGCCAGCCCTTGCCGCGGTTCCAGCGCGACAACGCATTCGCGGAGATAAGGGTCGGCACCTGCATGGCACGGGCGCGGTTCAATATCGGCCCCTCGCGCAGGTGTGGCAGGCCTATGATGATCTCGATCGCCATGGGGCTCAGGCAACGCGCCAGCAGCACCAGCGCTCCGCGGCTTGCCGAGCACTTAGCAGACCATGATTTGCGCCGCACCATTTTCGGAAAGAGGGATCGAGAGCAAGAGCGGGGTCGCCGAGCCGCGCGATGACATCCTGGACGAAGGCGTCGGCCGGATCCGTGCCGAGCCCGGCGCGCGCGGCAGTGATCGCAGCCTGGAGCCGCGCCGCCATCTTCTCGGCTTCTTCGAGTGAAACATCCTCGACGGCGCGCATGCCGCCGCGCGGTCCGCAGATGGCCAGCGTTATGACTGTCATCCCCGCCGACGTCCGGCTGAGCGCGGTGATATGGACATGATGGAACATGCCAGTCTCCAGCAAAGTGAAATCCTGGGTCAGAAGAGGGTCAGCTGTTGCGGCATGGCCGGCGTCGAGGCGCAGGGTTCGCACAAGGGTAAAACCGGGTGGCGCATCGGGACTGGCGCGGGTGGCGCTTCGACAGGATGCACACGCGTTTCGCCAGTGGGCTCATGGCGTTGTCGACAGGCCAGCCGGGCGTTCCATCCACACAGAATATGGGCCGGCGTGTACCAATGCCCGGCTATCTCGCCCGAAAGGGAATTTCCGACCATGAGATGCGCCGGCACATGCAACAGCGAGAGCTGGACATAAGCCATGTGGATCGCGCGCGGGTCGATATCGATCGCGGTGACATGAAGATGGCGCTGATAGTTTATGCCGAGATCGCGCATGGCCTCAGCGAGCGCGATGACCATCGACCCCGCGCCGCACGCCGGCTCCATGGCGGTCACGAAGCCATGATCGCCGATGATCGCTTTCACGCTTTCCGGATTTCCGATGGTCACACCAGCCATGAAACGACTGAGCGTATAGGGCGTGAAGAATTGTCCCCTCGCCTTGTTGTGAAGTTCAAGGTCGTGAAACAGGGCGCCCAGCACGTCGCCTGGACCGACTTCGAGAGCCTGTACCAGTTCGGCGAGGACTCGCGGAAACAGATCGAGCACATCAGGCCGGTAGCGGCCGACAATGTCGAGATAGCGCGCTTCGCGCGGCTCACGTTGGCGCAGATCGACGCTATTGGCCATGGCGAGCGCCATCGCCTCCATGCAGTGACCGAAAACGGTGTAGAGGTCATGGCGCGGCTGGCTGCGGCGGAGCAGCGCTGCCATCGCCTTGAGATATACTATTCTGGGTGGCGATCCGCAGCGCGAGGATACGGTTGAGCCAGCGATGGATGGGAGGCAGGCGTTCCAGCAGTTCCCCGCCCTCGCCGCACAGTTCAAGTCCCGTCATCTCCTGAAAGGCCTCGAGCGACACACTGCGCAGCTTGCCCTCATAGAGGAGATGGAACCATTGCGTGAGCGCATCGCGCGCATGGTCCGATTCCAGATTGTCGGACGGGTCGAAGAGATTTTGCGATCCGGTCTGGCGCTGCCCCCTCGTCAAGGCGCCCAATGCTTCGAGGCCGCGGATGATGGTGCTGAGGAAGCGGCGCTCGCCGCGGCAATCGGTGGTGAGCGAGCGATAGACGGGCGCCGTCATCTGATTGGTGCGATGACTGCGCCCGAAGCCCTGCACGGCCGAGAGGATGCGGAAACCCAGCTCAAGAAGGAAATGCGCGCGCCGGCGGTGCGCGGTCGGGCAGTTCCGATCGGAATGCATGGACCGGCCGGTGCTGCCCGCAAGCGAAAAGGCGGCGATCGGCTTGATCCCATTCTGGAAGGCCTGGACTTCGAGGACGTTGGCGCGGGCGCCCCGCCTCTCGATCTTCTGCTTTCCGGTGACGTCGGTCACGATGCGCCGCGAGCGTCCGGTGATCTCGGCGACGCGGTCGGTTCCAAAATGCGCGATCAGGGCGTCCAGCGCGGTGGGAATCGCGGGGAGCGCGCACAGATCCTCGATCATCGCGTCGCGAGCAGCGATCGCCTGCCGGCACAGCACCGGATTTCCATCAGCATCGGTCATCGGTTCGGCACGCACGGCGCCATCGTCGGCACGAAAGACGCGCATCTGGCGGATGGGAAAGGCGTTCTTCAAATAGTCGATGAGGGTCTCTTTGGGGGAAACCTGAACATCCATCATTGCCCGCTCTTGCGCAGAGAGTTCGGAGAGCCGCCGATCCATGATGGCCTCGCCCGTGCTCGCGAGTTGCACCAGCACGGCGTTGTCCGACGCCAGTTCCTGTTCGATCGCCTTGATGAGCGAGGGAATTTTCAGGCTCACGAGAAGGCTGGAAAAGAACCTCAGTTTCGCGGACTCAAAAGCGCTTAGCGCAGATCCGCGTGCGCGCGCGTTCTGCGTCTTGCCCGATATCCGGTCGACGATACCGATCTCGGCCAGCACTTCGCGAAGTCCGCGGTGGATGATCGACCAACTATCCGCATAGGCGTCGTAGATTGCGATCTGGTCGGGTGTCAGCACATGTTCGAGCGGTTCATATTCGACGCCTGCGAAGCTCAGGGCCCGGGCGGTATAGAGGCCCATTGCCTTGAGATCCCGGCAAACGACCTCAAGCGCCGCAATGCCCCCCTCCTCCATCGCCTTCATGAACATGTCGCGCGTGGCAAAGGCCGTGCCGGGACCCCACAGGCCGAGCCGCACGGCATAGGAAAGGTTCTCGGGCCTGGCCGCACCGGTGGCGGACATATAGAGGATGCGCGCCCGTGGCAGGGCGTTTTGCAACCGGACGCCCGCGAGCCCCTGTTCCGACCCCTGCGCCTTCCCGAAATCCGTCTCCGTTCCGCCGGCATGGGCCATGGCATGAGATTCGTCGAAGACGATCACGCCGGCAAAGTCCTCGCCGGTCCAGTCCAGCAATTGCTGCAGGCGCGATGCAGCGTCATGGCGGGCGGAGCGCAGGGCGGCATAGGTCAGGAAGACGATGCCGCTTTCCATCGTGATCGGTTTACCGAGAGGGAAATTTGCGATCGGCTGGATATCGATGGCGAGACCGCCCAATGCCGTCCAGTCGCGCCGTGCGTCCTCGATGAGGTCGGCCATGGAAATCCAGATCGTGCGGCGATTGCCGCGGTTCCACTGGTCGAGAATGATACCGGCCGCCTCGCGGCCCTTGCCGACCCCGGTGCCATCGGCGATGAAGAAGCCGGTGCGATAGGGTTGGCCGTCCCCGTCCTCGATCAGTCGATCGCCCGCCAGATTGGCCGAGAAACGCCCCGCAAGATCGCGCTCATGCGCTTCGCCCGCATAGATGATGGTTTCGAGTTGCGCCTCCGACAGGGCCCTGATCGCCCGGTCCTGGAGTATCGGCTGATAGCGCGGCACCGGAAGCGACACCGAAGCCATGGCGATGGATTCAACCAGGTCGTCGGGATGCCGGGAGGCATTTTCGATGGCGATGCGCGCGAGGCGCCAGGTGGAATAAATGCCCACGGTCTCGCCAGGCGCAGGCGGCGTCTGGTGTGCGGCATAGCTGATCGGTCGCGCCTCATCCGCCGTGGCGGCGACCCGTGAGGGTGGCGCAAGCCTTTGGCCATTCATGCGCGCGAAGAGCATGGCGGGCGATGGGGCGGCCGGGACAAGTGAACGGGGCGTAGCGACGGCCGGCGGCGGGGCAAGCGGCGGCGGCTCCATGGGATCGAGCCGATCGGGCATGGCAAGCACGAGGCGCAGCGCGGCGTCGATATCACTGGCGAAATGGCGCTCGGGCGTGCCGGTCCATCCCTTGTCGAAGACCAGCAACCTTACATCGATCCCCGTGCCGTGTTTGGCGTAGGGACTGCCCGCAATGGTAATTTCGACGCGGGGCGGCACAAGTTCGGCGACGGCATTATAGCCAAGTGCTGCCGAGCCCTCGGGTGAGAAGCTGGTCGGCATGATCGCAACGCATCGCCCGCCCGGCGCGAGACAGGCCAGAGCCGCGCGCAGATGGCGCGCGCCGGCATGGCGATCGATCCCGCGTCCGTTGCTGCGGCTGAAAGGCGGGTTGATCAGCACCAGCGTCGGCTGCCGGTTGCTGATCAGCAGATCATGGATATGCTCGCCATCATGGCGGGTGACAATCTGGCCGAGATTCTGGGACAGGAGGTCGGCGCGGGCCGAATCATGTTCGTTGAGAAGCAGATGCGCGCCTGCCCGCAGGCCATGGACCGCCAGCATACCGGTGCCGGCCGAGGGTTCAAGCAGCATATCGTCCGATCCGCAGCGCCCCGCCATGCCCACGAGCCAGGCCAGGGTGATCGGCGTGCTGAACTGCTGGAGGTCGACCTGCTTTTCCGAACGGTAGGTCTGGGTCGGCAAGCTGCGCTCGAACTGCCGCAGGCCTTCGAAAATGTCGCTCGGCGTGCCATCCAGGAGCGGGTTTTGCGGATCAGCGAGAAGCAGGACCTGGGCGGTTTCCAATGCGTCATAGGCATCGCGCATTGACCAGAGGCCGCCGGCATCGTCACCGCCATAAGCCTCGGTCATCAATCGCTTGAGGCCCTGGCGACTGACGGAAGCGCCGCTTTGCAGGCGGTGGCAAAGAGAGCGGGCGACGTCGGACAGGCATGCAGCGCTGTCTCGGGTCTGCGACAGGGCAAGCTGGGGCAAGTTCATGGGTACCTCTTGGGACAACAGGACAATCCTCCTGTCCCCTTCCCGCTCTCCTCCATTGGGGCGCATCGATTTGCGCGGCCGGATCCGGGACGGAGATTTCGACCGGTTTCGACGGCGCACACGGCCCTCAGGCGCGAGGGCGAAGGCGGCGTGCTGCGACTCGACTGATGTGTGGAATGAGTGATGGTGACTAGGGGCCGACCATGGGGCGACGGCGGGCAGCAAACCCAACCTGGGCATTGCCCCGCGGCCTGTTCGCAGGGACGCTGCTGCCACCAATCTTGAAGGCGAGCGCGAATAGGATTAAATCATATCCATAAGGAGTGCCCATCCGTGCGAACGACTCAACAGTTCAGCGTAACGCTTCCAAACGACATGGCGGCGCAGGTGCGCGCCAAGGTGGCGTCGGGCGAATATGCCAGCGAGAGCGAAGTCATTCGCGACGGGCTGCGCGCGCTTCAGGCGCGGGACCGCGCCGTGGAGCAATGGCTGCGCAACGAGGTCGTCCCTGCCTATGATGCCTATAAGGCTGATCCCTCGCGCGGGATTCCGCTTGAAGATGTGCGTGCCGGACTCGCCGAACGCCACAAGCGGGCCGCTAAACGCGGCTGAACGTGGCCCATTTGATTATCCTCACGCCGGAAGCGCGTGACCATCTTAATGCCATTTACGACTATATCGCAGCTGCTGCGTCGCCGGACGTCGCGCAGCGCTTCAGCGATGGCATCGTCGGACATATAGGCAAGCTCACCGAATTTCCCCGTCGCGGCACGATGCGCGACGATCTGCGACCCGGCCTGCGCACGATCAGCTGGCGCCGCCGCGTGACGATCGCCTTTGTGGTGGAAGAGTCGGTGGTGGTCATAGTCGGAATCTTCTATGGCGGCCGCGATTTCGAGGGCCCGCTCAGCGAGGAGTCGTAGGAAAGGGCGCCGGGCCCTGTCCCGCGGAGCAGCGATGCCGTGATAGTAAAGTGCGGCGCTTCACTGGTCAGAGCGCTATCACCATAAGGATCATCCCGAGAATGGCTATCGAGGGCGCGTAGCAGCCAATGATGGCGCCAAGGGCGTTCGCGAGCCGACGAGCAGCGCGGCAAAGCCGCCATTTCGGCTTCTGACACGCTAAGTTCAACCTCGAAGCCCGGGGGATAGGCTGTTGCCTATCCCCCGAGTCCGATCAGGCAGCCTGGGAGATTTGATCGTCGTTGTCGGCATCGACGATCGCAGCGTGTGACATGTCGTGATCGTCGCGCGTCTCTTCCGGCTCGCCAGCGATTTTGGCCGAGCCAAAGCGCATGGCTTCCGGGAGCCATGCAAGCGCCCGTTCCTTGATCTCGGGTTCGATGATGACGTCGCCTCCGAAAAGCCGCTCGGCCGAAGCCGAAAGATCGTGCTTCTTGGAACCGGCGTAGCGGGATTGGAGCTCCAGTCCACCGATCTCCTGGAACAGGCTGAGAATGGCAGGCTTGGTCAGCTTGTCGAAGTAGGTGAGCGCGGTCGGGCGCCACCAGGCCGCGACATCGATGCCGAGCTTCGTGCCCAGATGATCGAGGAAGCTTGCTTCGCGGCGACCGATCGGGACGGCCTGCAGCGTGCGCGCAATCGCCCAGCCGAGCCAGGCTGCGCGCGCTTCATCGGGGAGCGCGCAGAAGGCGTCGTAGCGATCTGCTATGGCCTGGTGGTTGACCCAGCTTCGGTCGAGCGCCTCATCGAGCTTCGTCCATTCACCCGCTGCGGCGGTCTCGGGCTTGAAGTCCGCGAGGAGACGGGCGGGAGCGCAAGCGCGCAGATCGCTCGGAATGTCGAAGGACGAGAAACGACATTCGCGGTCGACCATGATGAAGGTGCCCAGATCCAGCGCGAATGCGGGATTGCTGGCGACATGGACCGCCAGCAGTTCGGTCTTCATCATCGCCAGCATTTCGCGCAGACGCTGGCTCATCACCGGGCCGCTGTTTCGCGCTTCGTCCTCGCCAGCCTCTTCGGTGAGGATTTCACCATCGGTTTCGCTATCCTCGAGGCTTCCATCCTCGTCGTCTTCACTCTCTTCGTCGGTGGCGACGGGCGCCACATACAACTCCTGGTGAATGTGCGGCTGGCCGTCCGGCCCGATCACGAGATAGGCCAACGCGCTCGCCTTCTGCTCGGCATCGACGATGGGTTCGCGTTCGACGATGGACGACAGTTCGGTCTGGAGGGCGTTGTAGCGATTCTGGTCGTCTTCGTCCGGCTCATAGCCTTCATCCTCGAGTTCGGCTTCCAGTTCGGCCAGTTCGTCCTCGATCTCGAGCTTGCGCTGCTCCTGCTCGTCGCTGAGCGCCGGCGCCTCGACCGGAAGCGGCGTCAGGGCGTAGGTATCCATATAGGGGACGCGCGTGTTGGCGACGGGACGGACCTCGGCAAAGCCTTCGCGCTCGCGCAGCATGTCCGCTTCGGCGGCGAGTTTCATCATGGCAAGTTCGTCGACGATATGGGTGTCGATCCAGCGTTCGTCGTCTGCGTTCGAATAGAGGTCGGCGTCCTCGATCCGCCCGCCGGCGGCCGCGTAAGCCTCACGGCCGACCAGCAGGACGCGAGGATCATTGCCTCGATAGCTATAATCCTTGATGCGGCGGCGGATTTCACTGACGGAATGACCGCAGTAGCTGTCCGAGAGCATATCCCAGATTGCTTTTTGACGCGCGCTGTCAGCCGTGGTGCAATAGGCCTTGGCGACGTCGAGCGTGATCTCGCCATTCTCGAGCGCCTCGAAAATCGGCTCGGCAAGGTTGGCCAGACGCAGACGGCCCATCACGAAGCGCTCGGTGAGCCCGAACCGCTTGGCGACGTCGGCCGCCGTCTTGCCCTCGACCTCGATGATATCCCTGAAGGCCCTGCATTCTTCGCCCGGTCCCATCGGAAGCCGTTCGAAATTTTCAACGAGGCTGACTTCGCGGCCATCCTTCGCGTTGTCGAGAACCAGAACCGGGATCGCGTGATCGGCCGGCAGGCTTCCCTTTTCGATCAGGCGATGCACGGCATCGAGGCGACGACCGCCGGCCGTGATCCGGTAGTGGCCCTTCTTGCGCGAAACCGGCACGCCGACCAGATTCTGGATGAGACCGTGGGCAAGGATGCTGGCTTCCAGTTCCGCGTCGGCGTCCGCGTCGCTGCGGGTCCGGACATTGACGGGTGACTTGGTGAGATTGGCAGCGGGTACGGGAATGGGAGTCTGGGACATGGGTTTCTCCATTGGTGCGGCTCGCTCATCGAACCGCCCATTCCCCCTCCCTTCCCTCCTGCGGCACTTAGCCAGGACGGCGCGAGACAGGGCGTCGGCGTTAGGGATTGTGAGTCATGGAATGGCATTCGCGCTCGTAGCTGCGAAAAGTTTGCGCATTTGCGTGATCGTCACGCCGCGCGCGGCATTTCCTCGAATGCATCCGCCGAGTCATTAGGAGGAGATGATGCCACGGGCTGAACACCTTTGGATCGGTATGCTGATGGGCTAGCCGGATCTGGCGGTTCGCTATCTCGCCCGTCTCCTTTTTACTCGTGCCGTTTGGCCCGTGACGGCAGGCGAGCGCGGCGCTATGAACGCTAGCTTAGCAATTTTCAGGAGGATGATTATGAATAATTCGTAAGCGCTAAATCACCCCCACCAAGAAGGATTTAAGCCGCCTGATCGACCTGGGCTGCGGATGTGGCGCGGCTGTGAACCCAGTTGTAGGGTAAGAGGTCATCGACGGGATCGGCGTCGGTACGCAGCACAATCCGGGCGAGCACATCAGTGAGGTAAGCCTGCGGATTGATGTCGTTCAGTTTGCAGGTTTCAATCAGGGTTGCGAAGCCGGCCCAGTTTTCGGCGCCGAGGTCGTGTCCAGCGAACAACGAGTTTTTTCTCTGCAACGTGATCGGCCTGATTGATCGCTCGACCGTGTTATTGTCGAGTTCGATACGCCCATCCTCCAGGAAGCGGATGAGCCCTTTCCACTGATTGAGCGTATAGCCGATCGCCTCGGCCGTGCCCGAACCACGCGGTAGCTTAGGTAGCATTTCCTTGAGCCACGGATGCATCTTCGCAATGATCGGCGCTGCGTCGACCTGGCGGACGGCCAACCTGTTTTCGGCACTCGTTCCGCGGATCCTCGCCTCGATCTTGTAGAGTTCGGCAATGCGCCGCAGGACCTCCTCAGCTACCGGCGCATTACCGCCCTTTGCATCGTCGAAGAACCCGCGTCTGACGTGCGCCCAGCAAAATGCCAGCGTTCCCGGCCCGGCCTTTCGATCGGGGGCCTCAATGTGCTTGTACGAGCCGTAACCATCGCATTGGACGATGCTGGTAAAGTCGCCAAGCAGCTTTTCAGCCCAGACCTTCCCGCGCCCTGGCATGTAGGTGTAAGCGACCGCTGGCGGATCGGCGCCGCCATGCGGGCTATCGTCGCGGGCAACCGCCCACAGGTAGCCGGTCTTCGTCTTTCCGGTGCCAGGCGCCAGGACCTTTGCGGTGGTTTCGTCAGCGAACACCCTCGCGCCTGCAAGTATATCCGCCTTCAGCCGGCTCGTTATGCGCCCAAGGTAGCCAGCTGCCCTGCCTGCCCAGTTACACAGCGTTCCTCGGTCGATCACGATGCCCTGCCGCCGCATGGCCTGCGCCTGACGATAGAACGGGGTGTGATCGGCGTACTTCTTGACGACGACGTCGGCGATGAGTGCCTCAGTGGGAAGGCCGCCTGGAACCACGTGCCTGGGCGCCGGCGCCTGGAACACACCCTCGCTGCACACGCGGCACGCCATTTTCGGACGGGCTGTCACGATCACCCGATACTGGATGGGAATGACGTCGAGCCGGCTCGAGACGTCGCTGTCGATGCAATGAAGCGCGCCGTTGCAGCAGGGGCATTCCTTTTCATCGGGCAGAATTACCTCTTCCACCCGAACCAGGTGCCCTGGAAGAGATGCGCGCGCAGCACCTGGCTCCTTCCGACTTCGTTTCTTCTTTCGATCTCCCGCCCCCGCCGATTGCTCGGCAAGTCCGTCCAACTCGGCGCGGGCGACGTCGAGATCATCGAGGCCCAGCGCCAACTGATCCGGGCTGAGCTTTTCCGAGCGTTTGCCGAAGGTCGTACGGGTGATCTGATCGAGAATATGCTGCATCCGAGCTTCGCGCTCGAGGCCTGCCAGGACCATCGCCTTGAGCGTGGCGATGTCGTCAGGAAGGTCGGCGGCAGTGGCGGACATGCCCGTATTTTGGCCGTTTTTCGGGTGCTCGCAATCGCTTTTCGATCAAGGGAATCAGGCGCGCGACCTACCGCGTCGTGACCGGACTATGGACCCGCGGCGTGTGCATTTTGGACCATTGAAGCCCCTCGAACAAGGCAGATGCCTGGGCGGCAGAAAGCCGCATCACGCCATCTCCGGCCCTGGGCCAATGGAAGCCGCCGGTCTGCAGAACCTTGCTTACAAGCACGAGCCCGGTTCCATCCCACACCAGGAGTTTGATCCGGTTCGCTCTCTTCGAACGGAAGATGAAGGCCACGCCAGAGAAAGGCTTGAGCCCCAACTCATGCTCGACCAGCGCGGCAAGGCCGATCGCTCCCTTCCTGAAGTCCACCGGCTTGGTCGCCACCATCACATTAAGCGGCCCTGGCGGGATGATCATCCCACCTGCCTCACCGCGCCCAGCACCCGGGCGATATGATCTGCGCTGGCCCCCGGCGGCACGTGGATCGCAACGGCGGCAAGGCGGATCACAATCTCCTGATCCGCCTTGCCGCTGAGCTCACCGTCGCCGCCGCCCGCGACCTCGACCACAGCGGGAACGAAGCCTAGCCTCTCGTTGCCCGCGCGCTTGCCAACCGTGCTCTCGTGCCGCCAGGCGTAAAGCTGCTGAGGAAGCATGTCGTGGGCTCGAGCAATCTGCGCAACATTGGCACCGGCCTCGAAACTTGATGCGATGATCCGCGCCTTCGCTTCGGCGGTCCAACGGCGGCGCACCCGGCCCGCCGGTATCACATCCATTCGCGAGGGACGTTGGCCCTCGGGCCTTTCGAAAGTTGTTTCGAAAGTCGTTACATCATCTGCCACTAAGAAACCCCTCATCTGAGGGGCTAACCATAGCCAACTCGTCCGTTACGAAAATGTGGGGAGGATTTGGCGCTTACAATAATTCCGAACTGGCCGAAGCACTTGGTACGTCTCATGGATTGACCAAGGCCGATGCGCGCAAGCTTGTCGACGCGGTCTTTGGGACGATCGCCGACGCGGCCGCCAAAGGGGAAGAGATTGCGCTGAACGGCTTCGGCAAGTTCAAGGTCAAGGATACCCCTGCGCGCGACGGCCGCAATCCGGCGACGGGTGAGACCATTTCGATCAAGGCTTCGAAGAAGCTGACGTTCACGCCCGCCAAGGCGGTCAAGGATCGTCTGAACGGCTGATCGGCGTGGCTGCCCTGTGTGAGGGGCGGGGTGGCGTCTCCTCACCTATCGCCGTCAGGCTGCGTGCGGCAAGGTTTGCAGCACATCCGCCCAATCATTGTTCGGCAGCGGCGGCCACGGGCTGATGATTTCCAGACCAGGGCGGCGATAAGCGACACGGGCACGTTGGTTGGCCTTCCAGCCGGCCGCGTCCCTGTCGAAGAGCAGAACGAGACGTTCGAGCCGATCGGGCAGCAGGATATGGCCGGCTCGTTCCGTCCCGAGGATCGCCCAGACCGGAATCCGGTGCAATCGAATCGCGGCGAGCGCCGTTTCTATACCTTCTGCAAGGCCAAGGACCCGCCCGGCGGGGATTAGCTGGACCGCGCCACGGCCGGGACGCCCGAGCATCATGCGTGGTTCGGCAAGATCACCTGCACGCGTAGCGGTCGCGGGATCCAGGAAGGTACGGTGGATAGCGACGATCCGGTGCCGTTCGCGCACGGCGGCGATCAACGCTGGACGGAACGCTACGGCCCTACCCCGCCCCAGCGGTGTGCGCGCATTGTAGCGCAGATCATGCCAGGGCAGCTTGAGCCGGCGATTGGCGAGATAGATTTCAGCGGGTGTCGCGGCGAGTGGTGCGGACGCATCCCATGTCCGCAGCGCCGGCCCTGCGCCCGTTTGAGGGATATGGATTTTGTCCGATGGGACCGATATGGGCCCATCAGGAAGCGGGAGTCGCAGACGCCGGATCGCTCGCAAGACCTCTCGTGTGTCGCAGCCCGCGAAGCATTTGAACAGCAACGCGTGTCTGCCGACACGGATCGAAAGGCTGGGGCTATGATCGTCATGAGCGGGGCACAGGCATAGGCCCCGATCTTTCTGCCATGTCCCTCCCAGCCGCTGGCACAGGTTCGCCCCCTGTAACTCCAGTTGGACAGTTTCCATCGTCGCACGCTCAAACGCTGCACCATTCATGTCTCATCAAGAGCTATCGACAGGGCCAGAAGCGCCGCCGCCAACTCGCGCTGGACGTCAGCCACGTCGAGATCCAGTTTGGCGGCTATCGCCGGATAGGTGAGGCCCTCGATGCAATGAGCGAGGTATATGACGCGGCTTTGTTGCGGCAGGTCCGCAAGGGCACTGCGGAATTTAGCCTCTTGCATCGCGTCGCAGGATCGCAAGGCTTGCTGCTCTACCCAGATCCATCCCCTGACCCACACGCCCTGCGGGGTCTCCTCGACATGGGCCTCGTCAATGTCGATTCGCAGGACAGGGGCGCCCTCCAACCTCGCCCGCGCAACTGCGATTGCCGGATGCCTGACCCCGCTCAGTTGATCTGCAACAGCGTCGAGACGGCGAAGCAATGGAGCGGCCTTGTGGCGGGACCGCAACCAGGTCCGGCCGAGAAGATGGGCTTTAAGGTCGTAAAGCAGCGAAACTATTTCAGAATTGTGCATGATGGTTCGTTCCTACCGGAAGCTCCCCTGCTCACCCCCCACTTCCCTTTTCCGAGCCATGGTCGTGCGAGTATCGTGCTCCTCCGACCCCGTTGCCTCTTCAGACAAACTCGGCGCCTGACGCTAGCCACCCACCTTGCATATCGTTCGGCGTGCGCACCATCCTTCGATTGGCCGACGCTTACACCGCACGAGCCGTGTGCCAGCCAATTGCGAAATAATCTGTCAAACCGAATGCTGCGCAGCTATGTTTTCTAAAGATTTTCACTTGAAACAGAATGAAGGCGCTCGGAGGCTGCCAGCAGATTGATTGAAGAAGGTGGGAGAGGACGCAGCTTGCGATCGCCGTAAATCGTCGAAAGGGAACCACCCTTGAACGAGAACGACTTTTCAGAGATATTCGAGCGGCTCAGCCCTCGAAAGGGCGATTGTCTGCGAGAGGCCGCTAAAGGCAGCTCCTCAAAAGAGATCGGGCGTGCTTTGGGCATCTCGCCCAACACGGTCAACAATCACATCCTGGAAATCCGCAGGCAGCTCGGCAATGTGTCGAAGTGGAAATCGGCGCAACTCTTTGTGGAATGGGAAACGCGTAAGGGGGGGCAAAATATACCCCCCCAATCAATGGTTATTTTCGATGACCCGACTCCCGTGCCAACTGGCGTCACCGAAACCCAGGCGGACGACGATGCAGTACAAGGCGAAGGCGAGATCATTTTCGCGAATGAACAAAAGCCCTATGGCGTTCGCGAACAAAGCTTTTCCTTGCTCGACATATTGCCGTTTCGCGTAGCCGGGAGGCACCGTAATGAGCTGAGTGGCCCTTCCATACTGATCGTTTTCGCGATCCTCACAACCTTGCTGCTCCTTGCCGTAGGCGCCGGCTTTTCCTTGCTGTTGGCGCTCAACGGTCTCGTAGAAAAATAGAGCAGCAATCCAGGAAAATCCAACGACATGACCTGCTCCGAGCGGAGCGGGAAGGAGAAACCATGCGCGCTCAACGCCAATCCATCGCCAAACATGTAGCCGAACGGCTGTTCGCCGCCGAGGAGGCCATCGATATTGCGGCCGCCCGCATTGCCGAACTGAACGCGGCGCTACCCATTGCACGGCTGGATGCCCGCCTCTCGGCCATGATCGGCCAGGATGCGATCCAGAGTTCCGCATCGGCTATGCTGCTCATGGCCGAAACCCGACAGAAGATCGTCACCACACATGCCAACCTCAAGCAGGCAAGTGATGCGATCGGCTTGCCGGAGACCAACTATGGCGACCTACTCAAGGTGGCATCGGCGGGAACCCGGCCCGAGGGACAACATCTTCGTGCAGTGTGAGGTATGTGCCGGGGGAAATTGACGAACCAAAGCATTTGTCGTTCCTTTGGATCATGACGAGACAAGCCCTGTTCCTGGCATTTCTGCTTCTGAGCAGCACCTATGCATTTAGAAGGGGTGACCAACCCGAAAAGATCGGTGCGGTCACCCTTCTGGGAGGTGCGAGCCTGACGGTTCTTGTGGCGTCCCCCCTCGGTACCCGCTTTCAGGATGTCGAAGCCGGCATTCTTGTCATCGACATATCGATAATGGGTATTTTCTTATGGCTTTCAGTACGCAGCACCCGGTTTTGGCCGATGTGGATCGCCTCGATACTGGGCGCGGAAGTCATCATCCATGTTGCGCTCGCGATCGCGCCCGGAGTGGTTCCCCGAGCCTATATGCACGGCCTGGCGCTATGGGGGTGGCTTGCTCAACTGACACTGGTGATCGCGACCTGGCGACACCGGAGGCGACTGACGCGCCTGGGTGTCGACGAGCCCTGGAGGATCTGATCGGCCTAACCTGCCCCGCGCGGGCACAGGAACTCTCGGAACGCCTCTTTACCCGCTTCGGCTCGCTCGGCGAAGCGATATCGGCACGTTCAGCAGAACGGATCGAACTGCTGGATGACGCGATCGAGATTGAACAAACCTTCCTCTGCTTCAGACGGGCCATGACCCAGATGCTCCGGGGCCAACTGATGCAGCGTCCGATATTGTCCAGCGATCAGCGCCTGTTGGACTATTTGCGTGGCCGCATGGCCTACGAGCCGATCGAACAGTTGCGGGTGTTGTTCCTCAACGCAAACAATGAGTTGATCGCTGACGAGGTGCTGGGCATGGGAACAGTCTCGGCCGTCTATGCATGGCCCCGCGAAATTCTCAAGCGCTGCCTCGATCTGGAGGCAACAGCGATTTTGCTGGTCCATAATCATCCATCCGGTTGTTCCAGGCCATCGCGGGCAGATCGCGAGTTGACGGAAAGGATCGCGAAAGCGGCCAGATGTCTGAACGTCGTTGTCCATGACCATCTGGTGGTGGCGCGCAATGGGACGACGAGCTTTCGAAAGGCAGGTTATCTATGACCGGCCCAAATTGCCTTGCCGACGTAGCCAGCACGAGCAGCCAGCCCGGATCCCCTCTTAACGGAGGCACGTCATGTTCTCCGCATCGATAGCATCGAGGGAGAAGCTCGGAGTCGATAGCTGGCCCCCGGCCTCGCGGGCCGCGACATGTCGAACCCTTCTGAAAATGGTGGCGATTCTCAACAGCAAGATGGGAACGAAGCTGTCGTCGAGCCCCTATCTGGCATATCTGCTCGAGATCTATATTGCCGGGATCGACGGCGAAAGAATATACCCGGCTTGCTTCTCGCCCGAACACGCATCATCGACCGCCCATCGTCGCTCGGCCCGGCTGGAGCAGTTAGGGGCTGTTGTGCGTGAGGACGATCCCGTGGACGGCCGATGCACCGATCTCACGCTCGCGCATTCAACGAAGGAGGCTCTGGAAGACGCGATTGATTTGCTGATCGGGCAATGCCTCAGCCTGAGTTCGGAAATCTGTGCCTCCGGACAATCTGGCAACTTGATGCCGATCATGAAGATGAGGTACGATCACCATGTTGGTACCGTTCAGGACATAAATGACATGACCATCTTGCGAGGCAAGGTCATTGCAGGCGGGCGCATCGCCCTCCCCGCCGATATCCGCCGTTCGCTGGGCCTGCAGAATGGCGACACCGTCCTTTTCGAGGTCAATGGCGACGAAGTTCGTATTCGCCCTGCCCGCTCCGCGCTTCGACGAGTGCAGGAGCGTTTGCGCGCCTTTGCGCCCAATGAGGGACTTGTTTCCGAGGAGTTGATCGCTGAGCGGCGGGCCGAGGCGGTACGTGACTGACGTCGATACAAAGGCCGTTTTTGTTCTCGATGCCTCAGCCCTTCTGTGCCTGCTGTTTGGCGAACCGGGAGCGGACCGGGTGGAAATGCGATTGACCGGTGCTCTGGTGTCGGTGGTGAACTACCATGAGGTGCTGGCAAAGCTCACCGACTGCGGCGTAGATGCCGCTGAAGCGCAGATGATGCTGGCCGAACTCGATATCGACATTGTGCCCGCCGATCGTGATCAGGCCGACGTGGGCGGAAAGCTGCGCCCCGAAACGCGCGACATCGGCCTGTCTCTTGGCGACCGATCCTGCCTGGCTCTGGCGCTGTGCCGAAACGCGACTGCTGTAAGCGCCGACCGGGCATGGGAAGCCCTGGATGTCGGCGTGGTGGTCGAACTGGTGCGATGACTGGCGTGCTGCATGATGATAAGCGAAATAAGAAACTGAGCTGATGCGTACCGACCTCAATCATCTTCCGATCGCCAAGCAGCGTGAGCTCGACCGCGTCGTGGAAATGCTGTTTCAGGGGTTCCGCGAGGCGACGCTGGAGGCGACGGGCCGACGCAAATCCGCCCGGATTCTCAAGGTCATCCTGTTCGGCTCTTATGCCAGGGGCGATTGGGTCGATGCGCCCTTCGACGCAAACCAGTTCATGTCGGACTACGATATCCTGGTCATCGTCAACCAGAAAGAATTGACGGACGGCGTGCTCTATTGGGAAGCAACGGAACAACGCCTCTTCGACGCCCATCAGGTTGAGAAGATCATCCGCACGCCGGTCAACTTCATCGTGCATACGCTGCAGCAGGTGAATGACGGCCTTTCCCATGGACGGCTTTTGTTCACCGAGATCGCCAAGGATGGTGTGGTCCTGTACCAGTCCGACGATCGGCCGCTCGCAAATCCTAAGCCCAAAACGCCCGAACAGGCGTATCTTATGGCGAAGGAATATTTCGAAGATTTGTTTCCCGGGGCGATGCGACGTTTTGCGTTCGCTGAAATCGGTTATGAAAGAGGCTGGTATCGAGACTCAGCTTTTGATTTTCACCAGGCGACTGAAAAACTGTACAGATGCGTTTTGACGACATTCACCTTCTACGCTCCGCGCAGCACGAACATCGTGTTTCTCAGGGGCATGGCAGAAGGCCTCGATAGGCGGCTATTTGATGCCTGGCCGCGTGCAACGCATGCCGATCGCGCCATGTATCAGAAGCTGAAGGACGCTTATCGCAAAGGCCAGCATTCGAAACATTTTGAGATTTCATCCGAACAACTCGAGTGGCTCAAAACAAGAATAGAGATACTTGGCGCCCTCGTGCATGAGGTCTGTTCGGAACGCATTGCGACGTTGAAAACTGCTGCGGAGACGGGCGCAAAAGCGGAGCTGTGAAGCAGATACGATGCCTAATGCCGTCCAAATGCTGCTTGCGGATTGAAATCCGACAGCGACTCCCGGGATATCTCGCGGTCCTGCTGGTTATGCGGCAATTACCGGCCTTATTCGCCGCATGGGGCGCGGTGAATATGCATCGCTTGTGTTGGAAGCGGCCTGTGATGCCGGATAATTTTCATGCCTGCGAACGATTGGATTCCACTCAAGACGTCAGACATTTCTCCCTTCATGCCCGGACGTCCAAGCTAGAGCGGTTTTCGACCGTTCTGAATCGGTCTGGGATTCCCTTCGGACGCGATTTCTGATTCAGAATCCGTGCTGGTGAAGGAGGCCGGCATGGATGGCTCTTTCGATGGATTTGCGCACTCGGCTGTTGGCAGCGGTGGACAGTGGATCGAGTTGCCGTGCTGCGGCGGCCCGGTTCGGTGTTGCACCATCAACGGCGGTCCGTTGGCGGGCACAGCAGCGCGAGACGGGTGACATAGCCCCAAAGCCGCGCGGCGGGGATATGCGCTCGCGGCGGGTGGAAGAGCGGGCAGCGGACATTCTGGCCATTTGGGAGGAGCGCAGGGACATCACCCTCGAAGAACTACGTCTGGCGCTTGCGGACAAGGGAATGGGCGTTTCCGTGGCCGGGCTACATCGCTTTTTTGTTCGCCGTGGCCTGACGCGCAAAAAAAGACAGGCCATGCGATAGAGCAAGATCGACCAGACGTCCTGAAACAGCGTCAGGACTGGTTCGAGGGTCAACTCGATCTCGAACCGGAGCGCCTGGTCTTCATCGACGAAACCTGGACCGCGACCAATATGACCCGCAGCCACGGACGTTGCCCGAAAGGCGAGCGACTGCGGATGGGCTTCCCGCACGGCCACCGCAAAACCACCACTCTCGTCGCTGGCCTGCGCATGACTGGCATGGTCGCGCCCATGGTGCTCGATGGACCGATTAACGGTGACTGGTTCGAAGCCTACGTCGCTCAGGTCCTCGTCCCGGAACTGCGGCCCGGCGACGTCGTCATCATGGACAACCTGTCGAGCCACAAGCGCGCATCGGTGCAGGTGCTCATCGAGGCTGCAGGCGCAACCCTGCGCTTTCTCCCGCCCTACAGCCCAGACTTCAACCCGATCGAGAAAGCGTTCTCCCGCCTGAAGGCCATGCTCCGTAAAGCGGGCGAGCGAACGGTCAGCGGCCTGTGGAGCTTGATCGGCAAACTCGTCGATATCTTCCAGCCTCAGGAATGCGCCAACTACTTCAGATCGTGCGGCTATGAACCAGAATGATCGAAAACTGCTCTAGGGATGGGGAAGTACCGATAGGACAAGAATACCAAAAGCTTGATTGGATCCTTTTCTCACGGCATAGTACCAATGCGGGCTGGAATCTGGCAGCCGCCCGCAGGATTTTCCTGTCAGGTATCTCGAAGCTCGACATACGGGTCGAGCGCCGGTTGCGTCGTTGGGCGACAACTCGGCTCACCTCACATCGCTTCTCCCTTGCACTTGCGAGGACGGCGCTGCCACGTCGTGAGGAACCGTGATTTCATGTCGTCTGAGAATTTCAATGTGCCACAAGGCCTGAGAGACGATGTCGCTCAGAAGAAACCAAGAGCCGGGATGGCGGACGTGCAACAGATCTACGAAACCGAAGCGCCGCGGCTGCAGCGATATTTTCAAAGCCGCTTACGCTCGCGGGATGACGTCGGTGATCTCGTACAGGAATCCTTTGTCCGCCTGGTTGGCTGCATGGCCAGAACCAGCCTTCCACGGCCGGCAGCCTATCTCCAGCGCATCGCCCGAAATCTTCTTCTGGATCGATACAAGCGTCTCGAGACCCGGCTTCTGGCGTTTCATGTGCCGATCGGCGAAGACTTCGAAGTGGCAGTCGCGCCGGATCAAGCCGCACGCATCGAGGCCGAAGACGTGATGCGGATTTACAGGCGCGCCCTGGAAGAGCTACCTCAACGGACGCGAGAGATATTCTTGGCTCACCGGGTGGAAGAACTGACCTACCGCGAGATCGCGGAAAGCATGGGGATTTCAATCCCTACTGTGCAATATCATGTCGCCCGCGCGCTTGCCCATATCGACGCAGCTCTGGAACAGGAATGATGGAAGACACAGATCCGCCGCGTCGGCATGGACAACTCAGGGAAGAAGCCGCCGACTGGTTCGCTATCATGCGTAACCCGGAGGAAGCAGAAATCAGACGCAAGGAATTCGAAGCATGGTTGGCACGCGGCGCGCTGCACCGCGCCGCCTATAACCGCATTGCCGAAGCCTACAGCATCGGAAAGCGTTTAAAGGACCCGCCAGAGGACGATGCCCTCCCTTCCGACGCAGCGTTCAGCGACGACATGGGCCAGAGCCCGCGACGGTCCAAGGCGAAAAGACGCGCGGTGCTTATACTGGCGATGCTCGGCGCCGTTGCCCTTGTTGCGCAATGGGCTGCAGGTTCGCCGCGTGATGATATTAGACAGCCGTCGCTTGCAATAGGCTCGGCGCCTGGCAGATCTGATGGTCCTGCCCAACTGAAGATTGCTACAGCCATCGGCGAAATTCGATCGTTTTCGCTCGAGGATGGCTCTGTCATCACACTCGACACGAACAGCCTGGTATTGGTGAGCTTCGACGCCGAGCGAAGGAACCTTCGCTTGTTGCGTGGTCGCGCCCGTTTCACCGTCGCTCATGAGGAACGCCCCTTTACGGTTCACGCCGGGCGCGGAACGGTGACAGCCCGCGGTACGATCTTCGACGTCAATCTGCTGCCGGACAATCGCCTTGTCGTACGACTGGTGAAGGGCGCAGTCGACGTCGTGACAGACGTTTCCGCACCCGGGCGCCCGCAGCCGGCGGTTCGACTTTCTCCCGGTCAGCAGGTCGAACTGCACAATGCTCCGAAACCCCTTGCCCTCGAAGTGGTCAAGGCGCAGGCAAATGACAGTGAATGGCCTGACGGATTGAAGGAATATAGTAATGTTCGTCTGGGAGACCTGTTCACGGAGGCCAATCGCTATGCTGACATTCCCCTGGTAGGCGCAACACCCGATATAGATGGTATTCGAGTCTCGGGAAATTTCCGTATCACAGACAGCGAGAGACTGGCACGCAATCTGGGAGACGTCCTGGGGCTGGCGGTCATTAGTGGGGCTAACTCGGTTGCCCTGGCCCGACGGTGCCCAGCTCTTCCGAAAGGAAATTGTCGCCCGCCATCATAATCGGGGCGCGCTGCTCGTCGTTGCCCACAATGGAACCGGTCTCGAACGAGGCCGGATTGAAATTGGGGGCAACGATGAACGAGTTTGGACGGTGGGCGGTCGGTTCGGTATTTGCGCTTGCACTAGCGGGCATGCCGGCTCCCTTGCTGGCTGCATCGGGGCAAAAGCAGGAATGGAATCTCGACCGGCAGGACCTCGACGGTGCATTACGCGCCATCGGGCGTTCCAGCCGTCGTGAAATCATTTTTCGCCCCGAGGCGGTGAAGGGGCGGCAAGCTCCACCGCTCAACGGGACCTATACCGCGCTTGAAGCGGTCGAGACCGTACTCAGAGGCACCCGATTGACAGTAATGGAACGCGATGGGACCATCCTCATTCGCCGGCGATTTTCAGCGGTATCAGATGACGCGCTGACATCGGGTGAGAATATTGTTGTCACCGGGTCACGAATTCGTGGAGCACCTTCGACTTCACCCGTCACGACAATCACGCGGAATGAAGCCCAACAACTGGGTCATACCGATCTCGGACAGGTAATACGCGACCTTCCGCAGAATTTCGCTGGTGGACAGAATCCGACAATCACAGCTGGGGGGCAAGGCGGTTTCACCAATGTGTCCGGTTCATCCGCGCTGAATCTGCGCGGCCTTGGACCCGATGCATCCTTGACCTTGATCAATGGCCATCGTGTCGCATTCGACGCTATTAGCCAGGGAATCGACATCTCCGCCATACCTCTTGCTGCTATTGAACGGCTCGACGTTGTCGCAGATGGCGCCTCTGCGCTTTATGGCTCTGATGCTGTGGCCGGTGTCGCCAACGTCGTTTTGAGGCGTAGTGTAGACGGGGTAGAAACATCCGCGAGGTTCGGCACCGCAACGGATGGTGGCGCTGCCGCCCAGCAATATAACATTGTCGGCGGCTCTTCATGGCGCTCCGGCGGGTTCATGATCGCGGCTGACTATCAGGATTCAACGGAAATTTCCGCGCGCCAGCGCTCCTACACCAGCAACGTGGCACCCGATACGACGCTGATCCCCTCGCAGGATCAGATCAGTTTGGTCATGGCCGGCCATCAGTCGATCACGGAGTCGATCGGCTTCGAGATCGATGCCCACTACATGCGTCGCTCCACATCGCGCTGCTTGATTGGTGTCGTAGCTACAAGTTGCGCGGCACAGGGCAGCATCGTCAAATCGACAGCTGACGGCTGGTCGGTTTCGCCAGCATTGAAGGCCCATCTGCCGTTCGGATGGGACGTCCGCCTCTTGGGAACGTATAGCAGAAGCGACACCAACGTAGTGACGCGCGTCTTCTCTGCCGGAACTGAAATTGTGCGTGCGTTACCGAATTATAGCAACGAACTGAAATCGATCGAATTGGGGGCAGAGGGAGCTTTGTTTACCTTGCCGGGGGGCGAAGCGAGGCTCGCCGTCGGCTTGGGATTTCGTTCCAACAATCTGGCGGTGGACTCACGACGCATCGTCGCCGGGGTGGAAAGCACAACCGAAGCCGTAGCCGAGAATCGCAAGGTCGGCTTTGCCTATGGTGAGTTATTCTTGCCGCTAATATCGCCTGGCAATGCTGTACCGTTTGTTAATAAGCTGCATCTCATTGGCGCTCTTCGTTATGAAGACCACCATTACATTGATCAAGTGGCAACGCCAAAGATCGGAATGGTGTATTCGCCCATTGAGGGGCTTGAGTTTAAGGGCAGCTGGGGCCGATCATTCAAGGCACCTAACCTTTACCAGACGGCTATGCTTAGCAACGCGCAGCTGTTGCCGGGCTCGGATTTCGAGCCCACCCCTTCAAATGGCTTCCCCGTTCTATATCTTTTCGGCGGCAACAAGAACCTGAAACCGGAACGCGCAACGACATGGAGCGTGTCAGTTGCCTTTACTCCCGAAGCTATGGAAGGATTCAAGGCCGAGGTCTCATATTTTAATACCCGCTATTACAACCGCGTCGGGTCTCCGATCGTGGAATTTACCAGACTTTTCGATTCCGTATACAATCAGTACACACGGCTGGACCCAACATCCGCCGAAGTGCTGGATTCCGTCAACGGCATAACCGGGGTCTTTCAGAATTTCACAGATGGAGCATTCGACCCATCGTCAGTGTCAGCGATCGTGCAGGATTATCTGCAAAATATATCCGTCCAGAAGCTCGAAGGCATCGATTTCTCCGCAGCCTATACTCACGATTTCCAGCAATATGGCAGAGCAACAATCAATGGATCAGCCAGCTACTTGAACAGTACGCGCGAGGTTATACCGGGCCTCCCTCTCGTCGAGCAGGCAGGAATAATCTTCACACCACCCCATTGGCGGGGCCGCGTTACTGCAAACTGGCAGAAGGACAATGTCGACCTTTCTGCTACAGTTAATTATGTCGGCAAAACCGACGACAATCGGTTCGAGCCGACGGTGATCGTCGGTTCATTTACGACGTTCGACACCATCGCGACGATCCGCGGCAACTCCGCCAGTGGCATATTTGCCAATGTCGAATGGCAGGTAGGGATACAAAATCTCTTCAATATCAAGCCCCCTCCGATCAGGACCAACCGTACGGCGCAGGTTCTGGTCGATTCGGTAAATCACTCCCTCTACGGTCGCACGGCCAGCATCACCTTGCGGAAGAGGTGGTGAATGAGCCGGGTACTGCATGCCGCCTGCGTGATTGCGGCCTTGGGACTATGCTTATTCGCAACTGCGGCACGGGCTGAGCAATCCTGCGCTTCTTTACTGCCGAATGAGGAGATAGGCAGGGGGCGTGAGCCAGTCACGCCAGAAGCGTTGGCGGGACTACGCGACATTGGACCAGCGCCACGCCCGGACCGGACTCGCTCCCTTTTTTCGCTGTCCCCTGACGGTCGCCGGATCGCGTTCCAGCTTCACCAAGGCAATCCTTCGGAAAACCGTTACTGTGTGGGCATTGTGGTGATGTCTGCGCTGCACCCGGCCCGGCCTGAACTCGTCGACATCAGCCATGAACTCATCCTTGATACTCCCCCTCGGTATAACTGGGCTTATTTCCATATTGGGGCACCCTTGCCGACCGCACCGCGTTGGTCACCGGACGGGCGATCAATTTTCTACCTTAAGCGGATCGGCGGAAGTACGCAGATCTGGAAGGCCGATCTCGCGAGCGGGACGGTTGTGCAGGTCACTCACGCCAGTGTGGATGTCGATGATTTCCAGATCTCGCCCGGTGGTCACGAGATCAATTATGTCATTCGCCCTGGGGTAAAAACCAACAGCGCAGCGATCGACCGGGAAGGCCTAGCGGGATGGCGCTATGATGAGCGCGCATTTCCCGTGCGGGGCGCTCGCCCTCAAACACCCGGTTCGGATCGTGTTTACGTCGGGGTTGATCTTGAGACGGGCTTAGAGATGCCGGCCAGCGAGGCGGTGATCAACGACTTCATTCAATCCGATTCGAATGAAAACCGGATAGATTTAACGATCAGTCGGGCGGGCGACAGCGCCTTCGGCGAACGGATTGACGCCTCCGGCTTCCCCGAGGATTTTCGTATCGCTGTAGAAACGCGGGCGGGCCGCCGTCATCCATGCTTGCTTGAGGAATGCCGCATAGGCTGGTTGGCACCTTTATGGTGGGCGCCGGATGGACGGAAAGTGCGGTTCTTTCGGCGGGAAGGCTGGGCCAATAGCCTGACCGCCGTCTACGAGTGGCTTCCAGGGAGCCGACGGGTCCAGCGTCTTCTGCTGACCAGCGACTATCTCGTCGAATGTCAGCCAATAGGCGATGACTTGGCCTGTCTGCGCGAGCGTTCAAGAGAACCAAGGCATTTCGTTAGATTTGACCTCGACCACAGGAGGGAAAAGCAGATTTTCGATCCGAACCCGGATTTCTCACACTTGGCCATGGGCCAAGTCGAGCGGATGAACTGGCGCAATAGCGAAGGCGTCCCATTTTATGGCGATCTGGTCTATCCCGTCGGATACACCGAGGGACTTCGCTATCCTTTAATCGTCGTACAATATCGAACCAAAGGCTTTCTTCGCGGAGGGATCGGCGACGAATATCCAATCCAAGTTTTTGCCAACCGGGGCTATTTTGTCCTAAGTGTCGATAACCTTACATATGAGGATATCGTTGGCAAACAAGCCAGTGTTGGCGCCTTGGTCTCGGCGTTCAATCACGATTTTGCAGGACGCCGGAATATCCTTTCTGCCATTGAAGTCGCAACTCGCGCTCTGATAGACCGTGGACTTATCAATCCGAACAGGATCGGAATTACGGGGCTGAGTGACGGATGCACTACCGTCCAATTCGCAGCCATCCATTCCGTGCTATTCTCCGCCGGTTCCGTATCGGGCTGCGGGTGGGAGCCCATTCAAGATGCATTTCTGGGACCCATGGTGGCGCAATCTTATCATGAGGGCGGATGGCCGCGATTGATCGACAAGGACCCTGATTTCTGGGGCCAGATATCGCTGGTGGATCAGGCGGAGCATGTGAAGTTTCCGATCTTGTTTCAAGCTGCAGACAGTGAATATCTCGCAATGCTTGCGGGGTTTACGGCAATCAGACAGGCCGAAATCCCGAGCGACATGTACATCTACCCGAATGAGGATCACATTAAATCGCAGCCGGCGCATCGCCTCTCGGTGTATCGCCGAAATCTCGACTGGTTCGACTTCTGGCTGCAAGATGCCCAACCGGCCACTGCGTATCCAAGTAAGGAATTGACCAGCTGGTTGGCAATGAAACGCATATGGCTATCACGGCTTCCGTCGTCGGAAAATTGACGGGGCGACATTTCCATAAATGGCCTGCTCTTATGCTGTTGACCAGCTTCTCACCCACGCCTCGGCATCAAGAAGCGCCATGATTCTGGGACAATCGGAGGGAGCAATGTGTCCACCGGACCGCAGAGCCGTTTCAATCGCGTTGCGGTCAAGCAGGCCATTCGCGGAAAGCTGCCCATCGACCAAGCGGTCCGCGATAGAGCGGCGATGGCCCTGTATGAATTGCGCAACGAAGCCGTCGGGACCGCCTTTCCCCTGCCGACGTAAAATTGCCCGAGGAAGCCTTTTCGAAAACGCCTTTCTTGCAATTGCGCGATCACATCCACCTTCAACCACCCACCAGCTTGGTACACTCAAGCAAAATTCCATCACAGGTTGAGACAGCAATGGGCAGATCATCGGAATCGAAAGATTTTTGTCTCGGTGCTCGATATGATGGAGGGCTCGTAATATCTGCGCGACGTGGCCCTTTTTGCCGGCTGGCATAGACTCGGGTGGAGAAAACCACGGATGTTCAATAGGATCCTCACGCACTGAGTTCAGGAAGTCTTGATGCAAATATGTTTCTGCTACTTGCCAAGGCAGGCCCGGTGCAAATTTTCGAGAAATGCGCAATGCTTCTGTGATAACCTCCCAAATGCTTGCACCAGTAATCTGACAAATGTCGCGGACGGTCTGCATCAGCGCAGTTGACAATCCTTGATCTTCATATCGATCAATAAGCGGACGAGCAGAATGAGTTGAGTAAAATACATTATCTCCTCCAGCGCCTACAAAAAAGCTATCTGCACCCGTACTGGCGGCCGCATCTCGCACTATCTTATTATATGCCTGCTCATGCGATTTCCCGGAAGGAATTGGAATATTTGCGGCGGTCGATTCGCTGATATTGATATCCGCTTCAAGATAGATCGCTTCGATGAGGTTCGCCTCGATCGCCGTGCAGACCTGCCTGGCATATACGCGCTCATCACCGGCTGGATCGTTGGTGACCGCAGTCATGCATGTAACTTCGATACCCGCTCGAGCCAAGCATTCCGCGACAATGGAGGAATCTAGACCGCCAGAGAGGCCAACCAGCGGATGGGAATAGCAGGAAGCCCATGTTTTTATCGTCGAGCTGACGAGTTGAAAAAGATCTGCGGCACATTGCTCGGAATTTGCGTGACGGTCGATCGCGACATAATCCCACGGGCTCCAGAAAAGGGTTTGTTTGATTCCTTCCGTACCTATTGTCAGCATGCAACCGCCTTGAAGTTGGTTAATACCAGACAGCCCTGTCTCCTCAGAGGGGAGCTGAACATGGTACAAAGATTTTCCTACAGAGCGCCAATTTACTGATGGGCGAACCAATCCCGCGCCGATCAGAGTTGAAATATCCGATGCGCAGGCAATCATTTCGCCGCGCGTCGTATAATAGCAAGGCAGAGCGCCTGTGGGATCGCGCAGGATTTTTACTTCGCTTGATCGATCTATGATTGCGACATAGGCGCCCCAATAATCATCTCGAAGCGACCTAACGGGATCTCTA
>NZ_JBXGSI010000027.1:0-51740 GCF_056790315.1 Sphingobium sp. VMM
ACAACAAAGCCAGTGAATCAGGGCCGCGCCATCACTGCAAGGCTGGGTTTTCAACAATATCGGTCGTTGGATGTCATCGCAAAACCGCCGGCTATGCGAAGGGGGGCTGTCCTATTTGGCGCAAGCCTGATCTATTCGAACCATGGAAAGTCGTCTCGATTTCGGCTGTACTGCTGACATTGTCGCTTTGGTGTCGCTTCGAGGTCGCCTGACTGCCGCGTCATGGGCGCGTAGCACGCGCAAATGGCCCGAAATGCCCTAACGGCACTGTGAACTTCGGACGAAAATAAACTGTCGCGTCGATTGCTGCGCTGACCGCCGGATGTTTGCGCTGTCCTACAAGCCGTCATCCAGCCTAAACTCAATCTGCTCCTTGATCTGTTGAGCCCCTCTCGCGCCTCATGGCCGCATCAGGCTGTCGGCTTTTTCTCGAAGCCGTTCAGCGCCTCGACCGGCGCGTTTGCCGCCTCGATCCGCGCGACCTTTGCTGCGGGCGGGCCATCCTGTGCCAGCGTGACGAAGTGATCGACCATGTCCGCCTCGCCCTGCACCAGCGCCTCGACACTGCCATCCATCCGGTTGCGAACCCAACCTGTGAGGCCCAGGCTGCGGGCGGTCTCGACCGTCCAGTTGCGATAGAAGACGCCCTGCACCTGGCCGAGGATCATCAGGTGGCGGGCGATGACCAGCATCAGCGGATCCGCTTGATCCAGGTCTGACCGCCTTCGCGCACTTCGGTGGTGAAATTGGGGATGGCGGCGATCAGATCGGACAGGCGCTTGAAGCCATAATTGCGCACATCGAAGCTGGAGCGGTTGCCGACCCGCTGGCCGACCGGCCCCAGCGCGACGAAACCGCGCTCGTCCCGCTTCGCCTCGTCATAGGCATCAATCAGCAGGCGCACGACTTCCGGGTCCACAGCCGCGCCGGTGCCCGCCGGTGCAGGCGTCGCCGCCGTCGGGGGCGAGGCCGGCGTTGCGGCGGGCTTTGCAGCCGCGCTGCTCTTGGCCGGCGTCTTCTTCTTGGGTGCTGCCGCCGGTTTGGCCACCGGCACCTCGACCGGGCGCAGAGCCGCGACGTCGATGAAGCGGGTGCAGGCGCGGCGGAAGCCTTCGGGCGCATTGGCGTTGCCGAAGCCATAGACCGGAATGCCGTCCTGGCGCAGGCGCGTCACCAAGGGGGTGAAGTCGCTGTCACTCGACATCAGGCCGAAGCCGTCGACGCGCCCGCTGGACAGCAGGTCCATCGCGTCGATCGTCATCTTCATGTCGGTGGCATTCTTGCCCTTGGTCAGGTCGAACTGCTGCTGCGGCTCGATCGCCTGCGCGACGGAGAGCGCCGCCCAGGTCTTGAGCGTCGCCTTGTTCCAATTGCCATAGGCACGGCGGATATTGACAGTGCCCAGCTCCGCCAGCACGGTCATCACCGCATCAAAATGGGCCGCCGACGCATTGTCCGCGTCGATCAGCAGGGCGATATTGCCGCGCCCTTCCTGCCGCATGGGCATGATGCGCCTCCCGTCAGGCTGCGGCGAAAACGCCGGTCTGTTCGTCCAAGATATGAAGCTGGCCATCGGAAATGGCGAAGAAGCTGCCGACCAGCTTCAGTTCGCCGCTTTTTTCCTTGGCCCGCACGCAGGGGAAGCTGCGCAAATTGGTAAGGCTGACCTTCACGCCTTCCTGCTCCATGGCGCGCTCAACCTCACGGTCGCGCTGGTCGCCATAGCGGTCCACCACCACGTCGCGGGCATCATCAAGCAGTTGTATCCAGTTATGGATGAAGCCGCCTTCACCCGGAGGCGCATCCTTGAGGTCATGGCTGAGCGCCGCCTTGCAGCCGCCGCACTTGCCATGGCCCATAACGACGATCTCGCCGACCTTGAGCACCTGAACGGCGAATTCCAGCGCAGCCGACACGCCGTGCCAGCCCGGATTGGTTTCGAACGGCGGCACCAGCGCGGCGACATTGCGGACGACGAAGATTTCGCCGGGGCTGGTGTCGAAGATCTGGGCCGGGTCGACTCGGCTGTCGGAACAGGCGATCACCATCACGCGGGGGCTCTGCCCTTCGTTGAGTTCGTCCCATCGTTCGCGCTGCTGGGACCAGCCGGTGTCACGGAAGCGGCGATAGCCTTCGAGCATGTCTGCAAAGTCGGTCATGATGATTGATGTGCCGCACAAAGAGAGGGCTGGCAAGTATGGTCCTGCATCGCTATCTGGGGCCGATGAACGACATTGCCCCGATCCCCGTCCCCGGTCAGCCCGCCACGACCGAGCGTGCCCGCAAGCCTGACTGGATCCGCGTCAAGGCGCCGACCAGCCCCGCTTATCACGAGACGCGCAAGCTGATGCGGGAAAAGGGTTTGAACACGGTCTGCGAGGAAGCGGCCTGCCCGAATATCGGCGAATGCTGGACCAAGAAGCACGCCACGGTGATGATCCTGGGCGATGTCTGCACCCGCGCCTGCGCCTTCTGCAACGTCAAGACCGGCATGCCGCGCAAGGTCGATGTCAACGAGCCGCAGAACCTGGCCGATGCCGCCGCCGAGATGGGCCTCGAACATATCGTCATCACCTCGGTCGATCGCGACGACCTGCCCGATGGCGGCGCCAGCCAGTTCGTCAAGGTGATCGAAGCGCTGCGCCGCACGACGCCGGGCACCACGATCGAGATCCTGACGCCCGACTTCCGCAACAAGCATGAGCGCGCGGTCGCGATGATCGTCGAGGCGCGCCCGGACGTCTACAACCATAATCTGGAGACGGTGCCCCGTCTTTACCCGACCATCCGGCCTGGTGCGCGCTATTATGCATCGCTGCGCCTGCTGGAGAGCGTCAAGAAGCTCGATCCGTCGATCTTTACCAAGTCGGGCATCATGCTGGGCCTGGGCGAGGAGCGTCTTGAGGTTCATCAGGTGATGGACGACATGCGTTCGGCCGACATCGACTTCCTGACCATGGGCCAGTATCTGCAGCCCACGCCCAAGCATGCCAAGGTGATGGAGTTCGTCACCCCGGCGGCGTTCAATGCCTATGCCGCGATTGCGAGGGCCAAGGGCTTCCTGCAGGTCGCATCGAGCCCGCTGACCAGGTCGAGCTATCATGCCGGCAAGGACTTCGCCGAG
The DNA here is from genome assembly GCF_056790315.1 of Sphingobium sp. VMM. Lineage (NCBI taxonomy): Bacteria > Pseudomonadati > Pseudomonadota > Alphaproteobacteria > Sphingomonadales > Sphingobiaceae > Sphingobium > Sphingobium sp. VMM. The sequence continues at coordinate 3,125 of NZ_JBXGSI010000027.1, forward strand.
ATGCGCGCCGCGCGCGAGGCGAAGCTGGCCAAGGCGGCCGCCGCGAAGGCCTGATCGGCGAATGCCCAAGCATAACGAGACCCGCCATCTGCCCTATAGTCCGGAACAGATGTTCGACCTGGTGTCGAACGTCTCGGCCTATCCGCAATTCCTGCCCTGGGTCAGCGCGATCCGTATTCGCTCTGACAGCGAGAGCGAGATGGTCGCGGACATGATCGTCGGCTTCAAGGGGATCAGCGAGAGCTTTACCTCGCGCGTCCACAAGCATCGCCCGGACCATGTCCGGGTCGACTATCTCAACGGCCCGCTTAAGCATCTCCATAATGAATGGCGTTTCCGCGACGACGGGCAGGGCGGCGTGCTGGTGGATTTCGAGGTCGAGTTCGAATTCAAGAACCGGATATTCGAGATGCTCGCCGGCCAGTTTTTCGACAAGGCGCTGCGCAAGATGATCGGCGCGTTCGAGACGCGCGCGGCGGCGCTTTATGGCGCCGGCGAATCGGGCAGCAGCAGTTCGAGCGCGCACAACGCCGCCTGAAGGCGGACGCCACCGCGGCCATTATCCTCGAAATGATGCATGTCGGCCACGACCTTGTCGGGGCTGCCGCCGCGTTCCGCGCGCGCGAAGACGACGGTGCCGACCGGCTTCTGCTCGCTGCCGCCGCCCGGCCCGGCGATACCGGTGATGGCGACCGCGACATGGGCGTGGCTTTTCTTGAGGGCGCCCTGTGCCATCGCCCAGGCGGTGGCGATGGAGACTGCGCCGAACGTGTCCAGCACGTCATGCGAAACTTTTAGAAGTTCCGCCTTCATATCATTGGAATATGTGATGAAACCGGCCTCGAAGACGTCCGACGATCCGGCGATTTCGGTTAGCGCGGCGGAGACCAAGCCGCCAGTGCAGCTTTCTGCGACCGCGACGGTGCGACCGGCGCGGCGGTTGGCGATGATGACCTTTTCGGCAAGGTCGACGAGCTGGGCGGGCAGAATGGTATTGGGCATGGTCGGCTCAGGATAGCGTGGGGAGGGAGAGGGTGGCAACCGCCTGCGCGGCGATGCCCTCGCGCCGGCCGGCAAAGCCAAGCCGCTCGGTGGTGGTGGCTTTCACGCTGATGCGATCCAGCGAAACGTCCAATATCTCGGCGATCCGGGCGCGCATGGCGTCGCGATGCGGTCCGATCTTGGGCGCTTCGCAGATGATGGTGAGGTCGACATGGTCGATCCGGCCGTCCCGTTTCAGGACCAGATCGCGGGCATGGGCGAGAAAGCGATCCGACGAGGCGCCGCGCCATTGCGGATCCGACGGCGGGAAATGGCTGCCGATATCACCATCGGCCAGGGCGCCGAGGATCGCATCGACGACGGCATGGAGCGCGACATCGGCATCGCTGTGGCCGGCGAGGCCCCGATCGTGCGGGACCAGCACGCCGCCCAGCCACAATTCTTCGTTGGGCGCGAGACGATGGACGTCATAGCCCATGCCGACGCGGGTGGTGCGGGCGCCCATGATGCGCGCTTCGGCGCGAGCGAAGTCCTCGGGGTAGGTCAATTTCTCCAGCCTTTCATCGCCTTGCACCAAAATGACGTCATGGCCCCAGGCGCGCAATATCTGGGCATCGTCGGTGGCTTCCCGTTCCTCGTCCCAGTCGCGATGGGCGGCCAGGATGGTCTCGAAGCGGAAGGCCTGCGGCGTCTGCACGCGATGAAGATCGGCGCGATCGACGCCGTCTGCCATGATCTCGCCATTGGCGCGAACCAGCGTATCGGCGACGGGGAGGGTGGGGACGGCGCCTTCGGCATCTTCCAGCGCGGCCAGCAGCCGGTCGATCACACATGCGGGCAGGAAGGGGCGGGCGGCATCGTGGATCAGCACGATGTCTGCGCCACCGGCGGCAGCGATCGCCTCCAGCCCGGCCCGGACCGAACCGCGCCGGCTGTCCGCGCCGGTGACGAAATGGGCGACCCGGTTGCCCAGTATGGCCTGGGCGCGGTCTTCCTCGCCTTCGCCCAGCACAATGTGGATGGCCGACACGCCACCATGCGCCGTCAGGGCGTCATGGGCATGGGCCAGCACGGACTTGCCGCCGATCCGCCGATATTGTTTGGGAATGTCGCCACCGGCCCGGCTTCCCTGCCCGGCGGCGACGATCAGCGCGACGATCCTGCTGTTCGATGTCATGCAGCGGCGCATAGACGCTCTGGCCCATGCTCGCCAACCTCTAAAGCGTAACGCGCGTGCTTGGCGCCCGCCTTGTCGTCGCGGCCATTTTCGGCTAAGGGCTGCCTGTTTTTTAGGCAGTGATAGAAGATGACGCGCAGGCTTTCCCCCATTTTCGTTGGACCGGTGACGGTCGACATGCCGGTCATATTGGCGCCGATGACCGGTGTTACCGACATGCCCTTCCGCACGCTGGTCCGCCGTTTTGGTTCGGGTTTGAACGTTACTGAGATGATCGCCAGCGCGGCGATGATCCGCGAAACGCGCCAGTCGCTGCAGAAGGCCGCCTGGCATCCGCTGGAAGAACCGGTGTCGATGCAGTTGGCCGGCTGTTCGCCGACGGAAATGGCCGAAGCCGCCAAGCTGAACGCTGATCGCGGCGCGGCGATCATCGACATCAACATGGGCTGCCCGGTGAAGAAGGTCGTCAATGGCGATGCGGGCAGCGCGCTGATGCGCGACCTGCCGCTGGCGGCGGCGCTGATCAAGGCGACGGTCGAGGCGGTCGATGTGCCGGTGACGGTCAAGATGCGCATGGGCTGGGATCATTCGAGCCTCAATGCGCCCGAGCTGGCGCATATCGCCGAAGATCTGGGCGCGAAGCTGATCACGGTTCACGGCCGTACCCGCTGCCAGATGTACAAGGGCAGCGCCGACTGGGGCTTCGTGCGCTCGGTCAAGGAGGCGGTCAAGCTGCCGGTGATCGTCAATGGCGACATCTGCTCGATCGAGGACGCGGAAACCGCGCTCGACCAGAGCGGCGCCGACGGCGTGATGATCGGCCGTGGCGCCTATGGCAAGCCGTGGCTGCTGGGCCAGGTGATGCACTGGTTCGCCACCGGCGAGCGTCGTGCTGACCCAAGTCTTGCGGAACAATATGATCTGATTACAGAGCATTATCGCATGATGCTTGACCATTATGACAATATGACTGGCGTCAACATGGCACGCAAGCATATCGGCTGGTACACCAAGGGCCTGACCGGATCGGCGGAGTTCCGTAACACGGTCAATCAGGAGGCCGACGCGCAGCGGGTGCTGGATATGCTGGCCGCCTTCTACGAGCCGCTGATTGCGGCGGATGAACCGGCGGTCGCACTTCAGGCTGCATGACCATGCCATTGCCGTCCCTCCCGCCGCTTCAGATGCAGCAGGATGGACCATCCCTGTCGGAACTGATGACGGCGTTGCCGGTCGCGACCTTGGTGGTGCGGCCGGATAACGGCATCGCCGACGCCAATGTGCGGGCGGAAACCCTGCTCAACATGGCGCGGTCGGCAATCATCGGCAGCGATGTAGCGCGCACGGTGCGGATCGCCGAGGCTGGCGCCCGGTTTGATATTTGGCACAGCAACAAGCCGATTGCCGCCTATGACATCAAGGTCCATGCCGGGCGCACCGCCGAGATGGAGGTCGATCTGATGATTTCCCCCATCGTCGATCATGAGGGCTGGCGGGTCGTGTCGATCCATGCGCAGGGACAGGCCCGCAAGATCGGCCATCGCGGCACGGCGGGCGGCGCGCGATCCGCGGTCGGTGCCGCGGCGATCCTGGCGCACGAGATCAAGAACCCGCTTTCCGGCATTCGCGGCGCGGCTCAGTTGCTGGAGACGAGCAACGGCGGCAGCGATGCCGCGCTGACCCAGTTGATCTGCAACGAGGTGGACCGGATCGCCGCCCTGATCGACCGGATGCAGGATTTCACGACCGACCGCACGCTCGAATGCGGCCCCGGCAACATCTATCCGCTGATCGATCGCGCATCGCATATTGCGGCGGCAGGCTTTGCCAAGAATGTAAAAATTATAAAGCGTTATGATCCATCCCTGCCATTCGCGATCATCAACGACGATGCGCTGGTGCAGGTGATGATCAACCTGCTGAAGAATGCGGCGGAAGCGCTTGAGCATGTCGAGCACCCCTGCATTCGCGTCGAGACGGCGTTCCGGCATGGCATGTCGGTGCTGGTCGGCGATCGCAAGGGCAGCGCCGTGCTGCCGATCGAGATCGTGGTGATCGACAATGGACCGGGCGTGCCGGAGCATATTCTGGACCACCTCTTCAACCCGTTCATCACGGGCAAGCGGGACGGGCAGGGGCTCGGCCTAGCACTGGTCGACAAGTTGGTGAGGGACATGAGCGGTTTCGTGCAATATTCTCGCGATCAGGAAGCCGGGGAGTCGACCTTCCGCATCCTGCTGCCGATGGGCATGGGCTGATGGCCGCGACGGGCACGGTCCTGGTCGTCGATGATGATCCCGCCATCTGCGTGGTGGTAGGGGAAGCTCTGCGGCGCCAGGGGCACAAGGTGAAGATCGCCGGATCGATCCGCGAGCGCACGGCGTTGATGGAGAGTTTTTCTCCGGACATTCTGATCACCGACGTCATGTTGCCGGATGGCGATGGGCTGGATGGCGTGGCGGAGATTATCGAGCGCAAGCCCGACCTGAATGTTATCATTCTTTCTGCACAGAACACCCTGAACACAGCGATCCGGGCGACCGAGAAGGGGGCGTTCGAATATCTGCCAAAGCCGTTCGATCTCAATGAGTTGACGCGCGCTGTTGCGGACGCCTTGGGGCATCAATCGGGCGGGGCGGACGCGAGCGAGCAAGGATTGCCGCATGATGGCCTGCCGCTGGTCGGGCGTTCGCCTGCGATGCAGGAAGTTTATCGCACCATCGCCAGGGTTCTTTCCAATGATCTCAGCATCCTGGTGCTGGGCGAGTCGGGAACGGGCAAGGAACTGGTGGCCGAAGCCATCCATAGCCTGGGCCAGCGACGCACCCGGCCCTTCGTCGCGATCAACATGGCGGCCATTCCGCGCGAACTGATCGAAGCGGAACTGTTCGGCTACGAAAAGGGCGCCTTTACCGGCGCGCAGGCGCGAACCGCCGGCAAGTTCGAGCAGGCGCAGGGCGGAACCCTGTTCCTGGATGAAATCGGCGACATGCCGATGGAAGCGCAGACAAGGCTGCTTCGCGTGCTCCAGTCGGGCGAGGTGACGACGGTCGGCGGATCGAAGCCGGTCCGGGTCGATGTCCGCATCATCGCCGCCACCAACAAGGATCTGCCGCGGCTGATCGAGGAAAATCGGTTCCGTCAGGACCTCTATTATCGGCTCAATGTCGTGCCGGTGCCACTGCCGCCTTTGCGCGAACGGCGCGAGGACGTGATCTTGCTGGCGCGCCATTTCCTGGATCGGGCAGCGCAGGACGGCTTGCCGCGCAAGGCGCTGGCCGAGGATGCCGCGCAGTTGCTGATGGCTTATCATTGGCCCGGCAATGTCCGCGAGTTGCAAAATATCATGCAGCGGCTTGCCGTGCTGAGCCGCGAGAATGTGATCGCGGCCGACATGCTGCGCCACGCGCTGCCGCTGGATGCCGTGCCGGCCGACCATGCCGCGCCCGCAGGGCAGCTTGCGCAGGCCGTGCGGGAATGGACCAAGCGTCAACTGGGCGTAGGGCTGGGACAGGCCAATCCCCAGTTGCATGACAATCTGCTGGCGGTGATCGAGCCGATCCTGTTGCAGGAAACGCTGGCAAGCGTCGATGGCAACCAGATCCGCGCCGCCGGCCTGCTAGGGATCAATCGCAACACGCTGCGCAAGAAGCTGACCGATTATGGCCTCGACCCGCTGCAATTGCGGTTGAGCGACTAGCAAGGGCGAGACGAAGCGCCCAATCGCATCGACCAGCGACATGGTTTTATGTAAAAACTGTGTTTGATCGGGCACGGCATTGTTGTAACGAAGCCACTATGACTGGTGCGGTGACAATCCCCCGACGGGGGCAGGCTTGGGCAAGGCTGATCCGGCCTTACCTGCGCAACGGTCGCCTGGCCGCCGCGATCGAAGCGGTCACGCTGATCCTGTTTCTCGGCACCGCTGGCCTGACCTATCGCCTGTTGTCCGGGCAGGACCAGTCCTACACCCTGCTGACCCCGCCGATCGTGGCGCTGTTGCTGGTCGCCAATCTGGTGCCGGCGATCGCGCTGCTGATGCTGCTGGGGCGTCGTGTGGCCAAGCGCAGGGCCGCGAAATCCGCTATCGGCAGCGATGGTCAGCTCCACGTCCGCCTGGTCGCGATCTTCTCTGTCGTGGCCAGCGTGCCGATGCTGCTGGTCGTGATCTTTGCATCGCTGTTGTTCCAATATGGCGTGCAATTCTGGTTTTCGGACAGTGCGCGCGGCATGCTGCAGAACGCCAGCGATCTGGCGCGTGGCTATTATGAGCAGAATTTGCGCGAGGTTCGCGACGAGACGCTGACCATGGCGAGCGATCTGCGCGACTATCTGGGCCAGTCGAGCGTTTCGAGCCCGCGCTTTGCCGAGGGCTATATTTATCAGGTGGTGACGCGAAAGCTGAACCGGTCGGCGATCATCGAGATTGGCAAGGACGGCGTGGCGCGGACCGCTGCGACGGTCGATCCCGAGAGCCGGCCAGCGTCTGAAATGCTGTCCGCCGATGTCGTGAAGCGCCTTGCGTCCGGCGAGGATGTGGTGGTGGCCGCCAAGCCGAACCAGATCGAAGCGGTGACGCTGCTTTACCCCAATTCCAAAATCTACCTCTATGCCACGCGCAATGCGGGCAGTTCGTCCTTCTCCAATGTGGAGCGGGCGCAGAAGGTGTTGGGTGATTATGATCTGTTCGCGGCGCAATCCCGCGCGTTGCAATTACGGTTCAACCTCCTGTTGTTCGTGGGATCGCTGTTGCTGGTCGGCATCGCCGTCTACATCGCGCTGGCGGTGGCGGACTGGATGGTGCGGCCGGTCAACGAACTGGTGACAGCGGCCCGCAAGATCACGGCGGGCGACCTGTCCGCGCGCGTGACCAGCCCGGCCAGCCGGGATGAAATCGGCACGCTCGCCTCGGCCTTCAACCGCATGACGCAGCGGTTGGAAGCGCAGACCGGCGCGCTGGTCGCGGCCAACAGTCAGCTTGATGAGCGGCGCGCCTTTATCGAGGCGATCCTGTCGGGCGTGAGCGCGGGCGTGCTGTCGGTGGACCGCGGCGGCGTGATCCAGTTGCTGAACAGTTCGGCCGCCGCGATCCTGGTGCGTGAAGGCGACGATCCGGTCGGACGGCCGCTGGCCGAGATTTCGGCTGAGCTGGCCGAACTGGTTGCGTCGCAGGAGGATGCCGGCATCGTCCAGGTGCGCGCGCAAGGCGACCTGCGGACCCTGGCGGTCAAGGTGTCCGAGGATGTGTCCGGCCATATTCTGACCTTCGACGATATCACCCAGCAATTGTCGGATCAGCGCCGTGCGGCCTGGTCGGATGTGGCGCGCCGTATCGCCCATGAGATCAAGAACCCGCTGACGCCGATCCAGCTCGCGGCCGAACGCCTGCAGCGCCGTTATGGCGAAGAAGTCACGAGCGACAAGCCGACCTTCGCCCGGCTGACCGGGACGATCGTGCGGCAGGTGGGCGATTTGCGCCGCATCGTCGACGAATTTTCCTCCTTTGCCCGCATGCCCAAGCCGGTGTTTCGGCGCGAGGCGCTGGGCGACATCGCCCGGCACGCGCTGTTCCTGCACGAAGTGGCCCATCCCGATATTCGCTTCGCCTTCGACGCGGATGCCGGGGACATGGAGATGGTGTGCGATCGCCGGCAGCTTGGCCAGGCGCTGACCAATATCGTCAAGAATGCGGTCGAGGCGATCGAGCCGAAGCCGGCGCCCGAGGATGGCGGCGTGCGCGGCCATGTGCGCATGCGCCTGCATGAGGCTGATGGCGCACTGGTAATCGAAGTGCGTGACGACGGCATCGGCCTGCCGCCCGAGCGTGAACGCATCCTGGAGCCCTATATGACCACCCGGTCGAAGGGGACGGGTTTGGGCTTGGCCATCGTCAAGAAGATTGTCGAAGAACATATGGGCGAAATCCGCTTCGATGACGCGGAAGGCGGGGGCGCGCGGGTGACGCTGCGCTTCCCTGTCGCGGCCCTGGAGAAACTGGAAGAGGGGCAGGTGGTTGCCTTGCCCAAAGGAAAAGTGACGGCCAATGGCGCTTGATATTCTGATAGTCGACGACGAAGAGGACATTCGCGATCTGGTTGCGGGTGTGCTGGAAGATGAGGGTTTTACCACCCGCACCGCCGCCAATAGCGACAGCGCGATTGAGGCGCTGGACAGCCGGCGCCCCTCGCTGGTGCTGCTCGATGTCTGGCTGCAGGGCTCGAAGCTCGACGGGCTGGAACTGCTGGACGAGATCAAGCGGCGTGACGCGACCGTCCCGGTGCTGATGATTTCCGGCCATGGCAATATCGACACGGCGGTGGCGGCGATCCGCAAGGGTGCTGCCGATTTCATCGAGAAGCCGTTCGAGGCGGACCGGCTGCTCCATCTGGTGGCGCGCGCCACCGAGACCGAGCGGCTGCGGCGCGAGAACCAGACGCTGCGCGCGCGCTTTGGCCAGGATGATGAGCTGACCGGCACGTCGGCATCGATCAACGGCGTGCGGGCGACGATCAAGAAGGTTGCAGGCACCGGCAGCCGGGTGCTGATTTCCGGCCCGGCCGGCGTCGGCAAGGAAGTCGCCGCCCGCATGCTGCACAGCTGGAGCGGTCGCGCCGACGCGCCGTTCATCATCGTCGCCGCGGCGCGGATGGATCCGGACCGGGTCGAGGAGGAACTGTTCGGCGTCGAGGATCCCAGTGGGCTGGTGCGTCCGGGCTATCTGGAACAGGCGCATGGCGGCACGCTCTATCTGGACGAGATCGCCGACATGCCGGTCACCACCCAAGGCAAGATATTGCGGGTGCTGACCGACCAGAGCTTCACCCGCGTCGGCGGGCAGCGGCAGGTGAAGGTCGACGTGCGCGTCATTTCCTCGACCGCGCGCAACCTGACGGCGGAAATCGAGGAGCGGCGCTTCCGCGAGGATCTCTTCTATCGGCTCAATGTCGTGCCCTTGCAGATCCCGTCGCTGTCCGAGCGGCGCGACGATATTCCGCCGCTGGTCGAGCATTATCTGGCGCGCTTCGCCGCCGATCGCCGGGTCAATCCGCCCGAGATCGCCAGCGATGCCATGGCGGCGCTGCAGGCCAATGAATGGCCGGGCAATGTCCGTCAGTTGCGCAACGTGATCGAGCGGACGATGATCCTGGCGCCGGGGGACCGGATCGGCCGGATCGAACTGGACATGTTGCCGGCCGAACTGACGAGCGGTGGCGGCGGCGATGGGATCGGCCAGTCGGCGATCATGGGCGCGCCGCTGCGCGAGGCCCGCGAAAGTTTCGAGCGGGAATATCTGCGCATCCAGATCCGCCGCTTTTCCGGCAATATCTCGCGCACCGCGACCTTCATCGGCATGGAGCGGTCTGCGCTGCACCGCAAACTGAAATTGCTGGGCATTACCGACGGAAAGGACGGCTGACGCTAGGGAAATTCCCGATGGCGATGTCAGGCATGGACGCCCCTTCGCAATTGCGGTAGGATTGCCTCGCCCTCGACAAGCGGGGGCAGGCAAGACACCTCCGCCCAGAGGTGCGAGAGCGGGTAACGTCCCGCCAATAAAGGACTGGCAAAAACCATGGCCGACAAAGTGAACAACCTTCAGGATATTTTCCTCAACAGCCTGCGCAAATCGAAGACCCCGGTGACCATGTTCCTGGTCAAGGGCGTGAAGCTGCAGGGCATCATCACCTGGTTCGACAATTTTTCCGTGCTGCTGCGCCGGGATGGTCAGTCGCAGCTGGTCTACAAGCATGCCATTTCGACGGTCATGCCGGCCCAGACGATGGACCTGACCGATCTGCGCAAGGCCAGCGACGGCAATGGCAAGCCGCGCCTGCTGCAGGAAATCTTCCTGAGCGCCGTGCGCAAGTCGGGCAGCCCGGTAACCATGTTCCTGGTCAACGGCGTGATGCTCCAGGGTGAAATCGCCGCCTTCGACCTGTTCTGCATGCTGCTCGAACGCGACGGCATGGTGCAGCTGGTCTACAAGCACGCCATTTCGACCGTGCAACCGCTCCATTCGCTCGACCTGTCGGGCGAGAACGAGCAGGACGACTGATCGTCCACGCCGCATCCGGTCTTCCCGCCGATCCGCGAGGGTAGACCGGAGCGCGGCCAGATGCTCTAAGCTGACATGGCCATATTCAATCGCGACTCCGAGGACGAAGTGGCGCGCGGTGCGCGTGCCGTCGTCGTGCATGCCGAAACCCATGGCGGCGACCGCCGCGACAGCGACGCCCGGCTGGAGGAGGCCCGTGGCCTGGCGCTTGCGATCGGCATCGATGTGCGCGCCGCCCAGAGCTTCCGCGTCCGCGACCGCAAGCCCGCCACCCTGTTCGGCAGCGGCCAGGTCGACCAGATCGCCACGCTGGTGAACCAGGAAGAAGCCGAACTGGTCATCGTCGACAATGCGCTGACCCCGGTGCAGCAGAGCAATCTGGAAAAGGGGACCGGCGCCAAGGTGATCGACCGGACCGGACTGATCCTGGAGATTTTCGGCGAGCGCGCGGCCACCAATGAAGGGCGGCTGCAGGTCGAACTCGCCCATCTCGACTATCAGGCCGGCCGCCTGGTGCGCAGCTGGACCCATCTTGAGCGCCAGCGCGGCGGCTTCGGCTTCCTGGGCGGTCCGGGCGAAACCCAGATCGAGGCGGACAGGCGCATGATCCGCGACCGCATGGCCAAGATCCGGCGCGAACTGGATCAGGTCACCAAGACGCGCGGCCTGCATCGCGCCCGGCGCCAACGTGCGCCCTGGCCGGTGATCGCGCTGGTGGGCTATACCAATGCCGGCAAGTCGACCCTGTTCAACCGCTTGACCGGCGCCGAGGTGATGGCCGAGGATCTGCTGTTCGCCACGCTCGACCCGACGATGCGGCAGATCGTGCTACCGGGTCTTGACAAGGCGATCCTGTCCGACACGGTCGGCTTCGTGTCCGACCTTCCGACCCAATTGATTGCGGCTTTCCGCGCGACGCTGGAGGAAGTGCTGTCAGCCGACATCATCGTTCATGTGCGCGACATCGCCCATCCCGATACCGAGGCGCAGCGCGACGACGTGCTGGATGTGCTGAGCGAACTGGGGGTGGCCGGCGAAGGCGCCTTGGAGCGTGGCGATGGCGAGGCTGATCCGCCGCCGATCATCGAGGCGTGGAACAAGCTGGACCTGCTCGACACAGAGAGTGCCGCGCAGGCGCGCGAGATTGCGACGCGGCATGATGATGTCGTCATCATCTCGGCCTTGACCGGCGAGGGTGTCGAGGGGCTGCAGCGGGCGATCAGCAGCCGGCTGACCCGTGGCGCACGGGTTCACAGCCTGCGTCTGCCGATCGCCGATGGGGCTGCCCTCGCCTGGCTGCACGAGCATGGCGAGGTGCTGGCAACGCGGCCGAGCGAGGCGGAGATGCAGGTGGATGTCCGCCTGTCTGACTCCGGCCTCGCCCGCTTCCTCAAGCGCGACCGTTAGAGCAAATTCCGATCCGACTGCGTCAGATCGGTTGCTCTAAGTTTTTGGTTTAACGCGTTTTCCGAGTCATCAGGTGATTCCACCTGATTAGAAAACGCTCTAATCGGGCAGTCGCGCCACGAAATCCTGTACGACGCGGGCCGAATTGGCCGAGGCGAGCGCCATGAAGACGCTCATCTGGTTCTGCTCGGCGTCGCCACCCGCGAGATCCGAGAGGCTGCGGAAGGCGAGGAACGGAACGCGGTTGGCATAAGCCACCTGCGCGACGGCAGCGCTTTCCATGTCCAGCACCTGCGCCTGGAACGTCGCGAACAGATATTGGCGATAGGTGGCATTGTCCATGAAGGTCGGGCCGCTGATGCCGCGTCCGCCGACATGCAGGCTGGGCTGGTGCGGCAGGCATTTTGCAGCGGCCGCATCGGCGCAGCGGGCCAGGCTTTCCGAGGATGACAGGGCGCGGGCGATGGCGAGCAGGGCAGGATCGGCCGGGAAGGCACGGTGCCAGCTCTTGGCTTCGGCCTCATTACCGACCTCGACATCGCGGGGGAAGATCATGCCATAATTGGGCAGATCGTTCCCCGGCGTACGGAAGATCGGCGCATAGCCGCCCGGCGCCTCGCGCGCGATCGTGCTTTCCATGAACTGGCCCCAGTCGGCCGCGACCACGACATCGCCGATATGCAGCGACGGATCGATGCCGCCGGCAATGCCGGAAAAGAGGATGCGCTTCACCGCAAAGCGATCGACCAGCCATTGGGTGGTCATGGCGGCATTGACCATGCTGACGCCGCTTTCGACCAGCAGTACCGGCTTGCCAACCATCTGGCCGAGCGTCACGGGCACGCCGTTGACGCGCACCGTGCGCGGCTGCTCGATCCGGCCGACGAGTGCGGCATGTTCAGGCGGGAAGGCGGTCATGATCGCGGTGCGGGGCCGCTCATCGAGCTTCTGGGCGAGGGCGGGGGTGGCGGTCAGCAGGCCGACAAGGGCGAGAAGCAATTTCATGCGGCGGCAACCCAGGCAAAGCGGATGACGATCAATATGGCGAGGAGAAATAGCAGCCAGTCGGCGCGGCGCATTTGACCACGCAACAACTTCAGGATCGCATGGGCGACAATGCCGAAGGCGATGCCGTTGGCGATCGAGAATGTGAGGGGGATGAGCGCGAGAGTGAGGAAGGCGGGAACAGCCTCGAACGGTTCTTCCCAACTGACCTCGACCAGCGGCGCCATCATCAGGCTGCCGACCAGGATCAGCGCAGGCGCCGTCGCATAGAGCGGCACCAGGCCGGCATAGGGTGCGGCGAAGATGGTGACCAGGAAGAGCAGGCCGGTGACGATGGCGGTGAGGCCCGTGCGCCCGCCCGCCGCAACGCCGGCTGCGCTTTCGACATAGGAGGTGACGGTGCTGGTGCCCGCCGTCGCGCCGACCATGGTCGCGGCCGCGTCGGCGATCAGGATGCGGTTGAGATTGTGGACGCTGCCGTCCGGGCGAGCGAGGCCGGCGCGTTTTGTCACCGCCATCAGCGTGCCGAGATTGTCGAATAGGTCGACGAACAGGAAGACGAAGATAATCTCCAGCACGCCGATGCCATGGCTGCCGGCGAAGACCGCACCAAGATCGAGATGGAAGGCGGTGCTGCCCAGCGCCGAGACATCATAGGGCGTCGGCGTGAAATGCAGCGCGCCAACCAGCCAGCCGAGCAGGGTGGTGGCAACGATGCCGATCAGGATCGCGCCGCGCACCTGGCGGATCGAGAGGCCGGCGATCAGCGTCAGGCCGAACAGGGTGAGCAGAACCGGGGCCGAGCGGAGGTCGCCAAGCGCGACCGAGGTGGCGCTGTTGGAGACGACGATGCCGGCATTCCGCAGGCCGATGAAGGCGATGAAAAGGCCGATGCCACCGGCAACCGCCGCCAGTAGGTGGGGCGGGATGGCGGCCAGGATCATCTGGCGGATGCCCGCTAAGGTCAGCGCCAGGAAAGCGACGCCCGAGAGGAAAACGCAGCCCAGCGCGACAGGCCAGGGAATGCCCAGGCCCAGCACCACCGAATAGGTGAAATAGGCATTAAGGCCCATGCCCGGCGCCAGCGCGAGCGGCACATTCGCGACCATCCCCATCAGGATGCTGGCGAAGGCGGCGGCGAAACAGGTCGCGGCGGCCACGCCGACCAGCGGCATGCCGGCCTCACCCAGGATCGCCGGGTTGACCAGCACGATATAGGCCATGGTGAGGAAGGTGGTGATGCCGGCGACGATTTCCGTGCGCACATTGCTGCCGCGCGCGGCTATCTGGAAACGGCTGTCGAGCCAGGACGACAGGGGAGCCGTCATTGCGCGCAACCGGCCAGGAAAAGGGAAGGGGCCATGGCCGGCCCGGACAGCGAAGTTGACACCAGATACCCCCTATGCGCGATGGTCGCGATTGCGCGCCCTATGCCGGTGCGCACGCGCCGCGTCAAAGGTAACGATGCATCACAAATGTGTCGACGGGACCCAGCGCCGGATGGACAAAGGCGCCGGGCACGCGGCCGACAATGGCAAAGCCCATTGCCTGCCACAGCGCGACTGCGCGGCTGTTGGAGGAAACCACGAAATTATATTGCATCGCGCTGAAACCGAGATCGCGGGCCAGATCGAAGGAGGCCGCACACATTCGCCGGGCAACGCCGCGTCCGGTTGCGTGAGCAGCGGTCACATAGCCGGCATTGGCGACATGACTGCCGCCGCCCGGCTGATTGGCGCGGACGTAGAAGATGCCGAGCAGATTGCCATCCTCCTCGACGACGCGGACGGTGCGGTCCGGGGACAGCCACAGGGCAAGGGCATCTTCGCGGCCGATCGCGCGATCGACCGCCAGGGTTTCGCCAGCGCGCAGCACTGGTTTCAGGATATCCCAGATCGCATCATGATCCGCCGGCGTGACCGGCCTGATTATTCCGCCTGCTTCGCCTGTTGCCATAGCGCTTCCTTCTCGTCGAGCGACAGGCCCACGAACGCGTCGCCGGCGATTGCCTCCATCTGACGGAAACGACGATCGAACTTGGCATTTCCGCCACGCAGCGCGACTTCGGGGTCAATCTTGAGATGGCGTGCGAGGTTCACGACGGCAAAGAGCAGGTCGCCGACCTCTTCCTCCCGATGGGCATGGCTGGTCGCGCTGGCGACCTCGTCCAGTTCCTCATGGATCTTCGCGATCGCGCCCTGGGCGTCGGGCCAGTCGAAGCCGGTGCGGGCGGCCCGCTTCTGCAGCTTTTCGGCGCGCAGCAGCGCCGGAAGCGCCTGTGCCACGCCGGCCATGGCGCTCGGGTCGGGGATCTTGTCGGCGCGTTCGGCCGCCTTGATGCTTTCCCATTGGGCATGGCCATCCTCGCGCCGGGCGCCTTCGCCAAAGACATGAGGATGACGCCGGATCATCTTGGCCGCAATGCTGTCGATCACGTCCTGCAAGCGGAAATGGCCGGCCTGTTCGGCGATGCGGCTGTGGAAGACGACCTGCAGCAGCAGATCGCCCAGTTCATCGCGCAGGTCGGCCATGTCATTGCGCTCGATCGCATCGGCCACTTCATAGGCTTCCTCGATCGTGTAGGGGGCGATGCTGGCGAAATCCTGCTCTATGTCCCAGGGGCAGCCGGTGTCCGGATCGCGCAACCGCGCCATGACATCGGCGATCGGCATGATATCGGCGGGACTGGCTTTGGACATGGGAACCTTCGCATTGGCTGCTGATGGGCCTGCGGATAGGCGTTTGCCGGATACAAGGCCACCCCCGATGTCGAACGGAGCGCCGATAGGCGGAGATGGTGCCCATGGCGATGCGCGTTGGAGCCTGTGGGAGGATTATTCCGCTGCGACGGCATCCTCGTCCTTGACCGGATTGTTCGTCCGGACCTGCACGACCCGACCCCGGTCGAGATGAACGATGACGTCGGCAAGTGTGACAAGCGATGCCGTATGGGCTATGGCCAATATAGTGATATGGCCCCGCAAACCGGCAATCGCGGTTTCGATCTTGGTCTGTGCGTCCATGTCGAGCGCGCTGGTCGCCTCGTCCAGGATCAGCAGCCTGGGATGGCGCAGCAGCGCGCGCGCGAGGGCGATGCGCTGCCTTTCCCCGCCGGACAGACGGCTGCCACGATCGCCGACCACGGTATCGAGCCCCTGGGGCAGGGCACCGACGAACTGCCGGGCATTGGCGGCGTCGAGGGCGTTCCACAACTCCTCATCGCTCGCATCCGCCTTGCCGATGCGCAAATTGGTTGCGATGCTGTCATGCAACAGGAAGACATCCTGGGGCATATAGGCGATCTGGGAGCGCCATTGCCGATCATCCTGGGGAAGGTTGACACCGTCGACCAGAATTTGGCCCTCGCTGGGATCGAGCAGCCCCATCAGCATGTCCGCTATGGTGCTCTTGCCTGCACCCGAAGGCCCGACCAGGGCAATGATCTTGCCGGCGGGCAATTCCAGATCGAGGTTCGCGATCGTCGGCGTGTCCGCGCCGTGATGGGTGATGGATACGCGATCGAAGCGGACATGCCGGGTCAGGAGCGGTACTTGAACGCGCTCCGGCCCGGCGGTGCGGTTCTGCTCCGCCGTGAAGATGCGCAGCAGCCTGGCGACATTCTCATAGCCTGGCAGGCAGAGGAGCAGTTGCTGGAGCGTGCTTTGCAGGGCGTTGAAGCGCGGCGCGAGGCGCATGAACAACAGCAGCATCGTCATCAGCTGCGGCAGGGGCAGCGCGATGACGGCATAGGCCACATAGACGAACAGGGCTGCGGCCGCACCGCTTGCCAACTGGAACAGAGCGGTACTGTTGGATGTCAGCCGGGCGAACTCGACAGTGCCGACGCGCAGCGTTTCCAGCAACCGATCCAAGCGTTGAAGATAATAGGGTTCGCTGTTGAAAGCCTTGGCGATCTTCATGCCGGTGATGAATTCGAACGCGACATATTGCCGTTCCTGCAGGGAATTCGACATGGATTGCGCATGGCGGGCGATCTTCCGGCGCACCGGGTACAGGCCGAACAGGGTCGCTGCGCCAACGGTCATGGCGAACAAGGTCATCTGCCAGGATATCAGCGTGGACAGCAGGCCATAGAGCGTCAGCCAGATGATATTCTGGCCAAATGACATGAGGCTGAAGACTGCGACCTGGATGCGATCGACATCGTTGCTGAGCGCATGGTTGAGATCCGACCCGCGCATGTTCGCGACCAGCGACCAGCGACCATAGCCGATGGCCGTGAACAGGCGCATGCGGATGTCGTCTACCGCCTGCTGCATCGTGCGGGTCATGAGGAGGAGGCGGCGGCGCGACACCAAGGCCTGAAACACCATGAGGCACAGCATTGCCGTCAGCAACCAGCCGAGCGATATGCTGCCAATCCAGGGCAGTTGAATGCTGCTCTGGGCCGCACCGTGGTTGGTGCCGATCAGTTTCAGCAACGGGATCATCGCCAGCAGGGAGCAGCTTTCCAGAATGCTGCCGATCAGGATCAGCAACAGGATGACGGACGCCTGTCGGCCATATCCCCCGAGGGAAAAGCGCGCGAAATCGCTGATCTGACGGAACTGGCTCACCTATGGTCCTCGCAGTCGGCGCGGACGAGTTCGACCGTCTCTTCCAGTCGATTGAGGGCATGCGGGACGTGCAGCGTTGCCACCTGGACGCAACGGGCCAGGGCAGCGCAGCCCTGCATGTGACGGGCCTCGTCGGCGGGCGAGAGCGCTGCCTTCCCGAAACGGGTTATGTAGGAGTAGCGCAGGATCGCCGACAGGGCCTGGGTTCCGGCAAGTCGGGTGAGGCCGGGCTGATCCCCCACGCGGTCGAGAACATAGAGGCGTTCGGGTTGAAGCTGATCATGGCGGAAATCGCCCATCAAGCGATGCTGGCGTTTGGAAAAGCCGGGATAGACCAATGGCAATGGCTGCGCTTCGGCCAGTTGCATGGCGTCTGCGGCCTCTTCCGCGAGCTTGAGCTGGCCATAGGCCGGCAGGATTTCGAGCGTGCCGTCCGGGTTGGCGCGGATCGCCAAGAGGTCGTCCGTCAGCAGACGATGGCCCGCCCGGAGGAAGGCTGCGGCGGTGGTGGATTTGCCCGCCAGTTTGTCGCCAACGAAGATGACGCCATGCCCGTCCAAGTCGATCGCGCTGGCGTGGAGCGTGATGTAGCCGCGCATGTGCAACGCCAGCGCCATGATCGGCCCCAGCAGAGGAAAGGGGAGGTAGGTCACCGGCGTATCGGGATAGGGCTGAATCTCGATGAGGTCGGGGCCGTGGAACTGGAAGGCCGCAACGTCGGGCCATGCCAGGAAATGCGTCCCGTCCGTGCGGAACTGCGTGATCACGCCCTCCTCGCGCGACGGCAAGGGCAGGTCGCGGCTGTAGATGATGCGGATGTCGGGCACGGATCCCGCCGGGGCGGTCGTCAGTTCCGGCAGCGGAACATCCGATTCGATCGTCAGCCCAAAGGCACGATAAAGGGACGAGGCCTTGCTGGCGGGGGCAAGGGCGGGCTGAGGCGTTGGGCCCATCTTCATGTCATCCTCCTGCATGTACGATGTGAAATTTGGCTCTCGGAGCAGCGGGCCGGGATCGTCTTGCAAGCCAGCGGCCCAGGCTTGCGATCCGGTAGGCAGCGAATAAGGGGGCGGCATCATTGGCCATGGACTGGTCGAACTGCGTGATGGCCGTGCGGGCCACATCGATGTCGACAAATGGCGCCAGCATGTCAGCCTGCGCATCCAGCATCGTCAGCAAGGATGCCCGGTGACGCGCCATGCCTGTTCCCAACTGGCCGGCAAAATTGAACTTGTCGCGCCGCAGTCGGACCTGCTCTGGCAACAGGCCTGCCATGGCGTTCCGCAGGGATGCGCGCGGATAGCCATTGTCGAGCTTGGCGTGGGCCGGGAGCGATACGCAAAATTCGACAAGACGGCGATCATAGAATGGGAAGCACAGGCGCACCCCGGCTGCAGCGGCCGAACGATCGAGCACTTCAAACGCATAGGGTTGTTGTGGCGATGTCAGGGTCGACAGGTGGCGCTGCTGCTCGGTCTGATAGGCCGAGCGGCTGGGCATTGTCGCTGCGCGGCGCAAACCTATGTCCGTACGACGGACTAGGTCTGGTGCGACGAGCGCGGTCGTGAAATTCGGTGAGGTGCGGGGCGGATGTGCATGGTGGACGATGCGCCGCCAATTCTGCCGGAATCGCCGTATCGTCGCGATATGATCGAAATGGGGGGACGCTGCCTGCCAGGTCGAACAGCGGAGAATATGGGCCAAGCCATGTGCTTCGCGCAACAAGGTGGCCCAGCGCCGTTCCATCGCCAGTTCGTTCAGCCGCCCAAACCCGTGGGAAACGACTTCATCGCCGCCATGTCCGTCCAGAAGGCGGGGAAGCCCCAGTTGCCGGGCCCTGTGATAGAGGCGTCGTGAACTGCCCAGATTGTAGGCGAGGCAGGGGCCGTCCTGTTCGGTCAGGATCATGTCCAGTTCCTGCAGCGGATCCTGATGCTCAGTGGGCAGGAAATGAGGGGTAAAACGCCCTGCTTGCAGAATGGCTTCTATGTGCGGGCCATCCGTCCAGTTGGGACTTGTGTCGAACGTCATGGACAGGCTTGGCACGGGCGGTTCCGCCGCCTCCGCCCGCAAGCGCGATGCCATCATGGCGATGGACGAGGAGTCCAGCCCTCCGCTGAGCAGCACGCCGGCTTGTTCGCTGATCCGACAAGAGACCGCCTGTTCGAACAAATGCCGAAACTGCTCGGCCGTTTCCTCATCCTTGGGCGGCTGCGATGCCGCCAGATGCCAGTAACGGCTGATGGTGAGTTCGTCGCGCGTGACCTGAATGACGTGCCCTGGCGGCAGACGCCGGATTTCGCGATATAGCGTCGTCTGGGCATCGCCGACTATGCCGGCGACAAAATCTGCTGCACCAACTTCGTCGATGGCGGATGAAATCTCCGAACCGAGCAGCGCGCCAATCGTTGTCGCCGCCATGAACAGCCTGGGCGAAGCATGATAGTAGAACGGGCGGACGCCGAAATGATCACGGGCGCCAAATAATGTCTGTGTCGCTTCGTCCCAGAGCACAAAGGCGAAGTCGCCCAGCAACATGGAGGCGCAGTCTGCGCCATAGCGCTCGTACAGCGCGGCGATCAGGCTGGCTTCAGGGAGAGCGGGGCGGGGGGGGAGGCCGAGCCGTGCCTCGATTTCCGCGCGATTGTCGAGCCGGACATCGGCGGCGACAATGAGGCCCGGACGCCGCTTCTCATGGTCCAACGCCTCCATGCCAGCCCCGGCAAGAATCGTCGGGCCGCTATCGATCGCGCAACGAACCCCGCGTGATACCAGGGCGGCGATGCCTTCGCCGGGCCAATGTCGTGCCGGCCGGCCATCGCGGTGGAACAGGCCGGCAAAAGCATTCATTGCCGGACCAGTCCGTCCAGGTCCGCCAGGACGTTGAAGCCGGCCAAGTCCTGTCGTCTGCCGCCAATAATGGGCCTTGCGCGATGGTCGAGCAGCCAGGCATGGGCCTGGAAGCTGCCATCTTCGGAGCGGCGTACACCGATCCTGATCCAGCTTTCATGTCCCATCCAGGCGAGCAACGTCCGTGTGGCCACGGCCTGGGTCAGGCACGTGGCGCCCGGTACAAGTCGTGAGACGATGCTGACAGCGCGGGCGACCTGGCGCACCCAGAGCGGATTGCGCTCGCCAGTGGACTGCGGCAACCATTCGCACAGGCGCGCATAGCTGGTGAGGCTGAGAGCAAGGCGGACAGCCAATACCACAGGCAGTGCGACCGGCAGCAGCAGTGCCAGAAGCAGCCCTGCCAGAGTGCGATCAGGACGCCGGCGCATGCTGGACGCTGATCAATGTGAACTGCGACAGGTTGCTTAACAGGCTCTCCAGATCCTTGCGACACTGTTCTGGTCGGACGTCGAAGCGTTGCTCGATATTATCCTGCAACGCGCCGACACTGGTGGGGGTCGCGATCGTTTCCCAGACATGGACGCCGACGCGATTGAGCGCGAAATAGCGGCTGGAGGTCAGGTCCAGTAGAACTCTCTCATTGTCTAGGTCGCAAAACACGATGTTGGGATCTGCTGCCACGATTGTCGCGGATGGCCAGGCGATCGTCATCTTTCTTCCCCGCTTCCAAGGGCCTTGCAGGAGAATGGACGCCCCCTCTGTCCGAGAAGGGCGTCCACCCTGTCAGGAGAACGTGAGCTCGCCGCGCGGCGTACCGTCCGGGAAGGTCGCGTCCAGGCTTTCGCCATAGGACGTGCCCTGCGTCAGTGATTCGAACGAGCCGAGTTCGACGAGCTCGGGCGATTCATAAGACTCCTTTTCCATACTCAACTCCTCATCATCTGCTGAACCATTCAGCGGATATAAATTGATCGTAAGTAAATGTTTAAGTCAAATTCCAATCCATCCGCGGTAACACCTATAGGTATAAACACATATCGCCATGATTTAACTTTGTAGGGCAATGTTTTGCATAAGCTAACATTCAAGGCGTGACTGATGTGTTGTTAGATCCCTCCCGCAAGGCACGGAAAATCGTGGATATCGTGAGGTGCCATGTGGCCCTGTCCGTTCCGCAGATGATCGTTAGCCCCCCTTCTCCGGCGATCGACGCGGACGATTGGGCGGACATCATAATGGTTGGGAAATCCTGTAAACTTCTGCTGCACCTTGGTGCCGGGCTCCGCGCCGCTGGGCAGGATATTCCGGACGCCTTCTCGCGCGAGGAAGATAGGTTCAGGAAGTTGACGCTCGCGATGAACGGCGTGAACATCGCTACAATAACCAATATATCTAAAGCTCTAATCCATGATGATCTGCGATTTATAGTTTTCAAAGGCCCGCTTGCTCAGAGAAGAATTTATGGCGGATACTTTCATCGTCCCTCGTCGGACGTCGATATCCTGATCGATCGCGGTGATCTGCGTCGCTGCACTGCGCTTCTCCAGGAGGCAGGTTATTTCCTGCCCGCGGAATGTGATCGTATCTGGTGGCGTGCCTTTCTGGGAGAGCAGCATTTCTTCTCGCGTTCGCCGAACCAGGCAACGGTCGACGTTCATCACCGGCTCCAGCAGCCGGGGTGTCCGCACCCCATGGACGTGGGCGCGTTTCTGCTTGAGCCGGCGGATCAGGAACTGGGGCAGGTAAAGGTTCCCTGCATATCGCCAATCCACGAGATCCTGCTGGCAAGCCTGAGCTTCGTGAAGTCTTTGACCCAGCATTGCCACGCAGCGGCCTATCTTCTGGACTTCTGTGCCGCAATTGCCGGGCTCGATCATGCGGCCTTGGCGATTTTGCATCAACGGGCGACGGAGCAGAATATCGAGCATAGTCTGCGCATCACCCTGGCCTGTGCGGAAAGCATGTTCGGCTTGGAAGTGCCGGAATTTGCGGAGCCACTGCCGATCTCGGACCTATTTGGCGCGGATTTGTCCCTGGCCGTCTTCACGCCCGATGATCCGTCCATTGCCTGGCCGCGCTTGCGGCATTTGCTGTGGCGGCTATGCGATGACCGGCGAGCCGGCCAGAAACTGGGAACATATATGTGGGTCGGTGGCAGCTTCCTGGCGTCCAAGGCAGCGCGCAAGATACCGGGATGGCCGAAGGAAGATCCCACCATTATCCATGTTGCGCCTGTTGCCGCATCGGGCTGATCGCTCCGCAAAAAAGCATTACACCGTTGCGAACAGATAGTCGGTGTCACTGGCCGCGCGGATCAGGGGAGTGGGTTGGGTCAGCAACCAGCACTCTCCCGCCCGCCAGGTCAGGCCATCGATGTCCCCGCGCCCCCGCAACGGAATGAACCAGGCGAGGCCGCTGTTGGTCACGTGCAGCGCGTCTCCGCCCTGCATATGTGCCAGTCGCGAACCGAAAGGCCCATCATCTAGCAGGACGCCGCTGCAGCCAAGTGGACGATGCAGGGCAACAGCAGGGCGCTGCTCGGTTTGCAGATCTCCGGCGGTCGCCTTCGTCTCAAGGCCGCGAGTGCGGTCATGTCCATCGCGATTGCAGGTCAGGTCGATATTCTGCTGCACTTCGACAAGAGATATGCCGGCGCCAATGGCATATATGGTGCCAGCCGGCACGAAATAGAAATCGCCGGCGCGAGCCGGCCGCCAATCGATGAACTGCGCCCATGCTTCAATTTCCGCCGCATGGTGCTGCAGCGGCTGTTTCAGCGGAACGATCGTGCCGATGCCGATCATCGATGCAGGCTCCGCCTCGAGGATGTACCAGCATTCTTCCTGGCCGGTGGATTCGCGGTGGGCGTGAATATGGGTCGACAATCTAACGCTGGTATAGATGTACCTAACCTGTAGCGGGGGCCTGGTTCCAGACGGAGATCCAAACCACAATTCGCCGATGCGCTTGCCCAATTTGTCGACAGGGTGGTTAGGGACGACGTCCTTTCCCCAGATCTTTTCCACGAAATTTGGCTGAAGCTTAATACTTGGCATCGGGCATGCCTTGCGTTGTACCTTTTCGCAGGGCGATCGATTGCCTCCGAGGTCTCATGCTCGTCTCCCGCAAGGAATGAGTTCATGAGAGTGATTGATTGGCAGCGGATTGAAATCCGTTCGAACACCTAATCGACTGGCAGGATTGCGCAAGACAAGCTTGTCCATTCTTCCAGTTGGCCGCGCCTGTTTGACTGGTCAGGAAGAAGGGCTTTCTGCCGCTAACGGCAACGGTCGTGTCGCGGCATGGCCGTTCATGGCATCGGTCAGCTTGCGACGGACCCAATTGCCTACGGGGCGTTCAAACATCTCGTTAGACAGGCCGGCGACGGCCAAGGACAAGATTGTCGCGATCAGGATCTGCATGGGCATGCTGATGCCCCATGCAGGCCCGGCGAGGCGAACCAATTGAAGGATGGGCATGTGGAGCAGATAGAGCGAGAAGCTATATGCACCCAGTCGGCGCATCAACGGATTGCCCCATAGCATGTCGTTGAACGGATGACGGATTGCTGTGCCCAGAATGACCAAGGCGCAGGCAACGATCTTCAAAGGGTCTGCATAGTAGATGATGTGTTTCGGATCGTTGGTCACGGGCGGGAATACCCATGCGCTGACTGAAGCAGGGGGTGCGATGAGGACCCAGATAAAGGCCGCGGTGAACAGCAGCAGCGGCGGGAATAATCGCGTCATGCGGTCTTCCGGGATCTGTCGGACCAGTACTGCGCAGAGAATTCCGGTCATGAAGATGTGTATCTTAGCCAGGGCAAAGATGCCCGGCAGCCAAGGGCTAGCTGCATAGCAGCCTGCCACGATCAGCCCGATCAGCACATATAGCCAGCCGCGTAGCGGTTGCTTCGCATAGGTGGCGGCCCAGATCGCCGGGAAGAGAAAGTAGAATTGGAACTCCGGCCCGATCGACCAGAAGACCGATACGGTACTGGTGAATGTTCCCTGCCGGACCAGTTCGATCAGTCCGATCGGATAGATGAAATCGGCGTAGACGAAGCGATAGATCAGGAAGGATAGCAGCGAGACACAGGCGTAGAGCGGCACGATGCGGGCTATGCGCGCCGCAGCGTAGGATGCCAACGCATCTCGGTCGGGCGTTCTGGGGAGGTAGAGATGGCCCATGAGAAAGCCGCTGAGCGTGAAGAACAGCAGGACGCCATAATCGCCGGCGCGCGGATGCAGAAGTTCCGGATAGCCGAACGTGCGGAAGTGGCAGAATACGACGAGCAGGGCAGCAAAGCCTCTGATGCCGTCGAGCGCCGGTATATGACGGCCAGGGCTCATGCGGCGTTTCCTTCCATGCGCGTCAGGCGTCCGCGGGCATAACAGAAGCCGTAGACGACCCACATCAGGGCGGCTGTCTTGATTGACAGCAGTGAATTGCTGATGGGCAGGCAAAGTGCGAGGAAGAGCATAATGCCATGTTTTGCCATCCGGTTGCCGGGATCGCGGCCGAAGCTGCTGCAGGCGAGTGCCAACCAGAGCCCGATCGCGATCACGACGGATTGAGCTTGGACGAAATCGGCCCAGCCGGCGTCATCGAACCGGACCCGATCCGCGCGAATGCCCAACAGCTGGTCGAGGTCCATCGATCGCAGTGCATCGAGCCCGACGCTGAGTCGTCCGGGAAGATTGTCTTGGTGCTCCGCCAGAATTCCCAGCGCTTCGCCCCCGACCAATGCGACAAGCAGCAACGGCAGATAGGCGACGCTCCATTGATCTGGAACATAGGCGCTGATCGGCAGATAGAGGCAGAAGAGCAGGATCACGCTGAGCGCAAGCCTGCCATCGCACGTGACCAGCAGCACCGCCGTCGAAACCAGCATGAATAGTCGCGGACCGTTCGATAGAGACCGCCACATGGCCGCCGTGAAGATGGTGCCGACGATCGCCCAGTTGCCGAGCGATACAGGTTCCAGAAACAGCGATGATCCGCGATGCAGGCCAAGGCCATCGAGCAGCATGCGGCCGCCGGGACGTTCCGAACTGAGAAACAGGTCGCCGCCGGCCCAGAAGGCATCCGCGTCATAGCCACGGGTCTGCACATAATAGTCGATCACGCGAAAGGTCGAACCAAAGCCGCCAGGGCTCGCCAGCTCCCACAGGCCGACCAACATGATCAGCAATTGCAATGACAACACTGTCTGACGCAGCAACGCGCCTTCAATCCGGGTTCCAAGCAGAATGAAGGCCGGGATCAACAATATGTCGCCCAGGATCTTGGGTTCGAAATATCCCTTGATCGCGCTCGTCAGCAGCGCCGAAAGGACCATGATCCAGGTCAGCGCCAGCCACCGAAAACTATGTTGGACCGGTTGCATGGTCCCGACCAGCAGCGCGGTCAGAACGATGCTACCCTGCGCGGCAGACACGATGCCGGCGGTCATCGGGAATAGATGCGCGTTGACCCAGGCCAGGGCCGGATTGAAGAGTACCGTGGCGACAAGTAGTCCAGCGGCGACATAGTTGATGAGCCTGTCATGGATCAGGCTGCGTCGATGCACCGCGTCGCGCCGCGCGCGAGCCGGCAGAGAAAGGGCAATCTCAGCCAAGAGAAGCCTCGACGAGCCTGGCGGCAACATCGCTCCAATCCTTGCTCGCCACCGGGCGGCGGCCAGCGTTCAGTGCCCGATCAAAAGCCTCGACCATTTCCTGCGGGTGATCAGGCCGGTAACCAAAGCGCAGGGCATGGTCGCCAACGGCGAAATCGGGGCAAACGGCGGGCAGGCCGATTGCCTTATATTGCAGGAGTTTGAGGCTGGAATCGGCGAGATAGGCGGCGGCAGCCGCGCGCTGATAGGCCGCGATCCCGACATCGGCATGCTGGAGATAGGGCAGCGTTTGCGCAAAAGGCATCTCGTCATGCTGGATCACATTGGTCGGAAAGACACTCTTGGGCGATCCGATGGTGTGGAAGGTGAATTCCGGGCGTGCCAGCGCGAGGGTGCGGATCGCCCCGGCATCGAACAGCATCGATCCGACTGTGACTGCGTTGCGCTTGGTCGCGTAGGGACTGTCTGTTGCCTGATTGAGCAAAGCAGTATCGACGCCATGCGGAATGAATAATTTGGGGCAGCTGAAGGCCTCGAAATGCGGGAGCATGGAGCGAGCGACGACCACGATCAGGTCGATATCGGCCTCCGATTGCCAAAGCATGTCTTCAATGCATTCAGGCACGCCGGCGGTGGATAGAAGATCCGTGGCCCGATAGACGATCCGCGCCGAGGGTGCGACGGCGCGGATGCGCTTCAGCAATACCGGCGCAATGCCGGATTCGACGATGATGATGTCCGCCGCGCCTGCCGCTTCGTCCAGCGCGGTGCAGCGGTTTCTGGCCCATTTGCTGTAAAGCCAAGATTCCACCTTGCCTGAGACCGGCAACTTCACCGGATGCCATGCGCTGCGCCACAGATAGGCTTGCAGCCCATCCACCTGTTCCCAGGCATTGGCGCGATCAAACAGATCGGCCCGGCTGTCGCCACGCAGGCGCGACAGCCAGCTGTAGCCGATCGACATGAAGGTCACCTGATGGCCCTGTTGCGCCATATGGCGCGCCACGAAATGCACGCTCGCGCGGCGCCGGGTCCGATAGTCATGGCGCGAGATGATGAGGACGCGGTGTCCTTCGGCGTGAACCGGCTGTGGCTTTGCGGCGGATTGTCCGATCATGAACGGGCCTCCGTGCTGGCAAGGATCTCGTCATAATAGTCTTCCAGGGCGGCTACGCGGTTGCGGAGGTCGAACTTGGCGGCCACATGGGACCGGCCGGCTCGGCCAAAATCGCCGCACAGGTCCGGCGCGCCGAGAAGCGTTTGCAAATGGTCGGCAAAGTCGTGGCTGTTGCGCGATCGTGCGAGCAACCCGGTCATGCCGGGTTTGATCGCTTCGCGCATCGGGCCATCGTCAAACGCGATCACCGCCATGCCCATCGCCTGCGCTTCCATCAGCACGATAGGAAGCCCCTCGGAATCGCCGTTTGCCGCGCGCACGCTCGGCATCGCGAAGATGCGGTGACGGGCCATGGCCGCGAAGACCTCCGCGCGAGATCGTGCGCCCAGGAAATGCGGCTGGATGCCAAGCCGGTGGGCCTGGGCGACCAGGGCGGGCATCAGGGGGCCGTCGCCGATAATGGTGAGCGGTTCGCTTCGGACGCGTTCTGGCAGTTTCGCCCAGGCGTCGAGCAGGAAATTGACCCCCTTCTTTTCGACCAGACGGCCGACGAAGAGGGCGCCCCGGCGGCCATGGGCGGCAGTTGGCGGCGGCAGGCTGGACGTGTCGATACCCAGCGGAATGACGCGCAGCTTGTGGTCGGGATAACCTGCGTCGAGCAGGCACTGCTTGATCCACTGGGATACGCAGATGATCCCATGGGCGTAACGCAGAAGGAAGGGCTTGAGCATCAGATACCAAAGTCCCTCGGTCCGGCGCGCATGTTCGCGCGCGGTCACCGTTGCATCATAGCCATGGGCGGTGACGACCAGTGGGATGTTCCGTCGCGCGGCAAGGGACAGGATGTTCGCCCCATCCTGCAGGAAATGCGCGTGGATCAATCGCGTCGAGGGAGCCGACAAGACATCGCCGACATGGCGATATCGGCCGGTAAGCCGATTATAGACTTTTTCATATTTGCCCGCCTGGGCGCGATGCAACAGATGGGGAGTGTGACCGTTAATAGAGTATCCGTTCAATATGTTCTCAGTTATTATGATCGGATTATATCTATTAAGACCCTGTATGTGATCTGATATGAAGGTTTCAGAAAGAGGAAGGAAGCCTCTTCTGTATATTGCAACGTTGGGTGTGCCAGATAATTCCACTAGGTGAAATTCCTCAATTCGTTGCGGTTTCATCGATTGGTATATCGAAGCTTATTATCGCTTTCGAGTAAGGCATAACACCTATGCAAAGTCCCGTGACGGCTCCTGCTTCTCCCCTTGTCAGTGTCGTGATTGCGGCGTTCAACGCCGAGGACAGCCTGGATCGCGCGGTGCAATCTGCGCTTGCGCAGAAACTCCCGGTGGAGGTGATCATCGTCGATGACGCGTCCGGCGACCAAACCGTGGCAATCGCCGAGCGTTTGATGGACCAGGACCCACGGGTGCGACTGGTGCTAAGCGAGGCCAATGGTGGCCCTTCGGTCGCGCGGAATCTGGGGATTGGGGCCGCGCGGGGCGAATGGATCGCGATACTGGACGCCGATGATGCGTTCGCACCGGGCAGGCTGGTTCATCTGACCGCGCTCGGCGATCGGCATGACGCGGACTTGGTCGCGGACAATCTGTTTTTCTATGATTGGCACGCCGGAACAGTCGTCGGCACGGCATTGTCGCGGACAGCGCAGCCGATCCGGCATATCCGACCGGCCGAATTCGTCCGCAACGCGATCACCGGACGCTCGCCGTTCGATTTCGGCCAGCTCAAGCCGATATTTCGTCGCCGTTTCCTGACGACCCGTTGCCTGCGCTACCCGCCCCAGTTGCGGCACGGCGAAGATTTCGCCTTCATCATCGATTGCCTGCTGGCGGACGGTCGCTTCATTCTAAGTGCAGAGCCGCATTATCTGTTCACTCAGCGGCAGGGCTCCATTTCGGATCAGGGATCGGGGCAATCCCGGACATTATTGAACCTGGATGCAATGCGCGCCCATAGTCTTGCCATGCTGGATCTGCCCCGCGTTCGCGATGATCGTGTTCTGTCACGGTTGTTAGCCCGTCGCGCCAGCGCCATTAGGCAGCAGCATAGCTGGAACCGCGTCTATCCGCATCTTCGCGCACGCAAGCCGATGGCATTGCTGGAGGCGATGATGACGGACTGGAGCAACTGGCCCATGCTGGGACGCCATCTGATCCGTCGCTGGCATCATCGCGCGCAGATGGCGCGGATCGCTCAGCCCGATCGCACCAGCTTGTCGAACTCGACGCTGAGCTGATCGACACGGCTTGCAAAGATCCGATCGTCGCTCAGAAATCCCGTCTCGCTCTTCAATTGTTCAAGTGCGGAGGCGATGCGGCTGTGTTGCCGTCGGTTCCATGTGGCGATACGCCGCGCGACCGTGGGTGGTTGTGGCAGACGCCGCGGCAGGGCGAGCAGATGATGTTTCAGTTTGGGCCGCACGGACATCCACCAGCCGCGCTGTTCGCGACGGGTCATCTGCCTTTGATGCGCAAGCGCGCCTTCTGCATCAGGATGCGCAAGTCGATAATGTTCACCGACCAGACGCCGGACTCCGTCGCGATAGGCAGTGTCCAACGTCGCGGTAGGCAATATTCGCGGCTCATAGGGCAAGTTGAGGGAAAGTGACCAGTCGAGCCATTTGAAGCTGTTGATCCTTCCCGAACTGGAGACCGGAATCCAGGGAACGCGCAGCGTATCGGCGATGATCGCTGCGTGCATCGAATCGGCGATCACCAGACGTGACCGGCGGATTTCGTCGATGACCTGATGCGCGCATTGCCGTGGGTCCACCAGCTTTACGTCGGCGGTAGCGCAGGCCGCAGCCCAGTCGCCTTCATCCATCGCCTCGTAGTGGGGAATGAAGATGGGCCGGCCGTGCTCAGCTTCGGGTAGGGGCTTGAGCCGATCCAGCGTGGAAAGCAGCAGCGCGCCATCGGCAATCGCCCGATCCGGGCGGTTGAGGACGCGCGCCGTGAGCGGGCCGCGTAACGCCACCACATCCCAGCGATCGGTCGAGAAATCCTCGGGCACAGGCCTATAGCCCAAGCCGCTCGAGAAAATTCTGATCCGCGATGCGGGCGGCATCTGATTGCCGATGATCGTGCCGATGCCGCAGAACAGCGTATCGGCTTCGTCGGACCAACGGCCGGGAGCAAGCTCCTCCCAAAGCCAGCCGTTGAGGTCGTCGCCAAAATTCCCTTCCTTGGCGCGATAATAGAAGAGTTTCATGTTATGGCCTCGTCCAGGCGGGGGCTGTGCCAGCGCATCTTTCGAATGATGATGTCGCGCCATAATGGCAGCAGCGAGACGTTCATGAGCCGATAGGCATCCAGGATGATGCGACGCTGCTCACCATTTTTCAGGCCCTGATAGACACGGGGGTGAAGCAGGATCGCCGCCATCTCTCGGCGCAAGATCATGATGCGCTGGTCGGTCAGGCGCGCGGCAGCGGCGCTGATGCCCGGCGTGATCTTCATCAATCGATTGGCGAGTACCATCGACATGAGGCGGCGCAGATTTTTGGCACCAAGGCGCTCATGCGCATCGCGATAAAGATTGATACCTTCTCCCCGCTGGGCCTTGGCCAGCTTGGAGAAGCAGATCCCCTCAACGCTGTGCGCCAGCCGCACCCACATCAGCCAGTCTTCGCCGGCATAGCGAAGCCGTTCCTCGAACCGGAGATCGCTCATCGCCCTGCGGCGCAGGATCACGGCGGATGTCTGGCATAGATATTCCTGCACCATGAATTGCCCCGCGCGGTCGGGCTGCAGGCGATAGATTTGCCCGCCCAGAGGCAGGGGTTCGAACGCATCCTCATTGGCGCCCTGCGCAAAAAGTGTCAGCGAAGCGAACAGGCTGGACGGCGGCATGGCGCTGTCGCAGAAATAGAAATCATTCCCAAGTTCGAGCGCGCCGACGCCCTGTTGCAGATGGTCTGGCGCCCAACTGTCATCGGAGTCCAGGAAGGCGACATAGTCGATGTCGGGTCCGATCTGATCAAGTCCGTGATTGCGCGCAGCAGCGGGGCCGGCGTTCGATTGCTGCACGGTCCGGAGCTTCAGCCAGGGTGGCAATTCCATGTCTGCCAGTTCGTCCAGCGCAGGAATGGGCGAACTATCGTCGATTATCAGGAGTTCCACCTCGGTGGGCGCGGTGAACGTTTGCGCAACGATCGAGCGGATGGCCTGCTGCAGGATACCCCGCTCACGCTGGAAGTAAGGGATAATGACCGCGATCCGACGCAGCGCTTTTGGGTTCGGCGGCACGAGATCAGGCGGCATCGGCGTTGCGGACAGTGTGGGAGTGGGGCGATGGCGGCGGGATCGGCCCGTCCGAGTAGCCACCCCTGGCGTCACGGATGGCATTCATGAGGAAGGTGACATTGCCGCGCAAATAGCGGTCTGCCAGTCGGGTCGGTTCGTTCATGAGCCGGAATATCCATTCCATGCGCATGCGGCGCAGCCAGCCAGGCGCGCGCGGGACATGGCCGGCGGTGAAATCGAGCAGGGCGCCCGCGCACAATATGGGGCGGCCGATATGGGATGCCCATTTGGCCGCCCACAATTCCTGGCGGGGGTTCCCCATGGCTGCGATTACCAGATCCGCGCCGCTTTCCCGAATATGGCGGCTCAGATGCTCCTCCTCTTGCGGGTCGAAGAAGCCATGGAGGGTGCCGACTATGCGAATATGGGGATGACGCTCTTCCAGAATGGCGGCTGCACGTTCCGCGATGCCGGGGGCTGCGCCTACCAGAAATAGCCGGAGGCGGTCCGGGTAGCTCTTCAGCAACTGGGGAATGAAGTCCGTGCCGTTCAGATTGTGCGGGAAGGAGTCCCCGTAGCGGAGGCGGCTTGCGATATCGACGCCGACGCCGTCATTAAGGACCAGCGCGTCATTCAGCGCGGCTGCGACCCCTTCGACCCGTCGTGCCTGGTTGATCAGATGGGCATTGCCGAATGCTACCACGCGCGGCGCCTGGTCCCTGATGAGGCCCGAAACTGCTTTCAGCGCGTCGCTCTCCGAAAGAACGGCAAGGCGAAGCGGCCCAATCTGGCGGGTCTGACGTCCCAGAATATGTTCGTAGATGGCCGAGATCCTGGCGCTCACACCCGGCCAGCCATAAGCCAGCAGACCTGCGGCAGTGGTCGGGGAGGGCGAGCGTTGCTGCGCCTTGCGAATGTCCTGCAGGGTGCGGGCAGCGGACAACGGATCGGTGAAATCGATCAGGCTGCCGGTATCGAGCTTGACGCAGGAGCGACGATGCGCCGGAATGTCGCTGACGACCGGATATAGTCCGGCGGACACCCCCTCGATCAGGGAAATACCGAAACCTTCATAGGCGCTGGGCGATGCGAAGATGGTACTCCGGGCAATCAGTGCCTGCAGGGCCTCGTCGCTGGGGCTATCATGAAATTCCACCAGATCGCCCAAGCCGAGTTGTTCGACGATCTGTTGCAGATCGGCGAAGGTGACACCCATCGGCTTTCCCGCGATGATCAGCCGGGCCTTGCGGTCCAGCCGGTGCAGATGCGCAAACCAGCGGATCAACAGGTCGATCCGCTTGTTCGGCGCGATCCGGCCGAAATAGATGAAGCGATGCTCGGCGGAAGGCGATTGCGCAAGACCGGCGAACTTGACCGTGTCCACGCCGTTTTCGACCAAGGTAAGTGCGC
The DNA here is from genome assembly GCF_056790315.1 of Sphingobium sp. VMM. Classification (NCBI taxonomy): domain Bacteria; kingdom Pseudomonadati; phylum Pseudomonadota; class Alphaproteobacteria; order Sphingomonadales; family Sphingobiaceae; genus Sphingobium; species Sphingobium sp. VMM. The sequence continues at coordinate 35,617 of NZ_JBXGSI010000027.1, forward strand.
GACGATTGACCTTGGCGAACGTCTCATAGTCCGCTTCGCTGCAGGCAATGATCGCCCGATATCCAGCCAGTGAAAGGCGGGTCATGCTGTGAAAGTAGAATTGCTTCAATCGACGGGCATAGCCGGTATGAAAGAAGCCGCCATGCGTGGACAGGACCAGCGGTTTGCGGTGCAGCAGCCGGGTCAGTGCCAGATAGTCGGCGAAGAAATCGACGGCGTGGACATGGACGATGTCGCAATCGTCCAGATGGTGCAGCACGGATGGTGCGAGCGGATAGCGACGTCCACCCCGATAGGGTATCCGGACCACCTCTACATCGTCGATGATTTCGCATCGCGGCAAGGGTGCGTCGTCGCCGTCGAAGATGCGGTCCAGGGTGATCATCCTGACCTGGTGCCCGGCGCGAGCCTGTTCGCGGCACAGATTTCTGGTGAAGCTTTCCAGCCCGCCGAGTCCGGGATGATATTGTCGGGAAATATGGGCGATTTTCATATCAGACCCCCTTGGTGCCGACGATCGCTGACCGCTAGATCAGCATGATGGTGCCGATCAGCACCGTGTTCAGCATGGTCATCTTGTTGATCACGGCCTTGAGCTCGCTGGTGGATGTCTGATCGCGCTGGACCGCAACGATCGCGCAATCGGCGCTGCCTGCCGCATGAGCGAGATCGTCGATATGGCTGGCGTCGACCAGGCACAGATCGAAGTGAGCCGTCAGCGACGACAGGCGTTGCGACAGTGGCGCAAGCGGACTGCCGTCGATGGCGCAGCCATCCTGCTGGGGCGCGGCCATGACGAACAACGACCGGATACTGCTCGGCTGGACCAGCTGAAATGGCTCATCCATGTCGTCCGGCGAGCCGGTCCGCGCATTCATGCCAAGCAAGCGATGTTGGACGAAGCCAGAATGCTCCATGTCGACGACCAAGGTGCGCAGACCGCTCAGGGCTGCCGATACGGCGATATTTGCCGTCAATATGGCCGCCTGCTCGCTCGCCTCGATTGCGATGATCGCGATAGAGCCGGGCGCGCGACCGTCGGGATGGCGCATTGCAGACAGGGTCGACTGGATGTCCCGCGCTTGTTCCGCCAGCATTGCGCTGGGAGCGTGGATCACCGCGATCGCGGGATCGACATTGGCGTGGACAGTCGCCGTTTCCTCGCGCGTATCGCCATCGTAAGTCGGCGGCAGGCCGGGATAGACATCCTCTACCGGTTCAGTCGAGCGAAGCCTCATGACCAATTGCCTCCTTCGATACGGAGTTGCCTGCCGTTGACGCGCAGGTCTGCCTGACCAAGCAACGGCACGCCGGTAAGATAGGTGACGGTGTTACGGCTGCGGATGCGCGGGCTGAGCCATTCGGCTAGGATGACCGAGCCGATTGCGAGCATGAGAGCCACCATCGTCATCATCAGGAACCGCACGCCGATATTGGGCGCGTTGGGGATCATCGGCGGTTCTGCAATGTCGAGCCGCACGATGTTGAGCGACGGAGCCGTGCTGGTGGCATGCAACTGCGAGAATTGTTCGGTCTGCGCCTCATATTCCTTGCGCGCCGATTCCACATTGCTTTCCAGCACGGCGAGCTTGCCGCGATCGGCCGCGAGCGACAGCATACGCCCGCGATGCTGGTCGAGCAGGGCCTGCATCGTGCCCTGATTGGCCGATGCCGCCGAACTGGCCGCCGCCAGCGTGCCTGACATCTTGCCGGTTTCCTGGGCCAGACTGTCCTGCATCTGGCGCAACTGCTGCTGGGCGGCACGCATCGTCGCATGATTGGGGCCGAGTTCGGCAGCCATCTGGCTGATTTCCGCCGATTTGGCTGCGATCTGCGCCCTTAGCCCCTGGATCAGCCCGCTCGATTGAATGTCGGGCATATTGGCGCCGCCCGCCGCGCGCGACCGGGCCTCCGCAGCAACGGCTTCGGCCGACGACAGTTTCGACGACAATTCGCTGAGGCGCGTGCTTTCCGCATCGATGGCGCCGGTGGCGACAATGCCATGGGCGCGCTGGAAATCGGCAAGCCGTGCCTGCGCCTCTTCCATTCGCTGTTCGGACGCGGCGATCTGTTTCTTGTACCAGGCAGCAAAGCGCTGGGCGAATTCGTTGCTGATACCCAGGCGCGCATCATTGAAGGCCTGGGCGAAACTGTTGGCCATCAACGCCGAACGCTGTGGATCGAGGCTGCGGTAGGAGACGTCGATCGTATTGCCGGTCGCGCTGGGCGAAACCTGCAAACCCGACTGGACGCTGCGGCTGATCCAGCCTTCGAAACTCTGGTTGCCGTTCGTCTGCTCCTGCCAACGTGCACGCATCGCCGGATTTTTGAAAAGGCCAAGCCGCTCGGCCACCTTGCGGGCGATCACCTCGCTCTGCAGGATTCTGGACTCCGTCGCGAGCATGGATTCGCCGGTCGCCTCGTTCGATTTGCCGCCGGTCGGGTCCGGTGCCCGGTTGTCGAACAACAAGGTGGCGGTCGCGCGATATTCGCGTGGCGTGATCGCAATCCACAGGACCGTCAGCGCCATGACGCAGCAGAAGATGGCGGCTGCCATCCTCCAGCGCTGCAGGATGGCTCGCGTTATGTCGAACATGTACATCCTATCGGTCCCTTACGATGCAGCGCTTTGGCGCTGCCCTTCTACAAGGCTGACGACACGCCGGGTCAGGTGGTCGCCGTGGCGGCTGGCAGACAACATGCCGAGCAGGAATTGGGGGGCGAGGCTGTCCCGGAACATGAGGGCGGTGCTGCCCGGCCGGGCGTGCATGGCGCGGCGCAGGATTTCCAGGACCGGACCGTCGCGGTCGATATGCGACGCCTGCTGTTCCGGTGCGAGTCCGGGAGGAACGATCGCGGCGCGGACGAGCTGCTCGATCACCGGCCAATGGCCAGCGCCCAGATCGATGGCCTCGTGGAACAGCGCAGCATCTGTCGGATTGGTGATCGTCCAGTCGTCGACCGCGCGCATCATCCCCGCGAGCGTTGCCGGCATTTCGACCACTGTCTTGCGCTGCCTGAGGGTTTCCAGGCAGGCCAGCGCGCAGAACAGGCGGACATGATAGGGGGAGCCGCATGCGACATGGGCAATTGTCTCGCGCGCGGCATCGCTGAAGTTGAGGCCGGCCTGGGCGGCGCCGCGATCGATCAGGTCGAACACGGCGGCCGTGTCGATCCGCACGATGGGAACGGCTGTCATGTGCCGTCGCAGCGATTCATGGCCTTCGATGAGTTGGCTCAATCCGGACGCGATGCCGACCGCCAGAATATGAACCGGCAGGGCCGCGTCGGAGAGCAGCTTCATGGTGCGCGACAATTCGCCAAGAACAGCCGGATCGATGATACGGTCGAACTCGTCGAGGATGAAGATGAATTTTCGCTGCCCATGTTCGGCGAGTGCTTCCACGACATCGCGCGGTCCAACGACGATCGGCGCATCTGTTGCGGGTGAGCGCGGCAGGTTTCCGCGGGCGGCATCGAGGAACGGCGAGATCAGGCTGGTGAAATCCTGCCCAGGCTCGCATGCCATGTAGAAGACCAGATAGCCGCGATTGTCGGCAACATTGGCGAAGACGCGCGCTAGCGAGGTCTTGCCTGTCCCACGGCCGCCAAAGATCATCGCATGATTGCCGCGGTCCAGCACCCCCTCCACCAGCAGATCCATCTCCTGCTGCCGGCCATGAAGATGGCGGGCGGCCGTGACGGGCTGGGTCGCATTGAACCCCTTGCGTATCGCTGATCGGACAGCGTCAGCGGACATGGCTGCATTTGTAGACGGCGTGACGGATGCAGCACCGGCCGATTGCGCATTTTGAGGCACGCCGCCCGTAGCTCGAGAACGCCGGCCAGGCGTTTCTCGGCGACGCTCGGGCTCGGGCGTTCGTCGGAGCCAACGGGCAATTCTGGTGAAGATATTCACGCAATGCCTCCTGTCAGGATACCGGATCGCATCTCAGAAGGTCCGCTCGTTGACGGTGTAGACGTCACCAGGCTTGACCAGCAAATCGAGGCTGGCCTTCTTGATGATCTCCGTGCCACGGTGCAGCGTGATCTTCTTTTCCGATCCGCCCAAAGTCGGCCCGCCGGCCTGGGCCAGCATCTGGCGCAGGGTCATGCCGGTTTCGAAGGCGACGCGGCCGGGCTTGTTCACCTGGCCGTAGATGAATACCTCCTCTGCCTTCGGCACGAAGATGGAATCGCCTGCGCGCAGGAACTGACCGGTCCCGCTTTGCGGGTCGAGATCGCTGAGCGCAATCCGGCGATCCGCTTCTCCCGTTCGTTGCAGGATCGCATAGTCCGCCGCGTCCGCGCGGGCGCCGCCGGTGCGCGCCAGCATCATCGCGATCGTCTGAGGCCGATCCAGGGGGTAGAGCCCAGGGTTCTGGAGGTTGCCGAACATCGTGACCGATCGACTGACGAAGCTCACGACTTCGACATTGACGATCGGATCGACGAAATATCCGCCGGTCTGCAATTGCCGGCGGATATTGTTTGCAAGGGCGTTGGTCGTGGATCCCTCCGCAACCACGTCGCCGATGCTCGGCAGGGTGATGCGCCCATCTTCCTTGATCCGCGTTTTGACCTCGATCGGATAGGCGCCGAATATCGAGACGCGTATCTCGTCATTGGCACCCAGGACATAGGCGGCGACCGCTTCCTTGTTGTCGACGCCGGCCAATACGGGATTGGCGAGCGCGGCCAGAAGAAGGGAACTGCACAGGTTTCGCATCGCACGGGGTAAGAACATGGCCATGCTCCTCACAATGTAAGGCCAAGGGACAGCATCATTGATGTCGATTTATATCGGTAGCGCTCGACTGCGCTTTCACGCCATTCGTGGCGAACGTCCACGCCGGCCGTCAGGCGGCTGCGCAGTGCAAATCGATATCCGGCGTTGAGCGCGATCGTTTCGTCGGTACCGCGCATCATGTCGGTGTCGATCAACAACTCGCCTTTGAACTGGCGCCGGGCATAGCTCGCGCCAGCCTGGATCGAAGATCGTGAACTGAGGGTCGCATTTCCGCGGAGCGAAAAATTGGTCAGGACGATATAGGTCGCGCCGGTGTTGCTCTGGTTGCTGGTGCTTCGGCTGCCGTCGAATACCAGGGAGGTGCGCGGCGATGGCCGATAGACGGCACCGGCATGATAGCCCAGACCCGAATAGTCATCGACCCGTTCATCACGCGCCTTGGTATGAATATAGCCAATTCCGGCACTCCAACTGAGACGCGGAGCGACAGCGCGTTTGAACTCGATCCCAACCCGATAATTGTCGGCACCGCGGCTCATGCGCAGTTCGGACGTCTCGTCTGACCAGTGGGGGCGACGAAACGCTTCGACGTTGAACATCAGCCGGATGTCGCCAAGGCTCGCCTTGCTATAGGCGATACCGATACCGGCGCTGCGGGTGCGGATGTCGAACGGCCGGCGTGAATCGACGCTATTGTTCGTTTGCAGATAGCCGAGCTTGATGACGGGATAGTAACCATAGGGCTTGTCGCACTCGGCCGTGACCGCATAGTCCTGGGTGCGTTCGCTGTTGCCGACGATAATGCCTTGATCGGCCAGATCGGCCTGTGCGAAATTCAATCGGGCGCTTGGACGCAGATAACAGAGTGCGCTGACCTTTACATCGCCCTTGGCGGTGAGCGTAACGCGCTCCCGATCGAGATTGCTGTAGCGCTGATGGAAGTCATAGCCCAACGATCCCATGACCGTGACCTGGTGGACACCGAGATTTTTCCTGAAGGTGACATCGAGCGCCGGGGTGATGCGAATATCGTCCTTGTCGCCGGAGACGAGATCATCGCTCTGGCGCAGGACATTGTCGTCGTAAAGCATCCGTACCGTGGGTGCCACGGTCAGGCCGTCAGGCGGCACTTCGACCTGCGCAAAGGCTGGGCAGCCCAAGATGATCGAGCAGGCAAGGGGAAGGCGCGCATAATGCAGGCGGGTCATCTTGCGGCTCCCGCCTGGTTGTATTTTGCAACAATGGCTGCCTGTGGCCGGGCTTTGCCTTGTACGGGTTGCAGGCTCATGGGATAGTTTGCGCCCCACCATGGGCCGCCGGCCCAATAGGCCCAACCCATCCAGACATCGGCATTGGCATCGAGATGCTTGAGCAGGGCGTCTAGGCTGTCGAGGCAGGCGGCATTTGCTGGGGCGCCGAACTCGCCAAGGAAGCCCTTGTGGCGGTTGTCCCGAAGCCATTTTGTCGCCGCTTCCATGCGGCGTTGGATGACCGGCGGTGCTTCGCATTGCGCCTTCATCCCGGAACTGTCCGAGTCCAGATATTGGTGCATCTCGATCGCATAATTGCCGGCTGGATCGCGGAAGTTCTGGAAGGCGGCAGCGTTGGAGGCGCGGCCGCCAGCGATCCAGCTATGCGCGCCGGTCCAGTTGGAGCCCGGCACGAACAGCATGTTGCGCGCACCCGCCTTTCGGATGGCGACGACGCTTTCGTCCACCATCGATCGCCAGCGTGCTGGAGCCATGCCGTTCGGTTCATTCATCAGACCGAAGGCCACCTGCCGGTTCTCGCGATAATGCTCGGCCAGCCGGCGCCACAGATCGGCAAGTTTCGCGCTGCCATCTGGCGATTGATCCAGTCGCTGCCCCCCGTTTGCGCCATAATTATGGATGTCGAGGATGATGATCCGGAACGGGGCGAGGATCGCCACGACCTTGTCGAGGCGGGCCTGTTCGGCAGTCGAAAGGGGCTGGAGCGGGACGGGTTGGATCCGCTCCCACAATATCGGAACCCGGACGATCTTCATGCCCATCGCGACGAAGGGCGCCGCGGTGCGGGTATCGGGGTAGATATAATCCTTCCCGAAAATACCCGGCTTCCTGCCCGAGTTGAACTCTCCGCCCGCGAGGTTGATTCCCGACAACGGTGGCTCCGCGCAGGCCATCCAAGGGCATGCCGTCGAGAGGAGGGCAGCACATCGGATCGCAAGGACCGTCCGTCTCGGGCGCTGAGGGGCGCTCATGGTCAGCGCTGCCCGCCTGTGCTAGCAGAGCGCCGCAAAGGGATAGATTGTAGGGCATGGCACCGATCGGGAACAGGCAGGCGAGCGTGGATGTCGCTATCGCGCCCGCGTCGCGACATGCGGCGCGGGCCGTCGCCGGACGTGAACGACATGCCGCGTTGCTGACTCATTTCGGCAGCGTCGGATTGTTGTTGATGCGGGGCGTTGTGACCGACGTTGGGCAGTCGGGCGATGCGGAAACGCGCGTGATCCATTATCGCCGGCAGGTTGATGGAAAATATTGCGTCGAACTGCCCGCGCGCATCGATGTCGATATCGGAGATATGATCATGATCCGTGCGCTGACGCTGCCCGACGGGGCGGTGCGGCCGATCATGGCGCGGGCGACGAGCCGACGGGAATGGATAATGCTCGATGATGTCAACGCGATTGTCGACGACTATACCCGTGCCACACGCCGTTTGGTTCGTTGGGGCACAGGGGCCGGATCGGCTCTGGCAATGCTGGCGGTTTGCGGCATCGCGGCTCCTCTCGCGCTGACCACAGCGGTATTTTCCTTTGCCGGTGCCTGGAGCTTGCATCGCCGCGATCGCCGAGATCGGACTAGGATCGGCCGCTGGCTTGCCCGTTAGGTCGGCAAGAGTTCCAATGGACATGGTCATGCGAGCATCCCCTGCTGCCGATACCAGGTGATGGTGCGACGAAAGCCTTCCTCCAGATTGATCAGCGGCTGATAGCCGAGGACCGTCTGCGCCCGCCTGATGCTGAACGCGCGGTTGTGCTTGAAGATGGTCAGCCGGCGACGAGGTAATGGGGGTTGCAATCCCAGCGGCGCATAAAGTGCTTCGCACAGGCGCGCGGCGATCAGCGCGAGGCTGTAGGGGATGGTCGTCTTGGGCGGTGGTACGTCCAAGGCGGTAGCGACGGCCCTTACATAGTCGCGCAGCGGCAGAAAGGCGCGATCACCCAGGATGAAGGTACCCGATGGCGCATCGGGATGAACCATCGTCAATATGTAGCCGGCGACCAGGTCATCAATGTAGACAGGATGGAAATTGGGTGTTTGCCGACCCGCAAACAGAAAACGGCGGCGCTGGACCAGGCGGAACAGCTTTAGCATCCGGGTGTCGCCTGGCCCATAGGTGGAGCAGGGGCGAACGATGACGACGCTCATGCCCGGCCGGCCCATTTCGTCACGGCAGAGATCTTCGGCTCGCAACTTGCTTTCCTGATAGGGATCGCGGGGGTCGAATGGCGCATTTTCGTCTGCGGGGGCGTCGGCCACATTCCCGTGGACGCCAATCGACGAGCAATAGATGAAGCGCTCGACGCCGGCCCGTCGGCTCGCTTCAAGCAGGGCCCGAGTAGCATCCCGATTGACCTGCATGAACGCCTTGCGCGGTCCTTCGGTACGGAACATCGCGGCAATGTGAAAACAATAGCGTGCGTCCCGAAGCAGTGCGTCGAAACGATCAGAGTCTGTCAGCGAGCCTTCGATCCACTCTATGCCGCTCTCGCGCTCCGCTTCGGTAAGGGGCCTGCGGCACATCGAGCGGACGCGGTAGCCCATTTGCAGGAGTTGACGTGCGAGCGCCCCGCCAACGAAGCCAGTCGCGCCGGTCACTGCTATGATGGGCTGATAACCGATTTCGTTCATGTAAATAGCTTCCGGTCGACGGCGAAAGGCGATGCATTCATCATCGCTATTTTGCGTCCAGGCGCGTTGATCGGCGAAAGCAATTGCGTCTCCATTGAAGAAACGATCATTTGATATCCCGATCTCAATAATATTGCGTGGATCATGATTGCGGAAATTCTTACTCAAATGCGGTATTAGTCAACATCAGGGGTAACACCTATCAATTAGGTGCAAATACATAATGGAACATGATTTTGTTATGTGTGAACTTGGTGTTTGTTCGGGTGAGTGACGCGAGCACTCGATGCACGTGCCATCTTGTCCGAGGCGGACGCGTTTTCATGAGCGGATCTGCATGGTGCGTTTGGTTCTTGGCGCCCATTCGATCGTGGAGGCGCGCCGCTATTCAGGCTTTCGGCTCATGCTTGTCGCGTGAGCGCCAGTCGGAGAACGGGTTTGGCATTGCAATTTCTGTCTGCACAGCTGGATCATCTTTACGCGCGGCTGACAGTGATGCGACTCCGCGCGCAAGGCTGCCAACCGGGGCGGGGCCTGCGCGTGCGGGGTGGCGTGCCTTATCTCCGGAACCCCGGATCCTTGGTCATTGGCAACAATGTCCGCCTGCGGAATGAACCGACCCGGATTCGCCTGGCTACGGTTCCGCAGGGGGCTATCATTCTTGGCGACGAGGTTTCGTTGAACACGGGAGTTCATATCTTCAGCGCTGCGCGGATCGATGTCGGCGGCGGGTCGCGTATCGGTGACAATGTTGCGATGTTCGACACGAGCTTCCATCCCGTTCATGAAGGGCGCTCCGTAAGGCCCCGTCCGATCACCATCGGTCGCAACGTCTGGATTGGCCGCAACGCCATCATCTTGCCCGGCGTGTCGATCGGCGATCATTCCGTGGTGGCGGCCGGATCAGTGGTCTTTGATGATATTCCCGCCCGACAGGTGTGGCGGGGCAACCCCGCGGCATTCGTGAAGCATGTCCGGGCGACCGACGATTTTCGACGTAGCTAGGGGGAGGGCGATATGTCAGGTCCGGGGTTGGGGCGCGCAGTCCGTTCAGGCATGGCCTGGTCCATCCTGGAAAGTTGGGGTGTGCAACTGTTGCAGTTCCTGACCTTCCTCGTGATTGCGCGCTATGTCGATGCGACGATGCTGGGCATCGTCGCCATGGCCCTGCTGGTAGGGCAATGGTTCCAGATGATCATATTGTCGGGGATCAGTGCATCGCTTGTGAGCAAGGGCGGCGCTGCCGATGCCGACTTGGATGATACGGCCTTCTGGATTTCTGCTGCGGCCGGCGCGCTGCTGCTGATCGCGACCTTCTTGCTAGCCGACTTGGTTGAGCGGACCGCCGCCCATCAGGGCTTGGGCATGGTTTTGCGATGGCTGAGCGTCGCGAATTTCCTGGGTGCGCTGAACGTCGTGCCACAGGCTTGGCTGACGCGGGCCTTGCTGATGCGGCCATTGGCCACGCGCTCGACAATCTCGACCCTGGTGGGCGGCCTTGTCGGAATAGCACTGGCCGTGGCCGGTTATGGCGTGATGGCGCTGGTGGCACAAAATCTGGCCGTAGCGGTCATCGGAACGATAATCCTGTGGGCCGCCTGCCCGATGCGACCCCGACTGCGTTTTTCACGGGAAAAGGCAAGGGACGTGCTTTTCTATGGCCGTCATGTCGGCGTGACGGGCGCTGCGAATTTCTTCAACGCCAATGCTGACATCATGGTCATCGGCCTGGCGCTCGGCGGCGCAGCGACAGGCATTTATACCGTCGGCAAGCGGGCTTTGCTGGCCGCCAATCTGATGCTGGCGCGTGCGCTGTCCCGTGTGGCACTTCCGGTCTTCTCGCAACTCAAGGGGGATCCGCCCCGCCTTGCAAAGGCTTTCCTCAGAATAGTGTCGGCGACATCGTCCATAACGACCCCGGCCTTTGTCGGCCTGGCGATCGTATCGGACGAGTTTATTTTCCTGTTGTTCGGTCCGCGTTGGGCGGCGGCAGCCGATGTGATGCGCTATCTCAGCCTGTTCGGCGCGCTCCAGGCGATCGGCATTTACAATCAGTCGCTGATGCTCGCCATGGGAAAGCCGCAATGGCAGACTTGGCTGGCGGGCATTTATGCGCTGGTCAATATTGTCACCTTCTTCTTTGCCGTTGAATATGGGATGGCTGCGGTCGCTGCCGCGTTCACGGCGCGCGCCTATATCCTCTATCCCCTGTCCGTCTGGCCAGTTGTGGTTCTGCTGCCGCTGGGATGGCGGGATTATTGGAAGGCGCTGGGGCCCAGTGTCGTCGCATCGCTGGTCATGGCTGTTTTTCTATGGGGGTTCCGGTTCGCATTGGCCGGCCAAGCTCCGATTCCGATGCTGTTGTCGACGGTCATCGCTGGGGCAGCGGTCTATATGGTCGTCCTCGGACTGGTCGGACGGACCATTGTCATCGACATGTTCCATTTCGCACGGGCAGGGGGCAAACGCGTGTCCTCCACCAGTTAAATTTCCGAAGTGGACATTTTTGGAAATCCTCCGGCAATGACATTTTGCAGCTGCGGAACGAAATTTCTCAAAATGTGTAAAACTACCTACTATACTTCCCCTAATGCCGATGTTAAAAATTGCGCATTGCAGCAGAGAATTATGTAAACCTCCAACTGGATCAATAATCGGTCAGGGGTGAGCATGGGGCAGACGTCCGATTGAAGACGTGAGCCGGTTTCTGCCATCCCTTTCAGGGTGACGGTCGCAGCATATGAAATAATTCTGGGCGTTAAGCGCGGGGTTTGAGTTATGTTCGCAGCCGTCAGACGATTTAACATCATGCCGATCTCCGAGGCGGGCCAAGTCCGCGCCAGCTTTTCGCTGGTCAGATTGCGTTGCCTCAGGCGCCACGTCTCGTGGAGTGGGGTCAGTCGCTATCTGGTCGGGTTGGCCATGGTCGCGATCGCGCTCGCCGCTTTTCAGGCCGATGAATATCCGTCCTTCTCCAGCGAATTTTATGTGATATTCACATTCGTTGCATTGTTTACGACGATGCTGTTCGGCGCCGGACCGGGCTTTCTGGCTGGTATCGCCGCCTTGGCGGTCACTTATCTGCTTGAAGGCTTTCATGGCGGGCTGCTTGCGGCGGGCGCCTTCCTCATGGCGCTGGTTGCCGCCAACGTCGTTGCGCTTCGCGCGACATTCTGGCGCGCCAGAGCGGAATATCAGGCTGCCCATGTCGGCCGGCTGATGACGCAGATGAAGCTGCTGACCGACGGCGCGGCGCATTATGCCCTCTACATGACCGATGTTTCAGGGTTTATCCTGCATTGGAATCGCGGTGCCGAGCGCTTTACCGGCTGGTTGACCGGCGAGGTGATGCATCGCCATGTCGCGCTGCTCTACCCAGGGCGCGCGGAGATCAAGGCGCGCATGGCGCAGGCCTTCGCCTTCGCCCGCCAGCATGGCAGCTGGGAATTCGATCATGAATGCTGCCGCAGCGATGGCACGATCTATCTGCAAAATTGCGTTGTCACGGCATTGTACGACAATGACGGAGCGTTGCAGGGCTTTGCCAACCTGATCCGCGACGTCACGCTGGAGCGCGCGCATGAGCTTGCGCTGCAGGAGCGGGAGCATGAGTTGCGGTTGATATTGGAGACCGCGCCGGACGCCGTCTTCGTATTCGATGCCGACGGCTGCATCGAATATATCAACGAAGCGGCCTCCCGCATGTTCGGCTATGATCTGGTGGATCTCAAAGGCCAGAATTTCGAGAGCCTGCTGCTGGTCTGTCCTTCTGAAGACGAAGTGCCTGACGAATATCCATTCCGGATCGTCGATGTTTCGGAAAAGATCGAGCGGCAGTTGATCGGCCGGCATCATAATGGCTCGAATTTTCCAACCGAGATGACCTTCGTGCGGATGGAAGCGAACGGCGGCACAAGGTTTACGGCCTTTGTGCGCGACCTTTCCGAACAGGAGGCGACGAAGGCTCGGCTGGAAACCCTGCAGGCGGAAATGCTGGATGGCACCCGCTATAGCGCAATGGGCGCGATGGCGTCGATGCTGTCGCACGAGTTGACCCAGCCATTGACAGCGCTTGCAGCCTATATGGAGGGGGGCAGCATCCTGCTCAACAATCTCAACGGCGGGAGTCGGGCGAAGCTGGACGAAATTTTCCATCTCGCGTCGAGCGAAGCGGTGCGGGCGGGGGCGATCATGCGCCATTTGCGCGATTTCACCAGTAGTGGCGAAGCGCAACTGGAGGTGCAGGATATCGGCGAAATGGTGCGCAGCAGCATTGCGCTCGTTCGCCCCGCAGCTGCCCGTGCGCAAGTCCGTGTCGTGCTTCGGGTTGCGCCGGACGCGGGGCCGGTATTCGCCGATCCGGTCCAGATCCAGCAGGTGATCGGCAATCTTTGTCGCAATGCCATCGATGCGATGCGCAACATGGATGAGCGGATACTGACGATCCACGCATCCCGCGTCGATGAGCTTACCACCCAAGTCATGATTACCGACACTGGCTCGGGCATCGCCGCGGAAATCCGCGAGCGGCTGTTCGACGCCTTTGTCACGACCAAGGAAGAGGGAACTGGGGTCGGATTGTCCATTTGTCGAACAATTGTGGAGGCCCATGGCGGGCGGATCTGGGTTGAGCCCGCGCCTGCCGGCAGCTGCTTTTGTTTCACATTGAAGCGTAAGAAGGGGATTCTTTGTGGAGGAAATGAAGACGATTCACATCGTGGACGACGAATATTCCGTCAGAGCGGCAACGGCATTCTTGTTGGAGCTTGAAGGATATTCGGTCCGCACTTGGCAGAGGGGCGCTCATTTCCTCGCCGCCGCGCCGACCGAGCCGCCGGGCTGCGTCATCCTGGACCTGCGCATGCCCGACATGGATGGACTGGAGGTGCAGCGCCGTCTCAATGAAGCGGATCTCAATTTTCCGGTCATCATGCTGACAGGGCATGGCGACATTGCGGTGACGGTCGCGGCAATGAAGATGGGTGCCGTGGATTTCCTGGTGAAGCCGTTCGAGCGGCAGAGCCTGCTGCAGGCGGTCGAGAACGCCTGGTCGGTACTATATGATAATGGTGCGCGCCGGCAAAGGGTCGCGCAGGCGCAATCGCTGGTGGAAAAGTTGACGCCGCGCGAGCGGGATGTGCTGGCAGGCCTGACAATGGGGCTGCCGAACAAGCACATCGCCCTGCAATTGGGCATCAGCCCGCGCACGATCGAAATTCATCGCGCAAACCTGATGGCAAAGCTCAAGACACGCAATCTTTCGGATGCCCTGAGAGTTGCATTCGCGGCGGGAATAGGCCGGAGGCTGGACGGATGAGCGTCAATATTTCTGCCGCCGTGGTGCTTTTTGTCGCCATAAAGAGGGGATTGTCGCGATGAGCGCCAATAGTGCGATCGGGAGCCAGAAAATTGCGAAAAGGCGATCTGGCCATGCTGGCTTGATTTCGACGAGCGATGCATTTTGACGTTGCCAGAGGTGATAAAGGCCGATCGCCCAAATGAGCAATATGATTGCCGCACCGGCGCAGAGCGCAATGTTCATATTTCCATGAACCTCCCATTTTCGGATTAAAGGACGATGCTCTGTTTTTTTTTAGCAAAAGCAATATAAGAATAATATAAGTGAAATTACGCTGTTAACAAAGTTGCCGATTCATCTAAAATCATTCCGATATAAATTTGATTTTTGATATTTTATTAGTTAATATTTATTAGGTGTTATCACGGATTGATGTTTTTGAGGTGCCCGTGCTCTTGTCGGTTGAATTGATTTCGCTCCTCTGCGTGCTGCGCAACTGGGAGCGCCCGGCCATTGCTGTGCCAATGGTCGACAATCGACGAGAAAAGGACAGGCCATGGCAAATCCGGATTTGGCGGCGCGTTTCCACAGCGCGAGCGGAACGGGGGCGTTAATCGCCAGGCGCAATGCACGCCTGTGGCTGTGCCTGCTGTTGCTATCAGCTGATTGCTTGGCGCTGCTGATTGGCTTTGGTGTAGGCGCGCGCCTCTCGCCGGCATCCTCGTCGGACATGATCGGATCATTATCCGCAGGCATTCTCGTCTTTGCGATCATCGCCTTTCACAGCCAGGCTTACAGCATGTCCTGTCTGACCAGCGCCACGATCAGCTGTCGTGCTGCGGCATTGGCATTTGGTGCCACCATGCTGCTGTTCTTCCTTGTAATTTTTGCATCGAAGGCGGTGGGGACCTTCCCGCGCTCAGGCATATTGTTCGGCGTTTTTGGCAGTCTGGGGCTGCTGGTCGTGCAGCGCTCACTGATGGCCTATGCGGTCCGGCGTTGCTTCGGAAATCAGCTGTTCGCGGAGATATTGATCCTTGATGGTATCGCGCGCCCCAATGATTGCGGTGCGGCAGCCGTGATTGATGCGCGCCAGATCGGGCTGCGCCCCGAAGAGGATGATCCGCACAAGCTGCACCAATTGGGTGTGCTGCTGCGTGATTATGACAGAGCGATCATCCTTTGCCCGGCTGCCCGACGGGCGAGTTGGGCCGAGATATTGAAGGGCAGCAATGTCCAGGGCGAAGTCGTCGTGCCTGAGGTCGGGGAGACTGCACCGCTTGCGGTAGGGACTTGGCTGGACACGTCGACCCTGGTGGTCTCGCGCGGCCCGCTCAACCTTGCTGACCGCGCGCGCAAGCGCTTGCTTGACATTGCCTTGACCGTGCCCCTGGTCATTGCGCTGCTGCCGTTGCTGCTTCTGGTGGCAATCGCGATCAAGATCGACAGCACAGGGCCGGTCTTCTTCCGTCAACAACGCATCGGTCGCGGCAACCGCTTGTTCCGGATCTACAAGTTCCGCAGCATGCGGACCGATTGCGGCGACGCGTTGGGGAGCCGTTCCACTGGTCGAAGTGATGACCGTGTGACCCGCATCGGGCGCTTCATTCGCAGCACAAGCATCGACGAACTGCCCCAGCTGTTCAATGTTCTGCTTGGCGAAATGAGCCTCGTCGGGCCGCGGCCGCACGCTTTGGGCTCGACCGCTGACAACGCCTATTTCTGGCAGGTCGATCGGCAATATTGGCATCGTCACGCGCTCAAGCCCGGCATCACGGGACTGGCCCAGATCAGGGGTTTCCGTGGCGCGACGGAAACACGCGGCGACATCTTGCGGCGGATCGAGGCGGATCTGGAATATCTGCACGGCTGGAGCCTGGCGCGGGATATCGGCATCCTGCTGCGGACCTTCAACGTGCTCGTTCATCACAAGGCGTTCTGAAACGGGGGGGCATGATCGATCATGATCGGCCGCAAATCACCTCAGGATGAGCCGGCCATGACGACGAAGCTGGAATGAGGCAGGCGTCGCCACCCGCCTATATCATGATGAGCGCGGCCTCCAATTCTCCAATCTGGATGATGTCGCCTGGTGCCAACCCGGAATTGTCGAACATCGGAAGGATCGCATCGGCGTGGCTTGGCCGTGGTTCATGTGGGCAGGCAAGAAGGGGAT
>NZ_JBXGSI010000028.1:0-47755 GCF_056790315.1 Sphingobium sp. VMM
AGCCTTCGGGTCGCAAGACGGCTTTAAGCCCGAATCGGTGGAAGATTATTGGACAGATCGGACATCTGACGACCGAAAAGGATCGCATTCATGACGTTTTCTGTCATGAAATGACGCAAGGGAATATGTTGTTGCAATAACGCAACACGACTCGACCTGCGCAGGCGCCGCTGGCATAGCGCGGCCATGTCCTATCGCCTGATCCGTCCGCTCTTCTTCGCGCTCGATGCCGAGCGCGCCCATAATCTGTCGATCGCGCTGCTGCGGATGATGCCGACCCCGGCGCCGCTGAAGGCCGACCCGATGCTGGCGCAGACGGTAGCGGGCATTGCCTTTCCCAATCCGGTGGGTCTGGCAGCAGGCTATGACAAGGATGGCCGGGTCGCGCACAAGATGCATGGGCTGGGCTTCGGCTTTGCCGAACTGGGGACGCTGACGCCGCTGGCACAACCGGGCAATCCCCAGCCGCGCCTGTTCAGACTGGTCGAGGACAAGGCAGTGATCAACCGCTTCGGCTTCAACAATGGCGGCCAGGGCGCCGCCGCCGACCGTATCGCCCGCTATCGCCGGCCTGTAGGCGAAGGACCGGTGATCGGCATCAATATCGGCGCGAACAAGGAAGCGACGGCAGCCGGGCGCGCCAATGCCGATTATGCCACCGGCGTTACCTGCATGGCGCCGCTGGCCGATTATCTGACCGTCAATATCTCCTCGCCCAACACGCCGGGGCTGCGCGCGCTGCAGGGCCGGGCGGCGCTGGACGATCTGCTGGGCGCGGTGATGGCGGCACGGCCCGTCGGCGGCCCGCCGATCTTCCTGAAGGTGGCACCCGACCTGGAGCCGGCCGATATCGAGGATATTGCCGCCGCCTGCATCGACCACCGGATCGACGCGCTGATCGTGTCCAACACCACCATCACCCGCCCGGCGCTGCAATCGCCCCATGCGGGCGAGACCGGCGGCCTGTCGGGCGCGCCGCTGACCGACCTGTCGCTGGGCAAGCTGCGCGACTTCCGCCGGCTGCTGGGCGACCGGCTGCCGCTGATCGGCGTGGGTGGCATCGCCAATGCGGAGCAGGCCTATGCCCGCATTCGCGCCGGCGCCTCGCTGGTGCAGGTCTATAGCGCGCTGGTCTATGAAGGCCCCTATCTTGCCAGGCGGATCAATGATGGCCTGAAGGCCCTGATGGCGCGCGATGGCGTGCGGCATATCGGCGAGGTGGTGGGGATCGACGCCTGATCCGTCCTTCCCGGACATGATCGAAACAAGACGGGTTGCGAAACGAAATGCGAGCTTTAGGGTGCCGGCCATGACCTCCCGCCTGACCGGCCTGCTGGCCCCCTTCGCTCTGATTGCCCCCCTTGCCCTGGCGCCCGTAACCGCGCTGGCACGCGAGCCGGTGGCGTTGAATGCCACCGTGTCCGCCGCCGATCCGCGCGCGGCCGCGGCAGGGCAGGAAATATTGCGCAAGGGCGGCAGCGCCACCGATGCGGCGATCGCGATGATGCTGGCGCTGAACGTGGTCGAACCGCATAATAGCGGCATCGGTGGCGGCGGCTTCCTGATGCATCATGACGGCGCGAGCGGCGTGCTGGAATCGATCGACGGGCGCGAGACCGCGCCGGCCGCTGCCCGGCCCGACCGCTTCATGGGCCCCGACGGCAAGCCCCTGCCCTTCGTCCAGGCCTGGCCGGGCGGCTATTCGGTCGGCGTGCCGGGCAATCTGCGCATGGCGTGGGAAGCCCACAAGAAATGGGGCACGCTGCCCTGGGCCGACCTGTTCCAGCCGGCGATCCGGCTGGCCGACGACGGCTTCCAGCTGGGCGAGCGCACCGCCACGGCGCTGAAGGCGCTGCAGAATATCTGGGCCGATTTCCCCGATATCCGCAGCTATTACTGGGTCGACGGGCAATTGCCGGCGGTCGGCACGACGCTGAAGAACCCGCCGCTCGCCGCCCTGTTCAAGCGGATCGCGGCGGAAGGGCCGGACGCCTTCTATCTGGGCGAGAATGCGCAGGCGATCGCCAAGGCGGTCACCACTGCGCCCAGGAACCCGGTGCCAATGACGACCGACGATCTGGCCAATTACCAGGTCAAGGATCGCAAGCCGGTATGCGGCCATTATCGCGCCTATACGGTGTGCGGCATGGGCCCGGCTTCGGCCGGCGGCGTCACCGTGCTGCAGATACTGGGCATGGTCGAGCGCTTCCCGCTGGCGCAGTGGGGCAAGGATGACCCGCGCTCTTGGCACGTCATCGGCGAAGCGATGCAGCTGGCCTATGCCGACCGCGACACCTGGCTGGGCGACCCCGAGTTCGTCCATGTGCCGATCGCCGGGCTGATTGATCCCGCTTACCTCAAGCAGCGGTCGAGCGAGATCCGGCTGAACAAGGCGCTCAATTCCTATAAGCCCGGTCTGCCCGCCGGGGCGCAGCCGCGCACCAGCGCCCTGCCCCAGCCGGAAAGCGGCACCAGCCATTTCGTCGCGGTGGACCGCAATGGCGACATCGCCGCCTGGACATCGACGATCGAGAGCTTCTTCGGCAGCCAGCTGGTGGCCAATGGCGTGGTGTTGAACAATGAGCTGACCGATTTCAGCTTCACGCCCGAGAAGAATGGCGCGCCGGTCGCCAACCGGGTGGAACCGGGCAAGCGGCCGCTATCGTCCATGTCGCCGACCATCGTCTATGACGCAAAGGGCATGCCGATCTTCACCGTCGGCGCGGCCGGCGGCAAGACCATCATCATGCAGGTCGCCAAGGCGCTGATCGCCCATTTCGACTGGGGCCTGTCGGCGCAGGATTCGATCGCGCTGGGGTTGGAATTCTTCAATGGCGAGGGGCTGGTGCTGGAACAGGGCACGTCGCTGGAAGCGATGAAGGCGCCACTGGAAAAACTGGGCCACCGCGTCACCATCTCGCGCCTGGGCCTCAAGGCCAATGCCGCCGAGCGGACCGCCGACGGCCACTGGATCGGCGCCGCCGACCCGCGCAGCCCCGGCGTGTCGCTGCAGGAATGAGGCAGGCGATCATGGCGAGCGCAGCGTCGCGCTCGCCAGTCGCGCGTCAGGCGCCCTTCTTGAGGTCGAGCCCGGCGACGTTGAATTCGAACGGGAAGCGCTGGTCCTTGGGGCCGACGGCGAGGTCGACCTTCACGCTTTTCGCCTTGGCGATCGCCTCATAGGCATTTTGCGAGGGCATGATCTCGATCCCGTCCTTCGCTTCGGTCATGCGGCCCTTCCAGCGACGGGCCTTGCCGTCATCAGTGGTGGCATCGACCGCGCAGTCTGACAGGTCGCACTGGAAGGGCGCGCCGACCAGCTTCACCGTCACCGTCTTTTCGCCGTTGGACATGGGCTGGACCATCAGCACCGAGAAGGTGTCGGCGGCGGTCATGGTCTGCACGCTGTTGGCGCTGCCGATATAGGCGACCTTCTGGCTGGCGCCGGCGGTTTCATATTTCCAGACCTGGCCGATCTGGTCGCGCTGGGTCGGTTCCTTCTTGTCCCCGCCCGAACAGGCGGCCAGCAGGCCGAGCATGGCGAGGGGCATGATATGGCGCATTGTCGCATTCTCCTTGTCAGGCAAGAACGCGGGGATGCGCGGGAGTTTCCGTCAGGCGTAGCGGGCAGCGGTCTCGCGGATCAGGGCGATCATGTTGGGAATGCCCTGGGTGCGGTTGGAGCTGAGCTGGTTTTTGAGGTCGAAGGGGGCCAGCGCACCCTCGATATCGGTCGCGCCGATTTCGGCCGGGGTGCGGTCCTGCACGGTCAGCAGCACCAGCGCGATGATCCCCTTGGTGATGGCGGCATTGCTGTCGGCAAGGAAATGGAGTCGGCCGTCATCCAGCACCGTGGGATAGACCCAGACCGCCGCCGAGCAGCCCCGCACCAGCGTCATATCGGTCTTGAGTGCGTCGGGCATATCCTCCAGCCCCCGGCCGAGATCGATCAACAGGCGATAACGATCATCGGCGTCGAGAAATTCATATTCTTCCTGGAGGTCGGCCAGAACGGGCATCGGGGCGGGCTGATCGGTCATGCCGCCCATATAGGGGGAAAAGCGGTGCGGGAAAGCCGCTTTTCCCCGCCGGCGGATCAGAGATCGACGCCGGCGGCGATGGCTTCGAGCTTGCGGATGCGTTCCTTGAGGTCGGCGACCTCGATCCGGGCGGCGGCCGAGGGCGGGGCGGCTTCCTCGCTGCGGCGGCTCAATTCCGCCCGCTTGAGGTCGAGCCAACCATTCCAGCCGCGCAGCGACGCGAAGGCGACGATGGTGAGGCCGGCGAGGCCGGCGGTGGCCATGGTGAGGTAGAAGAGGGGATCCTGCATGATGTCCTCCCTGTGTCCTTTGCCGCGATCAGTCGCGGTCCTTGAGCTTCTCGAATTCGCGCTCCAGCGCGGTCGAACTGTCGGTGGCGAGCCGTTCCAGCACGGCGACCCGGTCCTTGAGCGCCTTCACTTCGGCGCGGAGGCGTTCGGCCTCCGGATCGGGACCACGCTGGATGAACTCCTCGCCCTTGTGGCGGCGCACGACACCATATTTGGCGCGGACGACGCTGGCGACGGCGGTAATCCCGACGATGGCGACGACCATTTGAAACGGATCCATATTTGTCCTCCCTTGGGCGTGCGGGGCGATCAGTTCGCCGGGCCGCGCAGCCGCTCGATTTCGCGATTGAGCTGATGGCTTTCGTCGGTGACGATCCGCTCGACCACGGCGAGCCGGTCCTTCATCGAGCCGATTTCGGCGCGCAGCTGGGCATTTTCCTGGCTGATCAGCTTGATGCGCTCGACCAGTTCCTCATTCTTCTGCGGATAGACCGCCTTGCCCCAGCTATTTTCCAGCGGGTAGCCGTGCCGGATGCGAAGCCAGGTGGTAAAAACCCAACCTGCAACACCCAGCGATCCGACGATGACCGCAGCAGGCGCAAGAACTTCAACTGGAACCATGATCTTTACTCCCCTTGCCTGGTCAGCGTCAGCGCAGCGCGTCGATATCGCGCGCGGTCCGGGCGGCGGGATCGGTGGCGATCCGTTCGAGGACTGCGATGCGTTCTTCGAGGCGGCTGATGCGGCCAGTCAGCTTTTCGTTTTCACTTGAAAGAAGGTCGATTTTTCGACCGGCGTCGGGATCTGTTCGATGAACGGTGCCCGTCCATTCATTTTCAACCGGATAACCATGGCGGGCACGGACCCAGGTGGTGAACATCCAGCCCAGCGTCGACATGGCGATGATGGCCAGAACGAAGGTCGGTCCTGCGAAATTCATGGCCTTGAACTCCCCGTTATTGCTGCCCTGTCCTGGCGATGTCTCAGCGCAGGCTGTCGATCTCGTCGGCGAGGCGCGTGTTGCGGCTGGTATAATAGACCTCGATGTCGGCGAGGCGGCGGTCGATGTCGCGGAACTTGGAGCGGACGTCGCGGGTGGAGCGCGCCGGATTGGTGCGCACGCCCTGCCAGAATTTCTCGTCGTCCCGATCCGAATAAAGGCCCTGGGGCTTGGCATCGGCGAAATAGGCGGCGGCGAAATAGGCGATCAGCGTCCAGGGGAAGGCGCCCATGAGGGTCACCAGCACCGCGCCGACCCGGACCCAGACCACGTCGATCCCGGTATAGTCGGCGATGCCGGAGCACACGCCCATCCACTTGCCATTCTGCTTGTCGAGATAGAATTTGGTGCGGCGGGCGCTCATGTCAGTTCCTCCGGTCGAAGTCGTAATTATCGTCCTGTGCCGGACGTTGCGGGCGGAAGTCGGGATTGTCGGCTGCGACGATCCGTTCGACCGTCTGCAGCCTGTCTTCGAGACGGCGGGCGAGCAGGTGGAGTTCATCCAGCAGCCGCTCATCCTCGTCGGTGATCTTGGGCGCCTGCTTCCACTTGGTGACATAGTGGAAGATCAGCCAGGGCATGCCGATGAACAGCATGCCGCAGACCATGATAGGCAAGAAGACGTCTTCCATGGGATCAGGCTCCCTTGTTCATGCTGGCCTTGAGCGCGGCGAGATCGGCATCGACCTTGTCGGCCGACTTCAGCTCCGCGATTTCCTCTTCCAGCGTCTTGGGCTGCGCGCCCAGGCCCATGGCATCGGCGCGGCCTTCGGCCATGTCGACGCGGCGTTCGAGCATGTCGAAGCGGGCAAAGGCTTCGTTGACCTTCTCGCCGGCATAGGCTTCACGCACCCGCAGGCGGTTCTGCGCGCTTTCCATGCGGCTGACCAGGCTGTTCTGGCGGGCACGCGCCTCGCGCAGCTTGCCCTGCAGCTTGGCGATATCCTCTTCCGAGGCCTTGAGCGCCTCGTCCAGCACCTCGATCTCGTGGGAGAGATGCTCGGCCATGTCGGCGGCCTTCTGACGTTCGACCAGGGCAGCCTTGGCGAGGTCCTCGCGGTCCTTGCTGAGGGCGAGCTGCGCCTTTTCGGTCCAGCCATCCTGCAGCGCCTGCAGCTTGCCGATGTGGCGACGCATTTCCTTCTGGTCGGCGATCGTGCGGGCGGCGGACGCGCGCACCTCGACCAGCGTCTCCTCCATTTCGAGGATGATCATGCGGATCATCTTCGCCGGGTCTTCGGCCTTGTCGAGCAGGTCGGTGACATTGGCGGCGATGATGTCTCGGGTGCGGGAGAAAATACCCATTTTAACGGTGCTCCTGGTCTTCTCTTCAAGGGGGCCGGGGCGGACGAGAGGGGGCATTTCCGCCCCGGCCTGGGTCGTGCGGCCTTACGCCAGATAGCGCAGGGTCGCGGGGGTATCCTGGGTCGCGAGGACCGGGGCTTCGCTGGCGCGGGCCGGGCCGACCGCCGAAAGGATCATGGTCGATCCGAACAGGACGGCGGCAATGGCGACCGACATCAGCTGACCGATTTCGCGAACGCTGTTGCTGTTCTTTTCCATCTTCAACACTCCTTGAACCTGGCCTTCTAAAGGTGCCGCCTGTCTGTGCAGCGGCTTCGTTCCCAACACTGCAGAGGCCGTGCCAATTTTCGAAAAGCGCAGAAAACAGCCATTTTCTGATGATTTGACACGGCTGCGCAAAGATTTCGCTTGCTGAAAGTTGGGAAATTTCCCCATATTTTGGTGCATGGAGAAAAATACCCAGTTTGTCGGCCAGTCGCTGGCCTTTCTCGACGCCGTCGAACTGGCCGGGCGGGCCGCCGAACTCAATCGCCCGGTGCTGGTGATCGGCGAACGCGGCACCGGCAAGGAGCTGATTGCCGAGCGCCTGCATCATCTGTCGCCGCGCTGGGGCGAACCGCTGATCGTGATGAACTGTGCCGCCCTGCCCGAGACGCTGATCGAGGCGGAACTGTTCGGCCATGAACAGGGCGCCTTCACCGGCGCCACCAAGGCACGGCCGGGCCGGTTCGAGGAAGCCGATGGCGGCACCTTGTTCCTGGACGAGCTGGGCACGCTATCGATGGCAGCGCAGGAGCGGCTGCTGCGGGTGATCGAATATGGCGAGGTGACGCGGATCGGATCGTCGCGGTCGGTGATGGTCGATGTCCGCATCGTCGCGGCGACCAACGAGGACCTGCCCGCCGCTGCCGATGCCGGGCGCTTCCGCCCCGACCTGCTCGACCGGCTGAGCTTCGAGGTCATCACCCTGCCGCCGCTGCGCGCGCGCGAAGGCGACATAACGGTATTGGCCGACCATTTCGGCCGGCGCATGGCGGCGGAACTGAACTGGCCGCAATGGCCGGGCTTCTCCGCCGCCTGCGCGGCCGAACTGGAAGGCTATGGCTGGCCGGGCAATGTGCGCGAACTGCGCAATGTGGTGGAGCGGGCGGTCTATCGCTGGCCCGAGCCGGGGCGGCCGATCTCGTCGATTGTGTTCGACCCCTTCGCCTCACCCTGGAAACCGCGCCCGCTGATGCCGGGAGCTGCGACACCGTCAGCGGAAAGCGCGACGCCGGCACCGGTGACCGCATCGGTGATGAACGGGCATGGCGATGTCACCGATCTCAAATCGGCGGTCGACGCGCATGAGGCAGCGATCGTGCGGGCGGCGCTGGAGCGGTTCCGCTATAATCAGCGCGCCACCGCCAAGGGGCTGGGCCTGACCTATGACCAGCTGCGCCACTGCATGAAGAAACATGGGCTGAGCGCGGGATAGGGCGGCACGGAGCCGCCCTACCGGACAGGTTCAGCGGGTCGGGACGGGTTCCGGGCCCGAATAATCATAGAAGCCCTTGCCGGTCTTGCGGCCATACCAACCGGCCTCGACATATTTGACCAGCAGCGGCGCCGGGCGATATTTGGGATCGCCGGTGGTGGTGAGGAAGACGTTGAGGATTTCGAGCGCGGTGTCGAGGCCGACGAAATCGAGCAGGGTCAGCGGCCCCATCGGATGGTTGAGGCCAAGCTTGCAGCCCTGGTCGATGTCGGTGACGCTGCCGACCCCCTCACCCAGCACGAACACCGCCTCGTTCAGCATCGGCAGCAGGATGCGGTTCACGACGAAGCCGGGCGCATCGAAGGCATGGACCGTGGTCTTGCCGATCTTCGCGGCGAAACCCTCGACCGCGGCGACCGTCTCGGGCGACGTGGCAAGGCCGCGAATGACCTCGACCAGCACCATCACCGGCACCGGATTGAAGAAATGGACGCCGACGAAGCGGCTGGCATCGGGCGCGGCCTGGGCGAGGCGGGTGATCGGGATGGACGAGGTGTTGGTAGCGAGGATGGCGCCGGGCGCCAGGATCTTGCCGACATTGGTGAAGATGGTGCGCTTGACCTCTTCGCGCTCGGTCGCGGCCTCGATCACCAGCTGGGCGCCGGCGAGCGGCGCGATCTCGCCGACCGGGGTGATGCGGGCAAGTGCGGCATCGGCGTCGGCCTGGCTGATCTTTTCCTTCTCGACCGCGCGGGCCAGCAGCTTGGCGATGCCGGCCTTGCCCTTTTCGGCGCGGGGCAGGTCGATGTCGGACAGGATCACGTCATAGCCGGCCTGGGCGGCGACCTGGGCAATGCCCGCCCCCATCTGGCCGGCGCCGATCACGCCTACGGTCTTGATGTCGGTCATGTCCCATTCTCCTCACCAAATGTTCGTTCCAGTCACCCCTACCGACAAGTAAGGCCGCGCGCCAAGCCCCTTCGCGGGCGGCGAACGGGCCATCGCGACGGATGGATGGTTCGCCCGCGCTATTTTCCGCCTTTGCGCGAACCGCACGCCATGCTTAATAGCCGCCCATGCCCCTTGCCGATCCCCTGCCAGCGCCCGCATCCGGACGGTTCATCGCCGCCGTGCATCATTTCCCGCTGCGCATCTATTTCGAGGATACGGACCTGTCGGGGCTGGTCTATCACGCCAATTATCTGCGCTATATGGAGCGCGCCCGGTCCGACATGCTGCGCATCGCCGGCATCGACCAGCGCGCCAATCATGAAGGCGGCGAAGGCGTCTATGCCGTCACCGACCTGAAACTCGCCTATCGCCGCCCCGCCCGGCTGGACGATGACCTGATGGTCGTCAGCCAGGTGATGGAGGTGCGGGCCGCCAGCTGCGTCATTCAGCAAAGAGTCATGCGCGGCGAGGACATATTGACCGACGGCGTCATCACCGTCGCCTATCTGACACCCCAGGGACGACCGCAGCGCCAGCCGCGCCCCTGGATCGAGATTTTCAGCCGTTTGATGCGAGGGGAAGACATCCACCCATGAACCTGTCCATGCCTGACGTCGGCGCCGCCGTTGGCGCCGCAGCCGACGCCGCCACCATTTCGCCGCTCGCCCTGTTCCTGCAGGCCGACATCGTCGTGAAGGGGGTGATGCTGGGCCTGTTGCTGGCCAGCATCTGGACCTGGGCGATCATCATCGGCTTCAGCTTCACTCTGCGCAAGGCGAGCAAGCAGAGCCGCGCGTTCGAGGCGGATTTCTGGAAGGCGGACGATATCGACCGTTTCTATGAAGCCCGCGGCAAGGCCGAGTTCCCGGCCGCCAAGGTGATGGCCGCCGGCGTCACCGAATGGCGCCGCTCCACCGCGCAGAAGGTGATCGACCGCGACGGCACGCGCGACCGGCTGGCGACCAGCATGTCGAGCACGATCGCGGCCGAGGTCGACCGGCTGTCGGACCGGCTGAACATCCTGGCGACGGTCGGTTCGGTCGCGCCGTTCGTCGGCCTGTTCGGCACCGTGTGGGGCATCATGCGCGCCTTCACCTCGATCGCCGCCGCGCAGAACAGCTCGCTCGCCGTCGTGGCGCCGGGCATTGCCGAGGCCTTGTTCGCGACCGCGATCGGCCTGTTCGCCGCCATCCCGGCGGTGATCGCCTACAACCGGTTCAGCCATGGCATCAACCGGATGGAATCGCGCCTCAACCGCTTCGCCGACGGCTTCTACGCGACGCTGAGCCGCGAGCTTGAGGCCCAGCGCTGATGGCGATGTCCGGTCCTCCGTCCGGTCGGCGCGGGCGCAATCGCGCGCCGATGGCGGATATCAACGTGACGCCGCTGGTCGACGTCATGCTGGTGCTGCTGATCATCTTCATGGTGACCGCGCCGCTGCTGGTGACCGGCGTGCCGGTCAACCTGCCCGAGACGCGCGCCAAGGGGCTGGACCAGGATGCCAAGCCGACCGTGGTGTCGATCGATCGCGACGGCGCCATCTATGTCGACGAGGATGTGGTCAGCGACGCCGACCTGCCCGACCGGCTGGCCGAGATCGTATCGGCCAATGCCGGCAAGCCCGACGCGCCGCAGATCTTCCTGCGAGCGGACACGGCGCTGGATTATGGCCGGGTGATGCGAGTGATGGGCGAGCTCAACCGGGCCGGCCTCAACAAGGTGGCGCTGGTCAGCACCGGCGGGCAGGACGGCGCCGACGATGTCAGCGCAGGTTCAGAATAGGGGCCATAGGTCAAACCGATGGAACGCGCGGAAAAAATCGGCCTTGGCGTTGCGACGGCAGGACATGTCCTGCTGTTCGGCCTGCTGTCGGCCGGGTTCCTGGCGACGCCCAATCCGCTGAAGCTGAACAGCCCGCCGATGGATGTCAGCCTGGTGGACGAGGTGGCGCTGCAATCGACCGCGCCGCGCATCTCGACCGAGCCGCCACCACCCAGCGTCGCGCCTGAAAAGGGCCCGACCGAGGACGCTGCGCCCGCCGCCCAGCCCGAACCTGCGCCGGTGCCCGAGCCGACGCCAGCACCGCCCAAACCCAAGCCGGTGCCGCCCAAGGAGGTCGCGAAGCCCGCGCCGACCAAGCCGAAGCCAACGCCGCCGAAGAAGGAAACGCCCAAGGCCGCGCCCAAGCCCAAGCCGGCCCCTGAAAAGCCGGCGGAAAAGCCCAGGGCGAAGCCGGCGCCGGAGAAGCCCAAGGCAGCGGCCGCCGCGCCGGCCAAGGCCAGCGCCAAGCCTGCACCCAAGGCCGCCAAGCCGGCCGCAGCATCGGGATCGGGCAAGGCCGCGGCCAAGCCCAAGGGATCGCTGTTGGGCAATGATTTCCTGAAAGGGATCGACACCAGCGCCGACGCGCCGCGCAAACCCGCCGCCGCGCCGCAGGCCGCCGCCATGGGACCGCAGCAGAAGGCGGCGCTGGATGCCGAGATCCGCCGGCAGTTGAAGCCCAACTGGCGCCCGCCGTCAGGCGCGGATGCCGACCAGCTGGTAACCCTGCTGGAAGTGCGGCTGGACAAGAATGGCGCGGTGATCGGCACGCCCGAAGTGATCGACCAACTGGGCGTCACCGCCAGCAACCGGCCCCAAGCCAAGCTGCATGCGGAGCGCGCGATCCAGGCGGTGAAGCTGGCCTCGCCCTTCCGCAATTTGCCGCCCGAATATTATGAACAATGGAAATGGCTGCGGCCACTCCGTTTTGACGCGAGGCTGACCCGATGACGACGACCCTGCTCCGCCGCCTGGCCGCGGCGACCGCCGCCCTGCTCGCCTTCACCGCCATGCCCGCGCTGGCGCAGCTGTCGGTCGACGTGACCGGCGATATCGACAGCAACCTCAAGATCGCGGTGCCCGCGCTGCCGGCGCAGCAGGATGTGGCGACCCCGGCCGGCACCGCCAATGAACTGGGCCGCAAGATCGCCGAAGTGATCGCCACCGACCTCAAGGGATCGGGCCTGTTCGATCCGTCCGGCCCGGCCGGCATGCCCGCGCTCGCTTTCCCGGAAGTGACCAACCCCGTCTATGACAAATGGGGTGCCTATCAGGCGCTGGTGCAGGGCTTTGTCCGCACCACCGGCGGCGAGGCCGACATTACCGTTGGCTGCTATCTCTATGACGTGGCGCTGAAGCAGGAACTGACGCGCCAGGGCTATGTCGTGGCGCCGCGCGACTGGCGCCGCGCCGCGCATAAATGCGCCGACGCCATCTATGCCCGGCTGTCGGGCGAGAGCCCCTTCTTCGATAGCCGCATCGCCTATATTGCCGAGAGCGGCCCCAAGGATAACCGCGTCAAGCGCCTCGCCATCATGGATTCCGATGGCGCCAACCACCGCTTCATCACCAATGGCCAGTCGATTGCCCTCACCCCGCGCTTCTCGCCCGACTACAAGTCGATCGTCTATGTGAGCTATCTGGGCAGCCGGGTGCGCATCTATGTCTATGACATCGGCACCGGGCAGCAGCGGCTGGTGACCGAAAGCAACAATACGACCTTCGCGCCGCGCTGGTCGCCCGATGGCCGCAACATCCTGTTCTCGATGGCGGTGTCGGGCAATACCGACATCTATCGCGTGTCGGCCCAGGGCGGCGCGCCGGTGCGCCTGACCAATTCGCCGGGCATCGATGTCGGCGGTTCCTATTCGCCCGATGGCCGCCAGATCGTGTTCGAAAGCGACCGGTCGGGCGGACAGCAAATCTATGTGATGAATGCCGACGGGTCGAACCAGCGCCGCATCAGCCATGGCGGTGGTCGCTATGCCACGCCCGAATGGAGCCCGCGCGGCGACCTGATTGCCTTCACCAAGCTGTCGGGCGATTTCAAGATCGCGGTGATGACGCCGAGCGGCGACAATGAGCGCATCCTGACCAATGGCTGGCAGGACGAGCAGCCGACCTGGTCGCCCAATGGCCGCGTGCTGCAATTCTTCCGCACCACGCCGGGCCGCCAGGGCAGCAGCCAGGTGTGGCAGGTCGACCTGACCGGCGTGAACGAACGGCGCATCCCGACGCCCCTCAGCGGGTCCGACCCGGCCTGGGGTCCGTTGCTGCCATAAGTTTTCCACAGCTTTTCGACGCGATAGGGAACCCTATCGTCTTGACAGCGTAACGATTTTTACCAACCATGCTGTTGCCCGTCCGGGTGGCAGCTTGGCGATATCCTTAGGAGACCCCGATGAAGATCACCCGGCCCCTGCTCATGGCAACCGCCGTCCTGGCCCTCGCCGCCTGTTCGAAGAAGCCGCCGGCCGAACTGCCGCCGGCGCCGGGTGGCAGCGACACGACCCAGACGGGCGGTCCGGTCGGCCAGACCGGCCCGGTCAAGGGCAGCCAGGAAGATTTCGTCGCGTCGGTTTCGTCCGACCGCATCTTCTTTGGCCTCGACCAATATGATGTCGATGCCGAGGATCAGGCGACGCTGCAGAGCCAGGCCGCCTGGCTGCAGCAGAACCCCAATGTCCGCATCACAATCGAAGGCCATGCCGACGAACGCGGCACCCGCGATTACAATATCGCGCTGGGCGACCGTCGCGCCAATGCTGCCAAAAATTATCTCGCATCGCTGGGCATTTCGCCCAGCCGCATCAACACCGTGAGCTATGGCAAGGAACGGCCGGCAGCTCTGGGTTCGGACGAGGCAAGCTGGGCGCAGAACCGCCGCGCAGTGACCGTTACCGTCCAATATTGATCCCCGTCGGGTCGCGACTGACGGCTATGGGCCCGCCGATTTCGATCGGCGGGCCCTTATCTTTTTGGGCCGACCGCGATCTTCGCTCCATCATTGCGAAATTCGTTTCCGATATGTGGGACGACCCTATATATGGGACGAAAACAGGAAGCGAAAAAACATATGCAAGATGGCGAAGAGAAGCAGGAACAGGGCGTTAAGGGCACGCAGACGCTGATGCGCGCGCTCGATATCATGGACGAGGTGATCGACGGGCCGATCCGTGCCGCCGATCTGGCCCGCAAGCTGGGCATGAGCAAGACCACCGCGCACCGGCTGGTGCAAGCGCTGAAATCGCGCGACTATCTGGCGGTGACGCGCAACGGCTTCGCGCTTGGCCCCAAGCTGTTGCAACTGGGCGTGCTGGCGACCGAACAGATCGACTATGTCCGTGTCGCCCGGCCGTTCATGGAATTGCTGTCGGAAAAGACCGGCTTCTGCGTGTTCGTGGGCAAGCGCGAGGGCGACTGGTCGCGCCATCTGGACCGGGTGACCGGCAACCAGCGGCTGCGCGTCGCGACCGCGCCGGGCGATCGTCGTCCGGTCGCCGAAACCGGCCTGGGCAAGGCACTGCTGCTGGACGAGGATGAAGCGACCTGGGAACGGCTTTATGTCGAGGCCAAGGGCGGCGAGGCCAGCCGGGCGCAGATCGACGCCTATATTGCCGAGATGCGCATCCACAAGGCGCGCGGCGAGGTGCTGCACGACAGCGAACTGGGCGATGGCGTGCGGTCGATCGCGGTGCCGGTGCGCGATGCCAAGGGGCAGATCTGCGTCGCCATCTCGATCGCGAGCGCGGCCCATTATCTGACCGACGATGTCCGCCCGGCGCTGGCCGAGCAGGTGATGAAGTCGGCCGAACAGATCAGCGCCGCGGTGGGCTTCAGCGGCCAGCGCTGAATTTCCTTTCGTCCCAAACAAGAAAATAGGCGCGGTCACCAATGGTAACCGCGCCTGCCACATAAAAATGGAGCCTGATTCACGCCTTCGGTGAAAGCGCGAAGCGCTTCCACCTCAGACGATCAGGCTCCAAGTTTGGGGAGGACTGGAAAATTACATCCGGTAGGTCACGCCGAAGGTGAAGGTGCGACCGATGCGGGTTTCGAACAGCGTGTCCTGACGCTGGCTGTCGATATAGAGGCGGTTCTGCTCGTCGGTCAGGTTCTGCGCCTCTACGATGATCTTCAGGCGATCGGTGACATTATAGCTGGCCGACGCATCCATGTAGAAGGTCTTGGCATTGCCCTGAAGGTCGCTGCCCGGCGAGGCCGGAATGCCGCGGATGAACTTGTCGCGGAAGTTGCCGGTGGTGCGGATCGAGAATTTGTCATCCTCATAATAGAGCGTGCCCGACGCGGTGTTAGGCGACAGGCCGACCAGGTCCGCCGTGGTCGTCACGGTCGGCACGCCGTTCACGCTGGCGAGGATATAATCGATCTTCGACGTGACGTGGGTGTAATTGGCCAGCACGCCGAAATTGCTGAAGAAGCCGTCGAGGAAGGTGAAGGGGATCTGGGCATTGAGCTCGATGCCCTTGAGCTTGCCGCCCGGCGTGTTGAACGGCTGCGACACGGTGAACAGCTCATCCGGCAAGGTGTTGCTGTTTTCCAGCAGGGCGTTGGGAAGGCCGAGCTGGTTGAACGGGATCTGGCTGTTCACATTCTGGATGAAGCTCTTGATGTCCTTGTAGAAGAAGGCGGCCGAGAGCAGCGAACCGGGGCGGAAATACCATTCGACCGCGACGTCGAAGGTGTTGGCTCGGATCGGGTCGAGGAACGGATTGTTGACATTGCCGACGCGGGTGACCGGATTGACGCCGCTGGTCGGGGTCAGCAGGCCGAGTTCCGGACGGGCCATGACCTTCGCGCCGGAGAAGCGGACTAGGACATTCTCGACCGGCTCGACGACGATGTTCGCCGAGGGCAGCCAATCATCATAGCTGTTGCTGGCGGCCGCGAACTGGCCGGTCAGACCCGTCGGCGAACTGGCCTGCGCCACGGCGATATAGCCCGACGACAGCATGTCGGTCTTGACGTAGCGCACGCCGACGTCACCGCGAATGCCGAAGCCGATCGCATCGCTGAGATCGAAATTGGCCATGAGATAGCTGCTCATGACCTCTTCGCGCACGCGGCTGCGACCACCACCACATTCCACGCCGCAATAGCGGACATCGTCAAAGCCGAAGGTGTCGGCCCATTTCTCGGGATCGATCGCCGCCCAGCTGGACGGGGCGCCATGGCCCCACAGCTTGTCGACGCCGGTGATGTTGGTGGTGATATCGGCCAGCGTCGTGCCGGCCGGCAGCGCACGCACCACGGTATCGGCATTATAGGGACGCAGGAAGGTCGAGAGGAAATTGCTGCGCCGATATTGCGCGCCGCCCTTGATCGAGAAGGCGTCGCTGACCGTCCATTTGAGGTTGATGTCGGCGGTCATGTTGTCGGTGGTGTTCTTCGACGGCTTGCCCTGATAGCTGAAGCCGCCCAGCACCGTGCCATCGGCGCGGCCCGGCGCATAGTTGAAGCTGGCGGGGTCATTGACGTCGATGCCGAAGCCCAAGGTCGGGGTGGTGCCGCCCTTGCTGTAGTCGATCGAGAAACCATCGGTGTCGATCGCGTCCATGAAGGTCTGGAGACGCTTCTTGCCGTCCCAGATGGAGCGGTTGAAGCCGACGATGCCGCTCAGTTCCAGACTGTCGTTGAGGCGACGGCGGAAGTTGAGGTTGGCCTGCTTGAAGGTCGAGACGAAATGATCGACCAGCCCTTCGGAACGGACGTCGACGCCGTCGAACACGCCCTGGACCAGCGAGCCATTTTCGTCGAACTCGATATCGCGCACGGACGTCATCGGCTGGCCGTTATTGGCGGCCGAGCGGGCGAAGGAGATGGCGGCGATATAATTGTCGCGCCGGGTCACCTCGAACCGCGAATAGAGCATGTCGAGCGAGATGTCGGTGTCGTCGTCGGGGTTGAACTGGAGGGTCAGCGACCCGCCGATCCGTTCCTGATTCTGTTCCGAATTGAGGTAGCGTGGAATGCGCGGCAGGAAGGCGCCGCTGCCCGGCGTATTGGGCAGGTCGTCGCGACGCAGATCATAGATGGCCTGATAGGCGGCGCTGGTGCTGGTGCGCGGATTGCCGGTCGAGCAATTGAGCGCATCGGCGCCCTTGGCAGCATTGTCGGCCGGGTTCTGCGGCGCAAAGCCGACCGGCGAGCAGAAACCGCCATTGGTATTGGCCGACAGGATGTCCACCGCCGAATAGCCGACTTCGCGGATATGGCGCTTCTGATAGGCGACCGAGCCGAGGATGCCGAAGCCGCTGTCGCCGAACTTCTTCGAGACCAGCAGCGAAGCACGCGGGTCGACCTCCTTCGACAGCTCGTTATAGACGCCGCGCGCGGTCATCGAGAGGACGAAATCCTCCTTCTGCTCCATCGGCTTGGGCGCGCTCAGATCGACCGTCGCGCCGAGCGAGCCTTCCTCGACATCGGCCGAGGGCGTCTTGCGCACCGACAGGGCCGAGAAGATTTCGGTCGGGAAGACGTTGAAGTCGAAGCTGCGGCCATTATTGCCGGCGCCGTAAATGTCCGACGAGCCGGTCTGCGACGTGCCTTCCATGCCGTTGATGCGGGTGCGGGTGAAGGCCGGGCCAAGGCCGCGGACCGAGATGTTGCGGCCTTCGCCGCCGTCGCCGCGCTGGAGCGCGATGCCCGGCACGCGCTGCATCGATTCGGCAAGGTTGGAGTCGGGAAACTTGCCGATATCTTCGGCGACGATCGAGTCGATCGCGGCGGCTTCCTGCCGCTTCATGCTGAGCGCGCTGTTGAGCGAGGCGCGGAAGCCGGTGACGACGATGTCGGCATTTTCCTGGTCGGGCTGTGCCTGCGGCGCCTGGTCCTGCGCAAAGGCCGGCGCGCCCGCCATCATGGCGACGGCCAGCGCGATCACCGACGAACGGCGCGCGGACGCAATACGGCTGTAATGCTCGATCATGACTTCCTCCCCAATGTGCCGGCCCTCGCCAGCATTCCCACTATGTGAAATTTTGTGTCACACTATATTATATTTCACGACATTTCCATAAAAATCATAATATGATCGCAAGTTCCACACTGTGGATCACCATGACGCTGATCGCATTGGATGCAGGGAGGGATTGACCGGAATTTTTTCCCTATATATGGATCATGCTATCAATTTATGAGACCGATCCCATCGTGATCGCGACCGGATTCCTGCTTCCGCCTCTGCACGGGCGGTTTTCTTGGGGGAGCGCGTCTTGGCGCGCTCCCCTATTTGTCTCGCTCAGGATGTTTGCGTCATGCCGCTCAGCACCAGCCTTGCCCTGATCCTGATGGCAGGATCCTCCATCGCCGCGCCGCAGTCCTTCGACCTGTCGTCGGGCAGCGCCACACGGCAGACGCCCTATCAGGCTGGCGGCCATGGCATGGAGCCGGGCAGCACGGACGATGATTTCCTGTTTTCGGTGGCCGTGCCCGACGGCACCTATCGGGTGACGCTGACGCTGGGTAACCGCAAGGCGGCTGGCGACACCACGGTCAAGGCGGAGGCACGGCGGCTGATGCTGCGCAATGTCGCGACCAAGAAGGGGCAGTTGGTCGAGCGGCAGTTCCTGGTCAATGTCCGCAGCCCTGCCCTACCGCCGCCGCCCGCCAATGCGCCGGGCGGAACGTCGGTGCGGATCACTGCCGGCGATGCGCGCGAATATACGTGGGACGACCGGCTGACGCTGGAATTTCTGGGCAAGCCGCAGGTCGCTTCGGTGACGATCGAGCCGGTGAGCGCTCCAACCCTTTTCCTCGCGGGCGATTCGACCGTCACCGACCAGGCGGCCGAGCCGGCGGCGAGTTGGGGCCAGATGTTCCCGGCGATGCTGGACGGCAATGTCGCGGTCGCCAACCATGCCAAGTCGGGTGCAACGCTCAAATCCTTCCTCACCGACCTGCGCTTCGACAAGCTGTTGTCGGCGGTTAAGCCGGGTGACTGGCTGTTCATCCAGTTCGGCCATAATGACCAGAAACAGGAATGGCCGCAAACCTATGCCGATGCGGCGAACACCTACCCCGCCTATCTGCGCGCCTATATCGCCGAGGCGCGGCGGCGCGGCGCCCATGCGGTGCTGGTGACCTCCCCCGAACGGCGCAATTTCGACGAGAGCGGCCGCATCAAGGATACGCTGGGCAGCTATGCCGATGCGGTGCGCAAGCTGGCGGCCGAGGAACGAGTGCCGCTGATCGACCTGAATGCCGACAGCCGGGCCATTTATGAGGCGCTGGGGCCGCAGATCGCGCCGACCGCCTTCAACGATGGCGGCAGGGACAAGACCCATCATGATAATTATGGCGCCTGGCTGCTGGCGAGCGCGGTGGCCGAGCGGATCAGGGCACAGATTCCCGAACTGGCGCCCCATATCGTCGCGGCACCCTTTGTGCCGGCCCAACCGCCGAGCGCGGCGCAGGTGGCGATCGTGCCGAGCCGAGCGCATAGCGATGTGCGTCCGGCAGGTAACTGAGCCATGTTGCGGATGAGCCGGCGCGAGATCAGCCTGGGCCTAGCGGTCGGCGCGCTGCTGGCGCCCGGCACCGCCTTTCCCTTTGCCGGTCATGCGGCGCGGCGGTTCGACGTGCGCGATCATGGTGCGCGCGGCGACGGCATCGCGATCGACAGCGATGCGATCAATGCGGCGATCCTGGCCGCGTCGCAGGCGGGTGGCGGCACGGTGCTGCTGCCGCGCGGCCGCTATCTCTGCTTCTCGATCCGGCTGAAAAGCCATGTCACCCTGGTGATCGGCGAAGGCGCGGTGATCGAGGCGGCCGATCCGGCGCGCCATGCCGGGCGCTATGACCTGCCCGAGACGGGGATCGACCAGCTTTACCAGGATTTCGGCCATAGCCATTGGCACAATAGCCTGATCTGGGGCGAGAATCTGGTCGATGTCGCGATTCTTGGCCCCGGCATGATCCACGGCCTGGGCCTGACCCGCGACGGACCGGGCGCACGCTGGAAGAAGCAGGCCGGCGAACGGCCGCTGTCGATGCGCGGGATGAGCGACGCACAGATTGCCGAGCTGGAGCCCGATGCCGCGAAGATGAATGGCCTTGGCAACAAGGCGATTGCGCTGAAGAACGGCCGCAACATTCATTTGAGCGGCTTTTCGATCCTGAAAGGCGGGCATTTCGCAATCATCGCGACCGGCACGCAGCAATTGCGCATCGACAATCTGGCAATCGACACCGAACGCGACGGTATCGACCTGGACTGCGTGCGCGACGTGGTGGTGGAACGCTGCCGGGTCAATTCGCCCAATGATGACGGCATCGTCGTCAAGAGCAGCTATGCGCTGGGCCGGGCGATCGCATCGGAGAATATCCTGATCCGCGACTGCGACGTGTCCGGTTATGACATGGGATCGATGCTGGACGGCACGAAGCGCAGCACGCAGCAGATCGCGCCCGACCAGGACCGGGTCACCGGCCGGATCAAGCTCGGCACCGAGAGCAATGGCGGATATCGCAATATCCGGATCGAGGATTGCCGCTTCACCCGCTGCCGTGGGCTGGCGCTGGAGACGGTCGATGGCGGGGTCATGGAGAATATCGTCGCGCGGCGGCTGACCATGCGCGAGGTGACAACGGCGCCGATCTTCCTGCGTATCGGCGACCGGCGCCGCGGGCCGGATGGCACCGGTATCGGCGCGATCAGCGGCGTGGAGATCAGCGAAGTGGATGCACGCGGGATCGACCACAGATTTGCCGCGAGCATTGCCGGCCTGCCGGACCATCCGGTGCGCGACGTGACGCTGCGCGACGTACATCTGGTCTATCAGGGCGGCGGCACCGCGCAGGATGCGGCGCGCAGGCCCGCCGAACTGGCCGATGCCTATCCCGAACCCAGCATGTTCGGCGTGCTGCCAAGCTGGGCGCTTTGGGCGCGCCATGCCGAGCGGCTGACGATCGAGCGCTTTACGGCCGAAACGGCGACGCCCGACGCGCGGCCGCCCGCGCTGTTCGACGATGTGGCGGGCCTGACGATCCGCAACAGCCCGATCCTGGCGCGCTGAAACGGACATCGTCCCACCCATTCTTAGCATTTGACGAACATGTGGGACGATGTTACCCAAATATCGGTTTCGAGTTCCATAATATGGTTCACAGGGGAGAGCCGATGTCCGTCCACGCCTTCAAGATGCAGCTCAAGCCCGGCGTGGTCGCGGAATATCGCAAGCGCCATGACGAGATCTGGCCCGAATTGTCGGCGCTGCTGACCGAGTCGGGCATATATGACTATTCGATCTTCCTGGACGAAGAGACGCTGAGCCTGTTCGCGGTGCTGAAGCTGCGCGAGGACAATAGCCGCGACAGCCTGCCCGAGCATCCGGTGATGAAGCGCTGGTGGGATTATATGGCGCCGCTGATGGAAGTGCAGCCGAGCAACCAGCCCAAGGAATGGCCGCTGTCGCTGCTGTTCCACATGGATTGAGTGCAGGAACAGGCTGACATCCATGCGTAGCTTCATCGCCGCCCTCGCCCTTGGCACCATGCTGGCCACGCCTGCGCTCGCGCAGCAGGCCAAGCCGACTGCCAACCTCTCCGCGCCGGTCAAGACGTTTGGCCGCGTGTCCTATGACGCGCGATCGCTAATGATCGACGGCAAGCGGATGGTGATCTGGTCGTCGGAATTCCATCATTTCCGCCTGCCCTCGCCCGATCTGTGGCGCGACATCCTCCAGAAGATGAAGGCCAGCGGCTTCAACAGCGTCGCCGTCTATTTCGACTGGGGTTTCCACAGCCCGAAAAAGGGCGTGTATGATTTCAGCGGCATCCGCGACATCGACCGGCTGCTGACCATGGCGGAGGAGGAAGGCCTCTACGTCATCACCCGCGCCGGTCCCTATGTGAATGCGGAATTGTCGCGCGGCGGCTTTCCCGGCTGGCTGGTCAACCAACGCGCCCGCGCCCGCACCGATGATCCCGACTATATGGCGGCGGCCGACGAATGGCTGACGAAGGTCAACGCGATCATCGCCAAGCACCAGATCAACAATGACCCGAGCCGCAAATATGGCGTGATCCTGCACCAGATCGAGAATGAGCTGGCGATGACCACGCCGGCCCAGCGGCGCTACATGGATCATCTCTATGCCAAGGCACGGGCCGACGGCATCACCGTGCCGCTGTTCCACAACGACCAGGGTCGCAACGGCTATTGGGCGCCCGAAAGCAGCAAGGTCGAGAAGGTCGTCCATGGCCCGAACGACATGTATGCGTTCGATGGCTATCCCGGCGGCACCTGTACCGTGGACGGCAAGCCGACGCGCGGGTCGGCCGCGCCCGACTGGGGCTATTATGGTCCCGGCGGGGCCAAGGGCGGCGCCTCCGCCTCGCCCGACACGCCTGGATTCCTGGCCGAATTCGGTGGCGGCTGGTTCGACTATTGGGGATCGAACGGCGGCTATGAGTGCAACGCGATCCAGCGTGGCAAGCGGTTCCAGCGCGTCTTCTATGGCACGAACCTGGCCAATGGCATCGGCATCCAGAGCTTCTACATGGGCTATGGCGGCACCAGCTGGGGCTGGCTGCCCGCGCCGGTGGTATTCAGCAGCTATGACTATGGCTCCGCCATTTCCGAGCCGCGCGAGGTGCGCGAAAAGG
Organism: Sphingobium sp. VMM; assembly: GCF_056790315.1. Classification (NCBI taxonomy): domain Bacteria; kingdom Pseudomonadati; phylum Pseudomonadota; class Alphaproteobacteria; order Sphingomonadales; family Sphingobiaceae; genus Sphingobium; species Sphingobium sp. VMM. Next base: position 22,513 of record NZ_JBXGSI010000028.1, read on the forward strand.
CGCTGGAGATGAAGCAGCTGGGCGGCCTGATCGCCTCCGTTCCCGACATGGCCGGCATGATCCCGGCCGGGACGCCGGAGATCAGCTCGCCCAATATCCAAATCTATCACAACAAGAGCCCGGAAACGGACGCGCGTTTCCTGATGGTGACGCACAAGCCGTCCAACGGGCAGACAAGCGACAGCTTCAGCTTCACCGCCGACCTGCCCGATGGCCGCTATAGCGTGCCGATGCAGCTCAATGGCTTCGACGCCAAATGGCTGGTCGCGGGCGTGACGCTGGGCGGGCAGCGGCTGGTCTATTCCAGTTCCGAACTCCAGTCGGCGCAGCAGATCGACGGCAACGACCTGATCCTGCTCTATGGCCGCGCCGGCGAGCCGGGCGAGACCGTGCTGCGCTACGCTTCCGCACCCAAGGTTACGGTAGTTGAGGGGCAGGCGAACAGCGCGTTCGATGCCGCCAAGGGCGACCTGAAGCTGGATTACGATCATCAGGGCCGCGCCGTGGTGCGGATCGAGGGGGGCGGGCGTCCGCCGCTGACCCTGATCCTGGCCGACGAGGCCGAGGGCGCGCGCTACTGGCGCGAGAAGGACATGCTGGTGCGCGGACCGGCGCTGGTGCGCAGCGCTGTCGCCAGGGGCGGCTCGCTGGCGCTGATCGGTGACACAAGTGCAGCCAGCCCGCTCGAAATCTGGGCGCCCAGGGCGGTCCGCTCGGTCAGCTGGAACGGCGCGAAGGTGACGACGAAGGCGACAGCCATCGGCAGCATCGCCGCGGTCCAGCCGCTCGCCGGCCCGGCCGATGTCGCGCTGCCGGCGCTCAACGACTGGCGCATGGCACAGGGTTCGCCCGAGGCGCAGCCCGGTTTCGACGACAGCAACTGGCAGGCGATCGACAACCGGTCCTATGCCAGCACCACCGCCAAGCCCGACGGCCAGCCCAATATGCTGATGGACGCCTATGGCTTCCATGACGGCGATGTCTGGTATCGCGGCCGCTTCACCGGGTCGCCTGATGCCAAGGCGCTCTCGCTTTATTATGGCGCGGGCGGATCGGGACTGGTGCAGGCCTGGGTCGACGGCAAGTTCCTGGGCGAAGGCGAGACGCCCGGCGGCCTGCCCCGACCGATCACCACCGGCACGGCGCGCTTCGCCCTGCCGGCGGAGGCGCAGGCGGCGGGCGAGCATGTCCTATCCGTCATGGTCCGCAACAATGGCCATAACTGGGATCTGGACAGCGACGATTTCCACAAGGAAGCGCGCGGCCTGGTGTCCGCATCGCTGGAGGGCGGCCCGAGCGGGCGCAGCTTCGCGGTGCCGATCAACTGGAAGATCCAGGGCAAGCAGGGCGGCGAGGATCTGCCCGATGTCGCCCGTGGTCCGGCCAATAATGGCGGCCTTTATGGCGAGCGGATGGGCTGGCACCTGCCCGGCTTCAACGACAGCGCATGGGCCAAGGCCAGCGTGCCCGCGACCCAGGCGGCGGCCGGGACGAGCTGGTATCGCACCAGCTTTGCCCTCAGCGTGCCCAAGGGACAGGACGCGACCATTGGCCTCAGCTTCGGCGACGCCAGCAAGCCGCGTTCGCCGGTCCGTTACCGTGTGCTGGTCTTCGTCAACGGCTGGAACATGGGGCAGTTCATCGCCCATGTCGGGCCGCAGCGGACCTTCCCCATTCCCGAAGGCATCCTGAACCACAGGGGCCAGAACCATGTCGCGCTGGCCGTCACGTCCGACGGTCAGCCGGGCGATGCGCTCGAAACCGTGCGCCTCGTCACCCTACGCAATGTGAAAGGCGGTCTGCCGGTGCAGATGGTGACCGCGCCAAACGCACCTTCAGACCTCAAGGAGACCAAGTAAGTGGCCGCTCTCACCCATGATGTACCGCGCCAGCAGGTCGTCGAATCCATCGACCGGCTGATGGACAATCTCGTCAATATCAAGGACGAGACAGGCGAATTCCTGCTCCATCTGGAAGATGGCCGCATCATCGACACCAAGGGCTGGGCCGGATGGGAATGGACCCATGGCGTCGGCCTGTTCGGCATGTGGCGCTATTTTGAACAGACCGGCGACCAGAAGGCGCTGGGCATCATCAAGCAATGGTTCGAGGATCGCTTTGCCGAAGGCACGCCGACCAAGAATATCAACACGATGGCCCCGTTCATCACGCTGGCCTATCTGTATGAATATGAGCCCGATCCGCGCTACATCCCCTATCTGGACGTCTGGGCCGAATGGCTGATGGCGGCCGATGGCCTGCCCAAGACCGAAGAAGGCGGGTTCCAGCACATCGTCTATAATGACGTGAATCCCGGCGAGATGTGGGACGACACGCTGATGATGTCGGTGCTGCCGCTGGCCAAGATCGGCCTGCTGCTCGATCGTCCGGCCTATGTCGAGGAAGCCAAGCGCCAGTTCCTGGTCCATATCAAATATCTCTATGATACCAAGACCGGCCTGTGGTTCCACGGCTGGGACTTCAACGGCCGCCACAATTTCGCCGAAGCGCTGTGGGCGCGCGGCAATTGCTGGGTGACGATCGCCATCCCCGAGATCATCGAGATCCTGGACCTGAAGGAAGGCGATTTCTTCCGCACCTTCCTGATCGACACGCTGGCCGCCCAGGTGAAGACCCTGGCCGAGACGCAGGACGCCGAAACCGGCCTGTGGCACACGCTGATCGTCGATCCGACAAGCTATCTGGAAGCATCGGCCACCGCCGGCTTTGCCTATGGCATCCTGAAGGCCGTGCGTAAGGGCTATCTGCCCCGCCATTATGAAGCGGTCGGCATCAAGGCGGTGCGCGGCGTGCTGGCGAACATCGACGAGACCGGCGAGCTGCAGCAGGTGAGCTTCGGCACGGCGATGGGCGACACGATGCAATTCTACAAGGACATCGCGCTCACCTCCATGCCCTATGGCCAGAGCCTGGCCATGTGCGCACTCGGCGAGTTCCTGCGCACCTATATCTGAGTCACGGGAAACGGGGATCGAGGGGTAAATGGAAGGACCGTTCGATCGCCGTTTCCTGCTGAAAGGTGCCGCCGGCATATCCATGCTGGCGGCACTGCCCGCCTTTGGCCGCGCCCTGCCTCAGGGCGTCGTCAATGTCCGCGATTTCGGCGCGAAGGGCGATGGTGGCCATATCGACAGCCCCGCGATCGACCGAGCGATCGCCTTTGCCGCGGAGCGCGGCGGCGGGACCGTCTATGTGCCCCCCGGCCGCTATGCCTGCTATACCATACACCTGAAGAGCAACATCACCCTGTGGCTGGACCGGGGCGCCACACTGCTGGCCGCGTCGGTGCCGCTGACCGGCCTTGCCAGCGGCGGCTATGATGCGGCCGAGCCGCAGGATCCGGCGATCGCCCCCTATCAGGATTATGGCCATAATCACTGGCGCAACAGCCTGATCCATGGCGAGGGGCTGCATGATATCGCGATCTGCGGCGACGGGCTGATCTGGGGCAAGGGGCTGAGCCGGGGGCATCCCGACACGGATCGGCCGGCCGCCGAACTGCCCGGCGTCGGTAACAAGGCGATCGCGCTCAAAAACTGCCGCAATGTCGCGCTGCGGGACTTTTCCATTCTGGAGGGCGGGCATTTCGCCCTGCTGGCCACCGGGGTCGACAATCTGCTGATCGACAACCTCACCGTCGACACCAACCGCGACGGCTTCGACATCGACTGCTGCCGCAATGTGCGGGTGAGCAACTGCACGCTCAATACTCCCTATGACGACGCGATCGTGCCCAAGTCCAGCTATGCGCTGGGCTATCCCCGCGCGACCGAGAATGTGACCATCACCAATTGCCATGTCAGTGGCTCCTATGTCGTCGGCACGCTGCTGGACGGGACGTTCCGGCCGCTGTCGCGCAATCGCGACACCTGGCTGCTGGGCCGGATCAAGTGCGGCACCGAAAGCAATGGCGGGTTCAAGAATATCACGATCAGCAATTGCGTGTTCGACCAATGCTGGGGGCTGGCGCTGGAAACGGTGGACGGCGCGGTGATGGAGGATGTGACGATCAGCAACATCGCCATGCGCGGCTGTCACAGCCCGGCCCTGTTCCTGCGGCTGGGTCGGCGGATGCGCGGGCCGGCCGGCGCGGCGGTGGGATCGATGCGGCGGGTGCTGATGGACAATATCACCTGCCAGAGCGGGTCGATGCTGCCGTCGATCATCGCGGGGGTGGCCGGTCATCCGGTCGAGGACGTCCAGATCAGCAATATCTTCATCGACCAGCCGGGCGGCGGCGACGCGGCGATGGCCGCGATCGACCCACCGGCGAAGGAAGAGGATTATCCCGATCCCGACCGGTTCGGCCCCCTGCCGGCAAGTGGCTTCTTCATCCGTCATGCGCGCAATCTGGACCTGAGCCATGTCGAGGTGCGGACGCGGGCGGCGGACGCGCGGCCGGCCTTCTGGCTGAAACATGTCGAGGGGTTTGACGGATCCTATCTGAAGATGCCGGGCGGCGCGGGTGCCTTCCAGCTGGAGCATGTGACCGGCTTTCGCAGCAGCGCGATCCGCGACCTGCCGGACCGGCGGATCGACACAACCAACATGGTGCGTTTCTGATGCGCTGGTGGCTGGCGCTGCTGCTGCTTGGCGCGACGCCGGCGCAGGCGGCGGACTGGGTGCGGTCGGTGGCGCAGCGGGGGGATTTCCCGCTGGTGGCCCAGGGGCAGGCGGCGCGGATCGTCTCCGACCCGGCCGACGACACCGTGGTGCGGATCGCCGCCGAGGATCTGAAGCAGGATATTGGCCGGGTCACCGGGGCCGCGGAGGGCGGCGCGGCGCAGGTGTGGATCGGCACGCTGGGGCATAGTGAAGCGATCGACCGGCTGGTGGCGGACAAGCGGATCGATGTCGCGAAGCTGAAGGGCGCGTGGGAGAGCTTCCTGATCCTGCCGGTCGAGCGGCCTGCACCCGGCGTGGCCCGCGCGCTGCTGATCATCGGCAGCGACCGGCGCGGCACCGCCTATGGCGCCTATGAACTGTCGCGCGCGATCGGCGTGTCGCCCTGGCACTGGTGGGCGGACGTCACGCCGCTGCATCGCGACGCGCTCTATGTCGCCAGGGATGCCCGGCGGTTCGGGCCGCCTTCGGTCAAATATCGCGGCATTTTCCTGAATGACGAGGATTGGGGGCTGGTGCCCTGGGCGGCGGGAAAGCATGCGCCCGGCGAGAAGCCGTTGGGGCCAAAGACTTATGCACAGATATTCGAGCTGCTGCTGCGGCTGAAGGCCAATCTGCTGTGGCCGGCGATGCACAAGGTGACGACGCCGTTCAATGCCGACCCGGCCAATGCGGCGCTGGCCGATCGCTATGCCATCATCATGGGGTCGAGCCATGCCGAGCCGATGCTGCGCAACAATGTCGGCGAATGGACCGCGCCGGCCGAGGATTTCGATTATCTGAAGAACCCCGACGGGGTACGGCGCTATTGGGACGCGCGGGTGCGCAGCAATGCCCGTTATGAGAGCATCTGGACGCTGGGAATGCGCGGCATCCATGACAGCGGCATGGTGGGGCCCAAGACGGTCGAGGAACGGCGCGCCACGCTGGAGGCCATCTTTGCCGACCAGCGGGCGATGCTGGCCAGGGCCGGTGCGGCGGACGCCCCGCAGGTCTTCACCCCCTATAAGGAAGTGCTGGACGTCTATCGCGCGGGCCTCAAGGTGCCCGACGATGTGACGCTGATGTGGCCGGACGATAATTTCGGCTATATCCGCCACTTCCCCGATGCCGCCGAGCGGGCGCGCAAGGGCGGATCGGGCGTCTATTATCACCTCTCCTATCTGGGTGCGCCGCTCTCCTACCTATGGTTATCCACAACCCCGCCGGCGCTGATCCGGGAGGAAATGGGCCGCGCCTGGGATGCCGGCGCACGGCAGGTCTGGGTCGCCAATGTCGGCGATTTGAAGCCGGCGGAGCTGGCCACCGACTATTTTCTGAGCCTCGCCTGGGCTGTGGATAAGGTGCGGGCAAAGCCTGTGGATAAGTTTGTGGAAGACTGGGCGGCGGAGAATGTCGATGCTGCGCAGGCGCCCGCCATTGCGGGGATTTTGCGCGATTATCACCGGCTGAATTTCGCCCGGCGGCCCGAGCATCTGCAGTGGAACCTGCCTGTGGATAAGTATCGGCAAAGCCCGCTGACGATCGACGAGGCGGATGCACGGCTGGCGGCGTTCGCGGCGATGGAGGCGGCGACGGCGAAAGTGGAGCCAACGATCCCGGCCGAGCGGCGCGACGCTTTCTACGAATTGCTGGCCTATCCGGTGCGGGCATCGGCGGCGGCCAACCGGCGTTTCTTCGCAGCCGAGGCGCATGACCGGCTGCGCGACAGCGACCTGGCCGAGGCAACGCGGCGCGGCAGGATCGCGCATGAAGCGGACAGCGAAATTGACAGGTTGACGACCTATTACAACCGCGAACTTGCGGGCGGAAAATGGCGCGGAATCATGGCGGTGGAGCCGGCGGACGGGCAATGGCGCAGCTATCGCCAGACGCCGGTGATCCTGCCGCCGATCGATGCGCTGGCGCCGCCGGCCGGGCCGGCAAAGGCGCAAGCGGCCGCCCCTGACCTGCCGCTGCTGACGCCGGACCGATTCGCCGGATGGACGCGCGTGGAGGGGCTGGGCCGTCATGGCACGATGCTGGCGCCCGGCCCCAAGGCCGGGGCGAGCCGCGCGACGGTCGACCTGCCGCCGGGTGAGTGGACCGCGCTTGTGGATATCCTGCCGACCTATGCCGATAGGGATGGCGACGCGCTGCACCTGACCATCGGCATCGACGGCGTGACGCAGGCGCTGGAGAGTCGGCGCGAGACCGGCAGTCGCGACTGGGCGATGGGAGTGCTGGACAATCGCGCGACCATGACGTTAACGCAACGACTGAGCGGCGGGCGCCATGTCGTGACGCTGGAGCGCGCCGATCCCGGCGTGCTGATCGAGGCAGTCCGCTTCGTGCCAGCGACCGCAGAAAAGGCGGATGGCGGCTTGCATTAGTCTCATATCGTGTGATAGCCGTTCACTATGTGGCATATATCTCATATGCCCGCGCGCGTCAGAACAAGAGCCCAAGCGCCGATCATTGCCCTAGGCGGAGGACCTGAATTGCCCGAGACTGCCCCATCCACCGCGCGTCCCGTCCGCCTGCAAAATTACCTCGCCTATGGCTCCAACGACGTGCTGGGCGCGGGATCGATGGCGGTCATTTCCGGCTGGGTGCTGATCTTCTATACGCAATTCTGTGGCCTTAGCGCCGGGCAGGCGGCGACCATCTTTGCCGTCGCGCGCATCCTGGATGCCTTCGCCTCGCCGATGATCGGCTATATTTCCGACCATTTCGGCGGCACCTGGCTGGGCCGCAAGTTCGGCCGCCGTCGCTTCTTCATCCTGGCGGCGATCCCGCTGCTGCCGAGCTTCGCGCTGATGTGGCTGCCGGGTCAGGGCTTCTGGTATTATCTGGTCAGCTATGTGCTGTTCGAGCTGGTCTATGCGATGGAGATCATTCCGTTCGAGACGCTGGCGGCGGAAATGTCGACCGACTATCGCACCAAGGCGAAGTTCGCCGGGTCGCGCATCCTGTTCGGCCAGGCATCGGCAATCCTGGCGGGCTTCCTGCCGCTGTGGCTGATCAACGCGCTGGGCCGCGACAGCGCCGACACCTTCTTCTACATGGGCATCATCTTTGCCGCCCTGTTCATGGTGACGGCGGGGCTGCTCTATTTGTTCAGCTGGGAACGGCATCTGCCCGGATCGGCCGAGGCGATCGGCCAGCACCCGGTCGGCGCGGGCGGGCCGGGACAGGCGTTGAAGGCGCTTTATCGCAACCTGTTTTCCACCATGCGCATCCGCGCCTTCCGCCTGCATCTGGGCATGTATCTGGGCGGCTATATCAGCCAGGACATCTTCAACGCGGCCTTCACCTTCTTCGTGATCTTCGCGCTGGCCGGATCGACGGCGATCGCGTCGGGCCTGCTGGGCACCATGTATATCGTCCAGTTCGTGGCGGTGATCATCGCCATCAACCTGGCGCTGCGGGCGTCGCCGGCCAAGGCCTATCAGGTCGCCGCCGCCGACTTCGCCGTCGGCTGCCTGACGCTGATCGGCCTGTGGTTTGCCGGCGTGCCGGCGACCAGCCCGTGGATCTGGCTGCCGATCATCCTGTGCGGCCTGGGCCGCGGCGCGCTCAACTATATTCCCTGGGCGACCTATAATTATATGGCCGATGTCGACGAGATCGTGACCGGCCAGCGCCGCGAGGGCAGCTTCGCCGGGGTCATGACCTTCGTCCGCAAGGCGACGCAGGCAGCGGCCGTCGCTGGCGTGGGCTTCATCATGCAGGCCGGCGGCTTCGTGTCGGGCGCGGCGGAACAGAGCCATGGCGCGATCCTGACCATGGCGCTGCTGCTGGGCGTGGGCACGGTCGGCTGCCTGGGGCTGGGCATCTGGGTTTCGACCAAGTTCCGCCTGAGCCCGGCGACGCACGACATATTGATGCGCGAGATCGAGCATCTGCGCAGCGGTGCGCGCACGCCGACGTCGCCGGTCGCGGCCGAAGTGGTCGAGGATCTGTCGGGCTGGCGCTATGACCAGCTGTGGGGCCGCAACCCGGTCGCGCAATAAGGGCCGGTCGGACAATAAGGGAGAGGGACATGGGCAAGAGGATGCTATTGGGTGCGGCGCTGCTGGCGATGGTCGCCGCGACGCCGGCGCAGGCCCAATATTGGTCGCGCAGCTGGATGGCGGCGCCCTTGGTCAACCGCGCCCCGCCCGAGAAGCATCCCGATCTCAACGACCGCACCGTCCGCCAGGTCGTGCGCCTGTCGAGCGGCGGGCAGCGCATCCGCATCCGCCTGTCGAACGAGATGTCGGTCAATCCGCTGCTGGTGGGCAGCGTGCATGTCGCGCTGGCCGGCGAGAATGGGGCGATCGTGCCGGGCAGCGACCATGTCGTGACCTTCAACCAGGCGCAGGGCGCGACCATCCCCGCGCGCGCGCCGCTGCTGAGCGATCCCATCGACCTCGCGGTCAAGCCGCTGACCCGCATCACCATTTCCATCCATCTGCCGCAGGGCGCGGCGGATGCGACCGTCCACAGCTATTCGGCGGCGACGACCTGGACCGCGCCGGGCGACCAGACCGGGGCGGAGACGCTGACCAGCCCGACCGTCATCGGGCCGCGCGTGGTGATTTCGGCGGTCGAGGTCGACAATGCCAAGCGCGGCACGGCGATCGTGACGCTGGGCGATTCCATCACCGATGGCGTGCGCGCCACTCCCGACAGCAACCGTCGCTGGCCCGACCTGCTGGCCGAACGGCTGCAGAAGGCGGGCCGCAAGAGCGTCGGCGTCGCCAATGCCGGGATCAGCGCCAATCGGCTGCTGAGCGAGGCGGACGGCTATAATGCGCTGGCGCGGTTCGACGGCGACGTGCTGGCGGTGCCGGGCGTCACCCATGTCGTCATCCTGGAAGGGGTGAATGATCTGGGCGGCGCGGCGCGCGACAAGCGTCCGATGCTGACGCCGCAGACGGTGATCGGCGCCTATCGCCAGATGATCGCGCGGGCGCATGACCGCAATATCAAGGTCATTCTGGCGACCATCCTGCCATACAAGGGCGCAGGCTATTGGAGCGCCGAAGGGGATGCGGTGCGTATCGCCGTCAACGACTGGATCCGCACGACCAAGGAGGCCGACGGCTTTGTCGACCTGGCCAAGGCGGTGGCCGACCCGGCCGATCCGTCGCGCATGGCCAAGCCCTATGATGTCGGCGACGCGCTGCACCCCAATGACGAAGGCTTCCGCGTCATGGCCGATGCGTTCGACCTGAGGCTGTTCAAATGATCGCGTCGCTGCTGTTGATGGCCGCCGCCGCGAGCGGGCCGGTGGCACCCAAGCCGCTACTGCGCGATCCGGTGCATGATGGCGCGGCTGATGCGTCGACCGTCTATGACCGCAAGAGCGGCGAATGGGTGATGTTCTACACCAATCGCCGCGCCGACCTGCCCATGGAGGACGCCAAGGATGTCCGCTGGGTCCATGGCACGGCGATCGGCACGGCGCGGTCGAAGGACGGTGCCAAATGGCGCTACAGCGGCACCGCGACGATCCCGACCAGTTGCACCGGCGAGACGCTGTGGGCGCCCGAAGTGCAGTGGCTGGAAGGCCAGTGGCATATGTGGCTGACGGTGGTGCCGGGCGTCTATCGCGACTGGAATGCGCCGCGCTTCATCGTCCATCTGACCAGCCCGGACCTCAAGAGCTGGACCTGTGGCGAGCGGCTCGACCTTGGCTCCGATCGGGTGATCGATGCCAGTGTCCTCGCCCTGCCGGGCGGGAGCTATCGGCTGTTCTTCAACGACGAGCGGATGAACAAGGCAATCCGCACCGCCGACAGCAGCGACCTCATCCACTGGAGCGTCAAGGACCGGCTGACCGACACGCCGGGCGAAGGGCCCAAGGCGTTTCGCTGGAAGGGCAAATATTGGCTGATCTCCGACGCGTGGAAGGGGCTGCTGGTGATGCGCTCCGACGACGGGACGCACTGGACGCGCCAGCCGGACTATATATTGGCGACGCCGGGCAAGGCGCCGACCGACCGGGCCAAGGGCCAGCATCCCGACATCATCGTGTCGGGCGACCGGGCCTATATCATCTATTTCGTCCATCAGGAGGGCGAGGACGAGGCGAAGGCCAATCCCGACTGGAAGCGCCGGTCGGTGCTGCAGATCGCCGAACTGACCGAGAAGGACGGGATCGTCAGCGTCGATCGCGATGCGCCGGCGCATATACGACTAAAGCCCTGATCGCCGCGATTTTCCTTGTCCGTAAAAGCGGCTAGGAAGATCGGCGATGCAGAAAGCCGCGAAGAAGAAGCCGCCCACGATCCGCGAGGTCGCCGCCCGTGCCGGCGTGTCGATGATGACCGCGTCACGCGCGATCAACGGCAAGGCGCTGGTCAGCGCCAAGTCGCAACAGGCGGTCGAGCAGGCGGTCAAGGATCTGGGCTATGTGCCCAATGCGTCGGCGCGCGCGCTGGTGGGCAGCGCCGACCGGCGGGTGGCCTTGCTGCACAGCAATTCGACGACGTCGGCCTATCTGGGCGAGCTGCTGCTCGGCGCGCTGGGCGAGGCGCCGCAGCGCCATCTGCATCTGGTGGTCGAGCAATGCGCGCCCGGCGCCTTTGCCAAGGAGATCGTCGATCAGGTGTCGAAAGCGCATGTTGCCGGCGTCATCCTGCCGCCGCCGCTGTGCGACTGGGCCGAACTGGTCGAGGCGTTGCAGGCGCGTGACATCGCCGTGGTCGGCATCGCGCCCGATGGCGATGTGCCCGGCATGCTGGCGGTGGGGACCGACGACCGCCATGCCGCCTATGACCTAACCCGGCACCTTATCGACCTGGGCCATCGGCAGATCGGCTTCATCTCCGGCAATATCCGCCACCGCGCCAGCGCCCGGCGCCTGCAGGGCTTTCGCGACTGCCTGGCCGACCGGGGGATAAGGCTGGACGAGCGCTGGATCGTGCCGGGCGACTTTTCCTATCGATCGGGGCTGGACGCAGCCGAGCAATTGCTGAGCCTCGACACGCCGCCGAGCGCCATCTTCGCCTGCAATGACGATATGGCGGCCGCCGCGATCACGGTAGCGCATCAGCGGCGGATCAACGTGCCGGGCGACATCACCATCTGCGGTTTCGACGACACGCCGCTGGCGAGCGCGATCTGGCCGGCGCTGACGACGATCCGCCAGCCGATCCGCGACATGGCGCGCGAGGCGATCGGCCTGCTGGGCGCCCATTTCAGCAGCCAGGACGATGGCGCCGGCGAAGAGGCGCTGGGCCGGGTGAAGCTGGATTATCAGCTGATCCGGCGCCAGTCGGATGCCGTGCCCTCACGACATTAGAATTGCCGGAAGGTGACAGCGAAGTTTACAGGAAGCCGACCTGCCTGAGCCAAGCTTCGCACAGGCGCGGCCAGAGCGAGACCGGCTGATCCTGCGTGTCGAGCGCGAAGCCATGGGGGGCGTCGGCGAAGATGTGCAGTTCCGCGCTGCCGCCCGCATCCTGCCAGGCGCGATCCAGGCGATGGGCGTTTTCGACCGGCACCACCGGATCATTTCCGGCATAGACGATGAAGGCCGGCGGCGGGCCGGGCAATAGTTGCGCGTCGGGCTGAAGCGCGTCGTAGAGCGCCTGCTTTTCCACCGGCGGCAGCGGCGGCTTGTCGGCGACGATGGTGCGCCCTTTGGCATTGGTGGAGATGGGCGCATAGCCGATCACCATGACATCGGGCCGCTGTGGCGCGACATCGCCCCAGTCCGCCGGATAATGCGCGGCGAGGCAGGTGGCGAGATGGCCGCCCGAGGAGAGGCCGACGACGCCGACGCCATCGGGCGCCAGGCCGGAGGCGCGGATCATGCGCATCGCGGCAAGCGCATCGTCGAGCGGCGCGGACGGGCCGGTGCCGGCATGGGGGAAGCGGTGGACGAGGACGAAGGCATGATAGCCGAGCGACGTCAGCCATTGCGCGACCTGAACCCCTTCGCGTCCGGCCATCAGCGCGACATAGCCGCCGCCGCCCAGGATGAGCATGGCGCGGCCATTGGGCCGGTCCGGCGCATAGCCGAGCAGCACCGGGCGATCGACGGCGGTGACGACCGCCTGTTCGGGCGCGGCATTGGCGTCTTCCAGCGCGAAGGCGCCGCTTGGCGCATCGCGCAGCGGCCAGACCAGATCAGCAGCGAGCATCGGATACTCCCATCGGGCAGCCATGGGTGGGATAGGCCTCGCCATCCAGTTCCACGGCCTCGCGCACGACCTCCAGCCGATCGCCGGCGTCGCGCATTTCGTAAAATTTGGCGATCGCCCGCTTGAACGGGCGGTGGAGGACCAGCATCAGCTTGCCATCGAAGCTGTGGAACAGCATGCCATGGCCGCTGTCCTGCATGATGAGCGGGCCAAGCTGTTCCCACGGGCCGGCGAGCGTGCCGGATGTGGAGCGGGCCTGCGCCTGGACATAGCCGCCCTTCCCCCAGCTCGACCAGAGCATCAGCAGGGTGCCGTTTTTGGTGCGATAGAGTTCGGGACCGTCGGTGACATAGCCCATGTCCCCTTCGGGCTGTTTCTGGCCAATCACCCAGTCGGCCTCATTGGCGCGGAACAGCAATTGCGGCTTGCCGGCGGGCGAGAGATCGTCCTTCAGCGGCAGCGCCTCCATCGTGCCGACGCCCATCTGCAGCCATTCATGGGCATAGACCATCCAGGGCTTTCCGGCCGGATCGACATACAGGCTGCCGTCGAGCGTCATGGCATCAGGTCCGGTGACCGGCTCACCCTTGTGGATAAGTTGGTAAGGACCATCGACGCGATCGGACACCGCCAGCAAGGTGGCGCGGCGATAATTGGGGCGCTTGCCGCTGGCCGGGATTGCCGCCTTGTCATTGTGGAAGGTGGCGAAGAGATAATAGCGCCCCTTCCAGCGATGCACCTCCGGCGCCCAGCCGCCGTCATTGGCCCAGCTGTCCTTCGGCAGGGCGAAGACCAGCCTGGGTGTCTGCCAATGGGCGAGGTCGGTGCTGGCATAGGCCATGATGCCGATGCGCGGATCGCCGGTGACGGCCGGGTCATTCTTCGAGAAGAGCCAGTAGGTTCGGCTCGCCTGTTCCGCCACGACGAAGGGGTCATGGATGCGCAGATGCGAGGTCAGCAGCGGCGCATCGGCCGCCGCCACCGGGGCGGCGAGCGTCAGCAGCAGGGCGGCGAGCCAGCGGCGCATCAGCTGGCCAGCCTGTTGCCATAGCCGATGATGAGGGTGGCGAGGATCAGCAGGCCGACGCCGCTCCACACCATGCGGCGGACCGCCGGCGCAGCATCCTTCCACTCGCGGAAGGCAAAGCCCCAGCAGGTACCGAAGATGATGATCGAGGCCATGTGCAGCGTCCAGCTGGAGAAGCCGAAGCGGCCCATCTGGCTTTCACCCATGGTGTAGAAGAAGAACTGGAAATACCAGGCCGTACCCGCCACCGCGCAGAGCAGGAAATTGAGCAGCAGCTTCGGGCGCTGGCCCGAGGCATCGGGCGCGCCGGCCCACTGGCCCGCCGACTTGTTCCTGGCGATCAGCCAGCCGCACCAGAGCGCGTTGGTGATGAGGCCGCCGAACATGACGAGGCAGAGGGTGGGAAGACCGGTCCAGAGCGGACCAGTGCCGGCGGCGGCCGAGAGCGCCTTGACCGGCTCACCGGCGGCAAGGCCGAAGGCGAAACAGCTCGACATGATGCCGGAAAAGATGGCGACGGCGATGCCCTTTTTGAAATCGAACTCGGCGACGACGGCCGCCTTCTGCTCTGTCGAGAGCGCGGCATCCTTGCGGGCGCCGGCGCGGGCGACGACGACGATGCCGAGCACGGTGACGGCAAGGCCCAGCAGGACGATCTGGCCATGCAAGGTGCCGGCAATCTCCGTCATGAAGCTGCCGTCGAAGATCGGCGGGATCAGCGTGCCGAAGACGGTGCAGAGGCCCAGCACCACCGCCATGCCGAGCGAGAGGCCGAGATAGCGCATGGTAAGGCCATAGGTGAGGCCGCCAAAGCCCCAGAGAAAGCCGAAGAAGATGCACCAGCCGACCACGGATGAGGGCACCTGTGCCATCACGCCCATCAGGTCGTTGGTCTGGACCGAGGCGAAGAACCAGGGCGCGATCACCCAGGAGAAGATGCCGCCGGTGAGCCAGAAAATCTCCCAGTTCCAGCGCTTCACGCCACGGAAGGGGACATAGAAGCTGGCCGAGGCGAAGCCGCCGAGCCAGTGGAAGAGAACGCCGAGCAGGGGATTGGGGGTCATAGCGCAAGTCCCAGACGATAGAGGCGATTGGCGTTGCCGGCGAACATGGCGCGGCGATCGGCTTCGGGGAAATCCGACACGATGGCGTGATAGGATTCCATATAACGGTCGATCGGGCCGAACAGCTTGTCGGTCGGCGTGTCGCTGGCAAAGGCACAACGATCGACGCCGAACATGTCGATCGCCTCATGCACCAGCGGCGCGATGCCCGCCATGGTCCAGTCGCGGCGGATGAAGCCCATGCCGGACAGCTTGACCGCGACATGAGGCAGCGCGGCGAGCGCCTTCATGCCCCGGCGCCAGTCGTTGAGGCCATCCGGATCGGTCAGCACCGGCATGCCCATATGGTTGATGATGACCGGGATGTCGGGATGCCGCTCGATCAGCGGGACGAGGCCGGGCATCTGCCCCGGATAGCATTGCAGGTCGAAGGAGAGGCCATGTTTGGCGAGCAGGCCATAGCCCGCCTGCCATTGCGGATCGACGGTGAGGTCGACCGGGCCATAGGTGCGCTGGGGATCGGCATGCCAGTTGACGATATGGCGGATGCCCCTGACGCGGGGATGGGCGGCCTGGGCGGCCAGCAGCGCATCGACATCCGGGTCGTTGAGGGCGGCGAAGGCAACGAAGCCGGTAGGGAGGCCGTCGACGGCGGCAAGCGTGTCGAGCCACTGGGTCTCGCGCAGCGCGCTGTCCGCGGCCGCGCCGGCATCGACATGGACGGCGCCGATGACGTTCCAGCGGGCGAGGTCTTCGCGATAGTCGGCCACGCCATAATTGCGGGCGATCGGCTCCACGCTGCCATTGGGGCCATCGTCCGAAAAGGGCGGGCTCAGCCAATCGTAGCGAATATGATGGAGATCCCACAGATGGATATGGGCATCGACAAAGGGGATCATGCGTCCTCTCCCATGAACAGTTCAGCAGCCTCTTTTCCGTTCGGGCCGAGCGTGGCGAAGGCTTCGACTTCGCTCAGCCTGCCCTTCGACAGGCTCAGGGCGAACGGGGGAGACTGGCGTAAATCGCGGCGCGCCGGGCTCTTGAATGGCCGGTCGCGCCGCGGATAGGCTTGGATCAGAAGGTGGTGCGGCCGCCCGAGGTGTCGAAGGTCGACGCCGTGGTGAAGCTGCATTCCTCGCTGGCCATGAAGCAGACCATGGCGGCCGATTCCTCGACCAGGCCAAGCCGGCCCATCGGGATCTTCGAGCGCATATAGTCGACCTGGCTCTGCGGCAGCTGTTCCAGGATCGGGCTTTCGAAGGTGGCCGGGGTCAGGGCATTGGCGATCACGCCCTTGCCCGCCAGTTCCTTGCCGATGCTCTTGGTGAGGCCGATGACGCCGGCCTTGCTGGCCGAATAGGCGCTGGCGTTGGGATTGCCTTCCTTGCCTGCGACCGAGGCGAGGTTGACGATCCGGCCATAGCCGTTTTCGAGCATGAAGGGCACGACTTCGCGGTTGCAGTAGAAGAGGCCGTTCAGGTTGATGTCGATCACTCGCTGCCAGCTGTCGACCGGATAGTCCCACACCGTGGCGGTCGCGCCAGTGATGCCGGCCGAGCAGACGAGGACGTCGATCTTGCCCAGCGCATCCGCGCTGGCCTTGGCGGCGGCGGCGACGGCGGCCTGATCGGAGACGTCGAGCGCAACCACATGGGTCGCGCCGACTTCTTGGCTAGCAGCGGCGAGGGCGTCGGCATTCAGATCCCACAGGACCACCTTGCCGCCTTCTTCGACGATGCGCTTGGCAACCAGCTTGCCCAGGCCCGATGCGCCACCGGTGACGATGGCGCAGCGACCTTCATAGCGTCCGGAAAAGACGCTCATCCGAGCACCTCGTCACCCAGGTGGCGCCATTCCACGACATTCTGCTTCTGGCTGCCGAGCTTGGCGATGCCCAGTTCCATGACGTCGCCGGCCTTGAGGTAGACGGCTTCGGGCTTCTTGCCCTCGCCCACGCCCGGAGGGGTGCCGGTGATCATCAGGTCACCGGGGTAGAGGGTGATATATTCGCTGACATAGGAGATGAGCTGGGCGACGTTGAAGATCATCGTCCTGGTGTTGCCGGTCTGCATCCGATCGCCATTGACGTCGAGATACATGTCGAGATCCTGCGGGTTGCCGATTTCGTCGGCGGTCACCAGCCAGGGGCCGACCGGGCAGAAGGTGTCATGGCCCTTGCCCTTGCTCCACTGGGTGCCGCGCTGCTTCTGGTTGAAGCGTTCCGACACGTCGTTGACGAGGACATAGCCCGCGACCTTCGACAGCGCGTCTTCTTCCGACACGAAGCGGCAGGTTTCGCCGATGACGACGCCCAGTTCGACTTCCCAGTCGCCATGGGTCGAACCCTTGGGCAGCATCACTTCGTCATTGGGGCCATTGAGCGACGACAGCGCCTTCATGAACATCATCGGCTCGGTCGGGATCGGCAGGTTGGATTCGATCGCATGGTCCTCATAGTTGAGGCCGATGGCGACGATCTTGCCGATGCCCTTGACCGGCACGCCATAGCGCGGGTCGCCATCGACGACGGGGAGCGAGTCCACGTCGACGCCCTTGGCGGCGGCGAGGCTCTCGATCGTCAGGTCGGCGACGACGCCGGACAGGTCGCGAATCTTGCCCTCGGCATCGATCACGCCGGGCTTTTCCTGGCCACGCTGGCCGAAACGAACAAATTTCATGGGATCAGTCTTTCTCTGTTCAGGCGATCAGTGGGTATAGGGACGGTGCATCGCGATGTCGGGGTTCAGGTCAACGCCGAAGCCCGGCTTGTCGAGCGCGGTCACCTTCATGCGGCCATTTTCGGGCACCGGTTCACCCAGCAATTGCGGGTGGAACATCGGCACCACCTCCGTCGGCCCCGGATGCATCATCAGGAACTCGGCGAAGGGCGAGTTGTGGCGGGTGATGACGAAATGATAGCTGTAGACCGACGAGCCATGCGGCACGACCATCTTGCCATGGGCGTCGGCGAGCGCGCTGATCTTGAGCAATTCGGTCACGCCGCCGCACCAGCCGACGTCGGGCTGGATGACGTCGCAGCAATCCATTTCCATCAGCATGCGGAAGCCCCAGCGGGTCGCTTCATGCTCGCCGGTGGTGACCAGCATGCCCTTGGGCACGTTGCGCTTGAGTTGCTGGTAGCCCCAATAATCGTCCGGGCTGATCGCTTCCTCGATCCACTTGAGACCCAGCTCATGCGCGGCGATGGCAAGGCGGGTGGCATAGTCGACGTCAAGCGCCATCCAGCAGTCCCACATCAGCCAGAAATCATCGCCGACCTTGGAACGCATGTCGGCCAGTTCGGCGATATTCTTCTTGAGGCCCTCAATGCCTTCGGCCGGGCCATGGTGCAGCGCCATCTTGCCGCCGATGAAGCCGAATTCCTTCGCCTTGTCCGGGCGCGCGCCGGTGGCGTAGAATTGCAGTTCGTCGCGGACCGCGCCGCCGAGCAGATGATAGACCGGTTCCTGGCGCAGCTTGCCGAGCAGATCCCAGAGCGCGAGGTCGACGCCGGAGATGGCGTTGATGACCAGGCCCTTGCGGCCATAATATTGGGTCGAGAAATACATCTGGTCCCAGATCTTCTCATAGTCGGTCGGCGACCGGCCTTCGAGGAAGCGGGCGAGATGCTTTTCGACGATATAGGCGGCGGGCTCGCCACCGGTCGTCACGGCGAAACCGACGGTGCCGTCTTCCGCCTCGATCTCCACCACCAAGGTGCCGAGCACATTGATGCCGAAGCTCTGCCGCGACTGGCGATATTCGGGATATTTCGACATCGGCGTCGCGATGTGATCGTCGATCCAGTGGCCTTCGCCCTGGTCATGATAATCGGCACCGCCGCCGCGCACGGTGAAGGCGCGGACATGCTTGATCTTCGGCAACGTCACGATGGGCACGCTGAAACTCCCTTGGGCCAGACCCATCGCAAGGGGATGGGCAATAACACTTCCACCATATGGACAAAATGCGCACAACGTGGGGCAATTGAGGGGAAGAATCGCGTCCAGCCTCTCCTACACCCTTGTTTTTCTCATTTTGTGGGATAGAGTGTTAGTAGATGAGACAAAATACGTCAAACCCGGAATCGGGTCCGCGAGAGGAAAAGTCGAAGACGCAGGGGTCGCAGACCCTTCAGCGCGGGCTGGACCTGCTCGACCAGGTGATCGACGGGCCGGTGAAGCTCGCCGACCTGTCCGAGCGCATGGGCCTGACGCGCTCCACCACCCATCGCCTGGCCAATGCGCTGGTCGAGCGCGGTTTCCTGACCTTCCTGCCGCGCGAGGGCTATCAGCTTGGCCCCAAGCTGCTGCAGCTCGGCTTCCTGGCGCAGAGCCAGGCCGACGTGGTGCAGATTGCCCGCCCCCATCTGGAAGCGCTGGCCGCCGCGAGCGAGGATGTGGTGCATCTGGGCCGGCTGGACGGCGACCAGGCGCTCTATCTGGACAAGATTCCCGGCCGCCGCCGGGTCGAGATTTCGAGCCGGATCGGCGATCGCCATCCGCTGACATCGACGGGCCTGGGCAAGGCGCTGATGCTGGACGACCCGGAGGCGGGCTGGACCCGGCTGCTGGAAAGCGAGCGGGAGAACGGCACCCATGATGCCGACCCGGCCACATGGCTGGAGCGGATGCGCGGCTATGTCGCGGCGGGGCGCGCGTTCGACCTGGAAGAGAATGAGGACCAGATACGCTGCGTCGCCGCGCCGATCCGCGATGCGTCGGGCGCGATCGTCGCCGCAATCAGCCTGTCGAGCGCCGCCCAATATATGGACGATGAGCGCATGGCATCGCTGAGCGACGAGGTCCGTGCCGCCGCGCAGAAGGTCAGCGCCGACCTGGGCTGGACCCCCGGCGTCAAATCCCCCCGCCGCCCGGTGCGGCGCTAATCCAAGGAAATGCTCGCATGAAGCTGCTTGAAGGCAAGACCGTCCTCGTCACCGGCGCATCGACCGGCATCGGCCGGGCGGCCGCCATCGGCGCCGCCCAGCATGGCGCCGACGTCGTCATCAACTATGCCCATAGCGACGGCCCGGCCGCCAGCTGTGTCGCCGAGATCGAGGCGCTGGGCCAGCGCGCGATCGCGGTGAAGGGCGATGTCGCCGATCCGCAGACCGCGCAGGACTTCGTCGCCAAGGCGGTCGAGGCGTTCGGCAAGGTCGACGTGATGGTCAGCAATGCCGGCATCTGCCCGTTCCACGGCTTCCTCGACATGCCGGTCGACGTGGTGGAGCGGACCTTCAAGGTCAATCTGCACGGCGCCTATTTCATGGTGCAGGCGGCCGCGCAGCAGATGGTGAAGCAGGGCCATGGCGGGTCGATCGTCGCGGTCTCCTCCATCTCCGCACTGGTCGGCGGCGAATTTCAGACGCACTACACCCCGACCAAGGCCGGCGTGCATTCGCTGATGCAGTCGACGGCGATTGCACTGGGCAAATATGGCATCCGCTGCAACAGCGTGCTGCCCGGCACCATCCTGACCGAGATCAACAAGGATGACCTGGCCGATGTCGAGAAGCGCGAATATATGGAAAAGCGCACGCCGCTCGGCCGCCTGGGCGCACCCGAAGACCTGGCCGGGCCGATCGTCTTCCTGGCGTCGGACATGGCCGCCTATGTCACCGGCGCAGCGCTGCTGGTCGACGGCGGCATGTATGTGAACCTGCAATAAGATATTGAGCGCCGTCATTCCCGCGAAAGCGGGGATGACGGTATTCAGGAAACAGGACATCGCCGATGAGGATCGCCACCAAAGCCGCCGCCGCCCTCGCCCTGCTGGCCACGCCCCTGCCGGCGCTGGCGACGCAGCCGGGCGACACGATCCTGATCGCCAGCGATTCGACCGCGGCCAATTACAAGAAGGGCAATTATCCCCAGACCGGCTGGGGCATGATGCTGGGCTGCGGCCTGGCGCCCGAGGTGCGGGTGTCCAACCATGCGATGGGCGGCCGGTCGACCCGTACCTTCATCGAGGAAGGGCGCTGGATCAAACTCATGAGCGAGCTGATGCCCGGCGACACGGTGCTGATCCAGTTCGGCCATAATGACGCCTATCGCGCCAAGCCGCAGCGCTGGGCGCCGGCGCAGACCGACTATCGCAACAATCTGCTGCGCTTCATCTGGGACGTGCGCGGCGCGGGCGGCACGCCGGTGCTGGTGACGCCGGTGACGCGGCGCAGCTTTGGCGCCGATGGCAAGGCCAAGGCCGACTTCGCCGAATATTCCGCCGTGATGCGCGAACTGGCGGCGAGCGCCCATGTGCCGATCATCGATCTGGAAGCGCTGTCGCGCGCCTGGGTCGACCGGGCCGGGCCGGACAAGGCGAAAGCCTATTTCCTCCACTACAAGGCGGAGGACAAGATGCCCGGCTTCCCCAAGGGGATCGACGACGATACCCATTTCAGCGAACTGGGCGCGCGCAATGTCGCCGATCTGGTCGCCGGCGGCCTCAAGGCGCTGAACCTGCCGATTTCGGCCAAAGTGCTGACGAGCCGGCCGGCGCTCAAGCGGACCACGCCGCTGGGAAGGACCGAATGCCAATGACCATGCTTGACCGTCGCGGCCTGTTGACCGGTGCTGCCGTTGCTGCCGCGCTTGCGCCGATGGGCGACGCGCTGGCGCAGAGCTTTCCGCTGTCCCAGGGGTTTGTCCGCTTTCCGATCTGGCCGGGCAAGGCGCCGGGCAGCGAGCATGTGACGGTGAAGGAAGTGGAGACGCTGCGCCGGCCCGACAGCGGGCCGGACGATGGCGTGTTCGCCCATATCGTCACCCCGACCCTGACCCTGTTGCGGCCGGCAAAGCCCAATGGCGCGGCGATCATGCTGATCCCCGGCGGCGGATACAGCCGGGTGGCGATCGGCCATGAGGGCTATTCGATCGCGCGCCGCTTTGCCGAGGCGGGCTATGTCTGCTTCGTGCTGCTCTATCGCCTGCCCGCCGATGGCTGGGCCGCCGGGGCCGAAGCGCCGCTGCAGGATGCGCAGCGCGCGCTGCGGCTGGTGCGCAGCCTGGCGGGCAAGGAGAAGTTCGACGCCAATCGGGTCGGCGTGATCGGCTTTTCGGCCGGCGGGCATCTGGCCGCCTGGCTGACCAGCCGGACGCCGGTGGAAAGCTACAAGCCGGTCGATGCCGCCGATCGCGAGCCGATCAAGGCCGCCGTCGCCGCCTATATGTATCCGGTGATCCAGATGGAGGGGCCGTTCGTCCACAAGGGGTCGCGCACGCAATTGCTGGGCGAGAATCCTTCGCCCGAACGGATGCGTGCCTATTCGCTGGACCAGGATGTGAGCGCGCAGACGCCGCCGGTGTTCCTGGCCCATGCGATCGACGATCCGGCGGTGCCGGTCGACAACAGCATCGCCATGCTGGCGGCGCTGCGGGCGCAGAAGATCCCGACCGAATGCCATTTGTTCGAAAATGGCGGCCATGGCTTCGGCATCACGGCCCAGGCCAAATCAGCCGCGCCCTGGCCCGATCTGTTCCTGGCCTTTGCCAAGAGGCATGGCGTGTGACCCAGCATAAGGTTGCCCTGTTCGTCACCTGCCTGGTCGACATGATGCGCCCGCGCATCGGCTTTGCCGCGATCCGCGCGCTGGAGGCGGCGGGCTGCGACGTGATCGTGCCCGAGGGCCAGACCTGTTGCGGCCAGCCGGCGCTCAACAGCGGCGACACCGATCATGCGATCGCGCTGGCGAAACAGACGATCGTCGCGCTGGAACCCTATGAAGCGGTGGTGGTGCCGTCGGGGTCGTGCGGCGGCACGATCCGTTGCCATTATCCAGAGCTGTTCGAGCATGATCCCGCATGGCTGCCGCGTGCGCAGGCGGTGGCGGCCAAGACATGGGAGATCATGGCCTATCTGGACGAGATATGCGGGTGGAAGCCCGAGGGCGTGCAGATGGAGGCCAAGGCGACCTATCATGACAGTTGCTCGGGGCTGCGCGAGCTGGGCGTCAAGGCGCAGCCGCGCCGGTTGCTGAAGCCGATCGCCGGGCTGGAGCTGACGCCGCTGGCGGGCGAGGAGACCTGTTGCGGTTTCGGCGGCACCTTCTGCGTCAAATATCCCGCGATTTCCAACGCGATCGTCGGCGAGAAGGCGGACGCGATCGAGGCGACCGGCGCCGACCTGCTGCTGGCCGGCGACCTCGGCTGCCTGATGAACATGGCGGGCAAGCTCAACCGCCAGGGCAGCAAGGTGCGGGCGTTCCACGCGATCGAACTGATCGCCGGCATGGGCGATGGCCCGGCGATCGGGGAAGAGGCATGAGCGGCGCACCGGCCGAAGCGACCAGTTTCAAGGACCGCGCCGACGCGGCGCTGGCCGACCGCATCCTGAAGGTCGCGGTCGAGCGGACGGCAGGCACGGCCGAGGCCAAGCGCGCGGTCGCGGTCGACGCCTTTCCCGATTTCCAGGCAGCGCGCACCCGTGCGGCGGCGATCAAGGACCATGTCGTCGCCCATCTGGGCCATTATCTGGAGCAGTTCGAGGCGAACGCCATCGCCGCCGGGGCGAAGGTCCATTGGGCGCGCACCGCCGACGAGGCCTGCGACATCGTCATCGCCCTGTGCAAGGCGGCGAAGGCCAAGAGCGTCGCCCGCTCCAAGTCGATGCTGGGCGAGGAGATCGGCCTGCCCCATGCGCTGGCCGAAGCGGGCATCGGCCGGGTCGAGACCGACCTTGCCGAACATATCATCCAGCTGGCCGACGAGCGGCCCTCACACATCATCTGGCCGGCGATGCACAAGACCCGCGAGCAGGTGTCCGCCCTGTTCAAGGCGAAGCATCGCACGCCGCATGAGGAAGAGACGATCGCCGCTATGGCGGAAAGCGCGCGGCGCGAGCTGCGCACGCAGATGCTGGGCGCGGATGTCGGCATTTCCGGCGCCAATT
Organism: Sphingobium sp. VMM; assembly: GCF_056790315.1. Lineage (NCBI taxonomy): Bacteria > Pseudomonadati > Pseudomonadota > Alphaproteobacteria > Sphingomonadales > Sphingobiaceae > Sphingobium > Sphingobium sp. VMM. The sequence continues at coordinate 46,254 of NZ_JBXGSI010000028.1, forward strand.
TCCTGATCGCCGACACCGGCGCGATCTGCACTGTCACCAATGAGGGTAATGCCGAGCTGTCGCTCGTCCCGCCGCGCGTCCATATCGTGACCGCCGGGATCGAGAAGATCGTGCCCAGCATGCCCCATGCCGTGCATATGCTGCGGATGCTGGCGCGGTCGGCGACCGGCGCGGCGTTGACCCAGTACACGACCTTCTACACCGGCCCCAAGCGCCCCGGCGACCGGGACGGGCCGGAAGAGATGCATATCGTGCTGGTCGACAATGGCCGCACCCAGATGCGCGAGGAAGGGCTGGCCGAGATGCTGCGCTGCATCCGCTGTGGCGCCTGCATGAACCATTGCGTGGTGTTCCGGCAGATTGGCGGCCATGCCTATGGCGGCACCTATCCGGGGCCGATGGGCGCGGTGCTGACCCCGGTGCTGGACGGGCTGAAGCAGAGCCGCGATCTGCCCAATGCCTGCACCATGAACGGCAAGTGCCAGGAAGTGTGTCCGGTGCGCATCCCGCTGCCGACGCTGCTGCGCGGCTGGCGGGAGAAGAGCTGGCGCGAGGGGCTGGAGCCGCAATCCTTGCGCGCGGGGCTGGGCCTATGGGCCTGGGTCGCGACCCGGCCACGGCTCTATCGGATCGGCACCAGCATGGCGGTGCGGGCGATGCGGCTACTGGGCAGCAAGGGCTGGATCAGCAAGTTGCCTCTGGCGGGCGGCTGGACCCGCTATCGCGACATGCCCAAGCCGGCGGCGCAGACCTTCATGGAGCAATATCGCAAGGAAAACGGCCGATGAATGCGCGCGAAGCCATCCTCAGTCGGCTGAAAGATGACAGCGACATTGACATAGCGGCGGAGGCTGCGGCGCTGCTCGGCACGCCGGAACGGCCGGCGGTCGATGTCGCCCATGTCGAGGCGGAATTTCTGGCGCGGCTGGCGCTGCCCAGCGTCAGCGCCAGTCATGACGTTATCGAAACGATATCGGATCTGCCCGCTGCGGTCGCGCGCTATCTGGACGCGCAGGGCGAGGCGCGCGCGCTGTGCCTGCCGCCCGACCCGCGCCTGTCGGGCTGCGACTGGAGCGGCTTTGCCCTGCATCAGGGCGCCGCGCCCGACGAAGCGGCGGCGCTGGCGATCGCGCGCAAGGGGATTGCCGAGACCGGGTCGCTGGTCTTCGAGACCAGCCCGCAGGCGCCGATGCTGCCCAATTTCCTGACCCTGCACCATCTGGTGCTGCTGCGCGTGGCGGACATCGCCCCCTGGCTGGAGGAAGCGCCGCTGGCCGGGCCGCAGCCGCGCGCCCATTATTGGGTCACCGGCGTGTCGGGTACGACCGATATCGAGGGTACCTATGTGCGCGGCGCCCATGGCCCTCGTTTCCTGCACGTCATCCTGTTACGCGGCGACTTTCCTCATATGTCGGAACAATAGTCCACATTCCGGGAAAACAGGCTTACATTCGCCGCCTGCGCCGTTATAAGCTTCCGCAAAGTTTAGATGGAGATTTCCG